>NZ_SUEO01000150.1:273-669 GCF_004962925.1 Mesorhizobium sp. | reverse complement strand
TTTCGCCAGGCGCTCGCCGAGGCGCGGCGCCAGTCGGCTGCCGACATTGAAGCGGCTCGGGCCGGCCGCGAGGCGGTCGCGCGCCTGATCGAGGCTGAGCCGATCGACGCAGCGGCGGTCAATGAGACGCTCGCCTCGGTCCGGAAAGCCGATATGGCGCTGCGCGGTCGGCTCGAACAGGCAATCGTGACCTTCGCGACGGGACTGACACCAGCCGACAGGGCTCGGCTTGTCGACGGCCTGCGCGGCCGCACCAACATGCTGCGCCGAGCGCGCGAAAAATAGAGCCGCAAATAGCGACGGATTCCAGTCATCGCCGCGTTGAAGCCTCTGAAAGCAATGCTGACGGAGGTATGATTGGCACGTCCAAGCGAGGTCGCGGTTGCGCTCAACCGC
>NZ_SUEO01000150.1:0-263 GCF_004962925.1 Mesorhizobium sp. | reverse complement strand
ACCCGAAATCCTGGTTGATAGCGCAGTTCGAAAACTACGACGAAAAACCAGCCGTCTTTTCCGGCGCGCAGGACTCGGCCACACTCGGTGACGGCTATGCCGAGGCGATGCTCGAGGCCAAAGACGCCGACCGGGCCGCAAAGATGGCCGCCCGCAAGACAGCGCGCCAGAAGGCTCAAGCGCTTTACCGCGACGAGGTCGACATGCGAGCACGCGCGGCGCTCGAAACATCGACCCCCTTCGTCGAACGGCTCGTGCATTTC
>NZ_SUEO01000014.1:40102-51442 GCF_004962925.1 Mesorhizobium sp. | reverse complement strand
TGCGTAGGTAAATGGTGCGATGTTGCCGGTCGTAGCTCGTGATGCTGTCTGACCAGGGGACTTCGTCGCACAGAGTTGAGCTTCGGGTCTTATCTGCTCCCGTTGATCGATTCATGGCTGCTGCGAACCTCGCCAGTTAAGCGCTAACCGAAGCAATATATCCCAAAATGGGATAATCCGAAACCGGGATTAGTCGCTGAGCCGGTCTTTACCTGACCGGTTCGCCTGCATGCCCAAATCTCTTCGTTCTCCCCGCCACCAGCGGTTTTTGACCCATCTAATATCGCTGCGCAAGGCCAAAGGCCTGACCCAGGAGCAGGTGGCCGAGAAGCTTGGCCGTCCGCAATCCTTCGTGGCCAAGTACGAAGGTGGAGAGCGGCGTCTCGATGTCATTGAGTTTCTCGACGTAACAGCGGCCCTTGGTGCAGACCCGTGTGAGATTCTGTCCGGCATCCGCTCGTAGGGCGCCCGCGCGCCCTGACGGCGCGCACCGGGTGCTCGTGAACCGTGCCCGCTTTTTCGGCAGGCTTGGGCGGTCTCGGCCATCCGGCTTCGCCCCTGACGCAGGGCTGCCTTTCGGCTGAAAGACGCGGCGCCCGAAGACCTTCGTTCTTCGCGCCCTCGATGGTTCGCTCGCTGCAGCATCGCACCGAGAGATCGCTGAGGCGCTGATCGGAGAAGGGCGCGTCCACTCCGACTGGAACGATCCACGCGATCATCTGCGCGATCGCATCCGCCGCGCCGTTTCGCGTGGCCGCGCACTGATGAATGGCGGGTACCTGGACTTTCTCGTCTGAAAAGGCGTGGCAATCCGCGCCGTATTCAGCCGCCGAACAGGTGCTTGCTGCCGGTCGTCACCATCCAGTTGGCGCGGTCGATATGGCTGCGAACAGCCTTGCGGGCGCGGACCGGTTCAAGGATCGGGTCGATGCCGAGAATGCGATCGGCCATTTCCTCTATGCTGGCATTGTAGGCGCAGGCGTCGAGGATGCGTAGGTAAATGGTGCGATGTTGCCGGTCGTAGCTCGTGATGCTGTCTGACCAAGGGACTTCGTCAGCAATGTCTGGCTTCATAGCTCTTTTTGACTGTTTGACCTCGATCAACTGGCGGCTGGTTTTCGGCCCGGCTGAGCCCTTCGCCAGCAGGCCGACTATAAAGAATAGGAACGATCATTCCTAGAACGATAATTCCTTTTCAGCGCCTATCTCGCCCGTGGATCTCAAAGAGGTCATGGCGATCAACATGCGTCGTCTGCGCCATGAACAGGATCTGACGCAGGAAGAGTTGGCTGCACGCGCGGAGCTTAGCATGCGCTATGTGGGCTCGATCGAGCGCGCCCGCGTTTCCGCAAGCGTCAGTGTGCTTGGACGACTGGCGCAAGCATTTAGTGTTGATCCCTGCGAGCTCATAAAACCGCCGCGCAAGGCTCGGCATTCGCGATCAGCTTAAGCGGTAAATCCAGCCGGCTCTTGACGGCGCCACGCGCCTGATGGCGCTGATTGGGTGCTCGTGAACCGAGCCCGTTTTCTTCGCCTTGCTCAGGCAGTCTCAGCCATTCGGCTTCGCCCCCTGACGCGGGCAGGATGCCGCCTGCTGACGGTCGCGGCTCGTCAGACCCTCGCAGTTCTCTCTGTTGGCTTCCCGGCGACAGGCGACGGGCGCTGGCGCGGAGCCTTTGGCATAGCACAGCGCGTGCGACCCTCGCAGATTGAAGGTGGTGGCGAACTGGGCAACCTCAGCCTTGCGGGGCTTGAACGGCCTCGCGGACCTTACGGCCGGCATCGTATACTCCCCAACCGCGCTGTACATCCCAACTTACGGGCAACGCCGAGCGTCCCTGTCGCGACGCGGCGGAGTGTCTCATTCCGGACGTCCTTGCGAGCGTCGAAGCAGCGGCAGGTCTTAATGGGACGCGGCCATCTGCAAACGCGATGGCATCGTCCGGAATATTATATTGGCGAACTGAACACCACGTCGGCATACTCGCCGGCTAGCGGGGCAAACGGCCATGCGGCTTGCAGAGATATCCTCGGGAACCCACAACAAGCGAAACATCTTACCTTCGATATCGATGCGAGTGGCCTGAGCACGGCGCCTGCTGATCGGTGGTGACGAGGACGCGGCGCCTCTTCCTTCGGCTGCAGATAGCCCGCTGACGCCACCGGATGACCCTGGCCCTTATGAGTGGATCGACGAATGCAAATGAAACGGTCGGACGACGGGCTTTCAAATTTCGTCATGAAGGAGGTGCCGCGTGCCGCGCACCTGACCAATACGATGCGGCAACAGTGAAGCATGTATGCGCCATTAAATGGGCGAATGAAAGTTAAAAACAAACAACAGTTCGTATAAATGTGCAACACGTTCGATTTGTATAAGTAACACATAAAACAAGCGTCTGTTTCCATCGTAGGGGCAAAGATAGTTGTCCAGAGACATTCTCCCTTTTTGATGAGAGGCGCAGGTTGAGCCGCAACACGGCTGCCGGGTCGTGAGCAAGCGGAAAACGCAACACATCGCCGTCCTCCAAACTTCATGTCTTCAACGCTTTTTCAGCGGCTTGCTGAGGGAACGCTATTGGGAAAGCCACATATGTCCGGGCCGACTGATCTTGCGGATGAAAAGCGACAGAGCCAGCTTTCAAGCTTTGTCATGCGGGAGGTGCAGCGCATTCTTGCCCAATGCGATGAGGCGAGACAGGGTGACAGGGCCGCTGTTGCGCCTTCGGGTTCTGCTTCCGCCGATTTGACTGCCGTGGCCGCTGAATTACTTGGCAGGCTTGAGGCCGAAGCAGCGCGACGGCTGGACGCTCAGGCGTTTGAGATCGCTTCGCGACCCCGGCCAGCCGATCATCCGCTCGCGCATCCGGTTCTGAAAGATTATCCGAGAGAAGGCGCGCGGATTGCTGAGTGGGCCGGTCCAGTTGCGGGCTCGACGCATCTCGAGAGACGTTTTGGAATACCTCGGTCAACGCTGCATTGGTGGCAGCGGCACAATGATGTGATTGCCTTTCGGAGAGGCTCCCGCAAGCATGTGTTTCCCCTGGCTCAGTTCATCGACGGCAGGCCCATGCCGGGTATCCGGCAGGTCCTTTCCTCGATCTCCGATCCCAGATTGGCTTGGCTATGGCTGATCAGTCCCTCGCCCCTTCTCAATGGCCGCGTTCCTATCGAATTGCTCAGGGAAGGTACGAACACGGAAGTCGTTGCATCGGCCGCCCAGGCTATTTCTCTGATTGGATTTGTCTGACGTTGGTCAGGCGTCCGTGGTTGTTCGTGCACATTTGATGCGTACGCAAAATAGTCAATGTGCCAATTGTGCCGTTTGTGCAAATGTATAATTGTTCAATTTGTGCAAGTAATACTTAGATATTGTGATAAAAATACAACTGACACTGCAAGACTTGCTCGGAAGGCGGAGTTTGAACTTGCACTATTCTGTCCTGTGAATAGCGTTCGAGCCGGGAAGGATGCTTCGTGATGCGCATCTTTTTCGATCGTGGGGACAAGGGAGCGGTTCGTCCATCGACGTCCTCGCTCTTTTCAAATCATTCAAGGAGATCAAAATGAACATCAAGAGCCTTCTTCTTGGCTCCGCTGCGGCACTGGTCGCAGTTTCCGGTGCGCGCGCGGCCGACGCCGTCGTCGTGGCCGAGCCGGAACCCGCTGAATACGTCAGGATCTGCGACGTCTACGGCGCTGGCTACTTCTACATCCCCGGCACCGAAACCTGCCTGCGCATCGGCGGCTATGTCCGCTACGACATCGGCGTCGGCGACGTCGGCACATTCACCGGTGCGGGGACCGTCGACGTCGAGGACGGCGACGAGCAGGATACCTACTGGAAGCGTGCTCGCTTCACGCTGAAGACCTGGACCGGCCAGGAAACCGAGCTCGGCACGTTGAAGACCTACACCGAGACCCGCTTCAACTTCCGCAACACCCAAGGCGACACATCTCCGTACCTCAACGAAGCCGGCAACGCGGGCGTTTCGCTGCCCTACGCCTGGATCCAGCTCGGTGGGCTGCGCGTCGGTAAGGACGACTCTGCCTTCGATACGTTCAGCGGCTACGCCGGCAACGTCCTCAACGATACGCTGGTTCCCTACGGTGGCTTCGACACCAACGTCGTCCAGTACTATTTCGACGCCGGCAACGGCTTCTCCGCCGTGGTTTCGCTCGAACAGGGTTATGGCGCCTTCACGATCGACAGCTACGTCCCGCATGTCGTCGGCGGTGTGAAGTGGACGCAGGGCTGGGGCGCCATCACCGGCGTCATTGCTTACGACAGCAACTATGAAGAAGTTGCCGGCAAGGTTCGCCTCGACGTCACCCCGATGGAGAACCTGTCGCTGTTCATCATGGCCGGCTACGGCACGGACGACAACTACACGGACGGCGGCTTCGCAATCCCCGCTGGCGGCCGCGGCATGTACAAGCTGTGGTCTGGCAATTGGGCGGTCTGGGGCGGTGGCACCTACACCATCAACGAGAAGACCTCGTTTAACACCCAGATCTCGTATGACGAGGGCGAGAATCTCGGCGTCGTGGCGAACATCGCCTACGATATCGTCCCCGGCCTGACGATCACGGCCGAAGCCAGCTACTTCCATCTTGGTGATGAGAGCGTCAGCAACTGGACCGGCGCCGATGACGACGACAACTTCGGCGGCCTCCTCCGCTTCCAGCGCTCGTTCTGACGGATCGAAGCATTTAACCATAGCGCCCGTCGCATAATTGCGTGCGCTAGACTCGCCCGGCCGGCGTTGGCTCGGCGGGATGCCCAAAAAGGGCTCATCGGCGGCTCCTTTCGAAGTGCCTAGCTCCGCACCTCCGGGATCGAAGCCTGCCGCCGATGCGAAGGGCGCCCTTGACCAGGGCGCCCTTCATTCGAGCCATGTAATGTCAGGCGGGCGTCCATTGTTCGGCCAACGCCCTGTGGCTGGGCCATGAGACGATGGAAACGACGCTGACCTATCTTCACACACATCTTGAACCTTAGGAATCCGCACTGGGCGGGCCGAAGCCATATGAGCGCGCAAAGGCCAAACGACCGGCTTCTGGAATTCCTGAACGCCCTTTGAGGGTGGAAACTATGCTGAATGTCAACGACCGGTTCCTTGGTCGAATCGGCGGGAGAAGCGCCGCACACCGCCCTCGGAAAATGCGCTCGGCAAGTTCGGCGGTCAGCCTAGACCTGCCTATGCCGGGCCCGGCACAGGCAGGTCTGAACGAGCGTGGCAATGATCGGTTAGGTCGTGGCTGCTCGCAAAGAGGCTGTTCTTTCGTGTTGCCCCTCGACCGTATTGGAAACGATCTCGATACGCCGTCGATCAGGAAGCGTTCAAGGACGGCCCACTGATAGGGATTAGCGGAAACGGGCTCTAACGGAATAAACCATCGCTAAACGCAGAGGCGAACTCGTTCGCAAGCCCATAGCCTGTAGCCGCGATCTGGTCGCCACGCGGCCGCGACCTAAGTGCGGCGCGGCCTGCCGGTGCACCTCCCCACCGGCAGTGCGATGTTTTTCGAACGCTCGATGAGAGTGGCTGCAGCGCGTCCGTGATCAAAGGCTTGATAAGGAGATTGACCGTATACGTTATCCGAACAGATCGAGCTTCCTCATCTCCGATACGGAGCTACTGTTGCCCCGCGTGGTAGCTTCCTTCACGCGGCGAAAGTGCTTCGCATCAAGCAGTCGACCCTCAGCCATTGTATTGTGCCTCTGAACGCGCGTACTTCGCGACACTTTTCCGGTGCCGTTGGAAGGAAATACGGCGCTACAAGGCTCCAGATATTTGGGAAAGAGCCGCTTTACATCAGATATTGTTAGTACGTCTCAAAGGGAGCGGGTGGAATTACTGTCGGCACTTACGAGCTCTTCGCCGGCATGATCGAGTTCGGCCTGTCGCGCTCAGCCGAACTCGGTCATGAGCCTGGCAGAAGCCAGCGTCGCCAACTGGCCGGAGTGGTGGGACAAGAACTCGTACGGCTACACCGCTCATCTGACCCCGGCGAGACTGGGCCTGGGAGTTCTTGCCGCGCTTTGCCAGCCGTTGCGGAACAGGTGTCCCCATCGTCAGCGGCGCCGCCCTTCGACTTGGCCGTGCTTCCATGCCGTGCAACGGTGCTACTGTCGGGCGATGGCTGCCAACATGTCCTGTTGCCGCGTGCCGACCGGCATCTCCAGCTCGTCGTGTATGGCGCTAACGTTTTGCTGCCCGTTCGACTTCATATCGATGCAATCTGGCCCACTGCGCAGTTGAAACATCGGCTGTGGGCACTCGAATGTCTCAATAGTCTTACGCGCCGCACGGGTGACTGCCAAAGACTCTGTTTCCGCCCGAAGCGCGTGGCCGCCGCCTCGGTTCGGCCTCCAGGCACTCGACGGTCCCTCGCTGGAGCATCCCACCGCGAGATCGCTGAGGCGCTGATCGGAGAAGGGCGCGTCCACTCCGACTGGAATGATCCTCGCGATCACCTGCGCGATCGCATCCGCCGCGCCGTCTCTCGTGGCCGGGCGCTGATGAATGGCGGGTACCTGGACTTTCTCGTCTGAAAAGGCGTGGCAATCCGCGCCGTATTCAGCTGCCGAACAGGTGCTTGCTGCCGGTCGTCACCATCCAATTCGCACGGTCGATATGGCTGCGAACAGTCTTGCGGGCGCGGACCGGTTCAAGGATCGGGTCGATGCCGAGAATGCGATCGGCCATTTCCTCTACGCTGGCATTGTAGGCGCAGGCGTCGAGGATGCGCAGGTAAATGGTGCGATGTTGCCGGTCGTAGCTCGTGATGCTGTCTGACCAGGGGACTTCGTCAGCAATCGGCGTAGTCGATTTCGGCTGTAGCATCGCTAATTCTATCTCCGGAATGTGGCCGCCGCGAGGGTTTTCCCCAGCGGACTGGAAGCACGATGTGGATTACATATTATAGTTGATAAACTCAAGCTGCCCAATCCGCTGACCTTCGTGCATGGACATGCGCAGGTTGGTCGGACGGAATGTGCAGAGAATCAGGCAAAAAAAGCGTCTGACGCAGGAGCAGCTTGCCGAGATTTCAGGATTCAGCCAGCAGTACATCAGCGGTCTGGAAAAAGGCCGCAGAAATCCGACGATTGTCACGATCTATGAACTGGCATCGGCCCTCGAGGTCAGCCACATGGATCTGGTTCGGCCCGACAGGCAGGCCTGAGACGTTCGACTTCTAGGTAATTGCTTGCCGCCCGCGCGCCATTTGGCGCGCGCCGGGTGCTCGTGAACCGAGCCCACTCTTCTTCGCCTTGCTCAGGCAGTCTCGGCCATTCGGCTTCGCCCCCTGGCGCGGGCAGCCTGCCGGCTGCTGACGGTCGCCGTCCTTCGGCCGTCGCGGTTTTTCTTGGTGGCCTTCCCCGGTGGCGCGCGGTGGGCGGCACTCCCTTCTAGGCCCGCCGCGGCGTCCCGCAACCCTTCGCTTGCCGCTCCGGGTCCTCCTCTTCGTTCCGGTCCTTCGGATGCGGTCCGCCTTCGACGGCGGGCCTTTCCGGTCGCTTTCGCCGCCCACCCCGCTTCCGGGGAAAGGCGCGGGATTGAAGAGCGGAGGACCAAACGATGCGTGCAAAACACAAGCGTTCCGGCAGCGGAGAGGCTGGCGCAGGCAGGAGCGGGCGCACGGGCGCCAGCCTTTATCAGGAAATCACCGACCGCATCATTGCCGAACTGGAGCGCGGCACCGTGCCATGGGTCAAGCCATGGGGCAGGGCAAAAGCCGACCTGGGCCTGCCCAGCAACGCGGCCACCGGTCGCGCCTATTCCGGCATCAATATCCTGATCCTTTGGGGCGCGGTCATCGAGCGCTCATACCTCAGCCAGAACTGGCTCACCTTCCGGCAGGCGCTTTCCCTTGGCGGCAATGTCAGGAAGGGCGAACACGGCACCACCATCGTGCATGCCGATCGCTTTGTTCCCAAGGACGAGAAGGAACGCGCCAAGGCTGATGGCGGCGAGCCGCAGGCGGTGCCTTATCTAAAACGCTTCACCGTCTTCAATGTCGCGCAGTGCGACAACCTGCCCGAACATCTCTATGCCGCCGCCGAGCCGCTGCCCGCGCGCCAGATCGTCCCACAAGCCGAGGCGCTGATTTGCGCAAGCGGCGCTGATTTTCGCATTGGCGGCGATCGCGCTTTCTACATGCCGGGCAGCGACTTTATTCAGGTGCCGCCGCAGCCCGCCTTCTTTCACCAGATCGACTATTACCGCACCTGCTTTCACGAGCTTGGCCACTGGACCGGACACCCGACGCGGCTCGCCCGTGACCTCTCCGGCTCGTTCGGCTCCAAGGCCTATGCCCGCGAGGAACTGGTCGCCGAAATCGCCGCCGCCTTTGTCTGTTCCACGCTCGGCATCGAGCCGAGCGTGCGCCACGCCGACTATATCGGCTCATGGCTGAAGGTGCTGCGCGAGGACAATCGCGCCATCTTCCGCGCCGCCAGCCATGCCTCGAAAGCCGCCGATTTCCTGCTTGGCCGCAATGCCTATGACCAAGGCAGCGATCATCAGGAGATCGCGGCATGAGCGCGCGCGATCCCCACACGCCACGGACCGAGACAACGCCGGAAGGCGAGCAGACGCTTATTTCCGGTGCCCGCCCGATCACCGCAGCCGGTCGACTTTGGTTTCTGACAGGCGCGCCGAGGCGCCCACGCAAAACGCACACAGCGGCTCGATGCCGGGCTTTTTGACCAGTGCGCGCGCAATCAACTCATGTTCTGACAAGGAGTCCTTCCCATGATCCTGATCACCTATGAACTGCGCGCCCGGCTGCTCGCAAACGGCGCCGCCGACACGGAAACCGACCATGTTCCGGTGGTGAAACTGTTCGACCCGACCGGGCCTGCGACCTGGCTTCTGACCGAACTTGATGCCGACGGAGACGCGCTGTTCGGGCTTTGCGATCTCGGCTTCGGCTTTCCCGAACTGGGCAGCGTCAGCCTTGCCGAGCTTCAAAGCGTCAAGGGCCGGCTTGGCCTCGGCATCGAGCGCGACCTATATTTCAAGGCGCGGTTTCCGCTCTCTGTCTATGCCGAGGCAGCGCGTTTCGCCGGCCACATCACCGAGGACGAGCGGCTGCTGCGGCAGGCAGCAGACGCGCTTTCAAAGCTCCGTCCCGAGCTTCCGCCGAACACGGCGGAACAGACGCGCCGCTAGGCGCAAACCCGTCCCGCCCGTGCCGGCCTTCGGGCCTCTGCGGCGGGGCACTCAACCAAACCGAAGGAGCAAAACCATGCAGCTTGCCCACATTCCCTTGGACCGGCTCAACATCTCTGCCCTCAACATGCGTCACGGCAAACGCGCGCCGGATATCTCCGATATCCTGCCATCCGTTCGCGCGCGCGGCGTGCTGGTACCGCTTCTGGTGCGGCCTAACGGGTCGCCGGAAACGTTCGAGATCGTTGCCGGACGGCGACGCTATTTCGCCGCCAAATCACTCGCCGACGAACGCGGCGAAAGCGATGCCTTGCCTTGCGCCATCATGGAGGACGGCGACGACGCCGATGCGCTCGAAGCCTCGCTGATCGAAAACATCGCCCGCCTCGATCCCGACGAAGTCTCGCAATGGGAAACGTTCTCCCGGTTGATCCGGGAAGGCCGCACCATTGCCGACATCGCCGCCACCTTCGGCATCACCGAGCTTCAGGTGAAACGCAGTCTGGCCCTCGGCGACTTGCTTCCCAAAATCCGCGAAGCCTATCGCCGCGAGGAGATCGATGCCGAGACCGCGCGCTATCTCACCATGGCGTCCAAGGCGCAGCAGAAGGACTGGCTGGCGCTGTTTGCCGCCCCCGAACAGTACGCGCCGCGCGGTTACCAGCTGAAGCAGTGGCTGTTCGGCGGACAGTCGATTTCAACCAAGGTGGCGCTGTTCGGGATCGAGGAATATCCCGGCCTGATCGTCTCCGACCTGTTCGGCGAGGACAGCTATTTCGCCGATGCCGACCTGTTCTGGCTAAAGCAGAACGAGGCGATTGCCGCCAGACGCGACGCCTATCTCGAGGCCGGATGGACCGAGGTGATCGTGCTCGAACCCGGCCAGTATTTCCACTCATGGGACCACGAGAAGACGCCCAGGAAGAAGGGCGGCAAGGTCGTCATCACTGTCTCGCATCGCGGAGAAGTCGAGTGTCACGAGGGCTGGCTATCGCGCAAGGAAGCGCGCCGCGCTCGCGCCCATGACGAGGGCGGCGAGCAGGAAGAAGCCCTCGCCAAATCCTCGCGGCCTGAACTTACCGGACCGATGCAGAACTATGTCGACTTGCACCGCCATGCCGCTGTGCGTACCGCGTTGCTCGACCATCCAGGCGTCGCGCTGCGCCTGATGGTGGCGCACGCGATTGCCGGATCAAGCCTGTGGCAGGTGTGCCGCGAGCCGCAGCGCGCCGCCAACGAAACGGTCGCCGCCAGCCTCGCAGCCTGCAAGGCCGAAGCCGACTTCGCCGAAAGGCGACGCGATGTTCTGGCGCTGCTCGGGCAACCGGAGGAGGATGGTGCGGTCACTGGCGGCAATGGCGATGCCTTTGCCACAGCGAGGGTCTTCGCACGGCTGTTGGTCCTGTCCGACGACAATGTCATGCGCGTTCTCACAATCGTCATGGCCGAGACGCTTGAAGCCGGCAGCGCCATCATCGAGGCGCTTGGCAATCATCTGAATGTCGATATGGCCGCTTGCTGGCAAGCCGACGACGCCTTCTTCGAGCTGTTGCGCGACAAGGAAATCGCCAATCTGATGCTCGCCGAAATCGGCGGCAAGCACGGCGCCGACGGCAATGTTTCGGAGAAGGTGAAGACGCAAAAGACAATCATCCGCGACTTTCTTGCGGGCGAGAACGGCAGGGAAAAAGTCGACGCCTGGCTGCCGCGCTGGATGAAATTCCCCGCCGAAAGCTACACCGGTCGCGGCGGCTTCCGCACCGCCGATCAGTGGGCCAAGGTGCGGCACCTGTTCGTGTCGGAATAAGCTGACAAGCCCGAGCGGCGGCTCATTGAAAGCCGCCGCTTGGCACCCCGCTCCGGCGGCGCCGACTGCACTTTTCTGCAACTTTTCCGGCGCGCACCGCACGCGAAATCCCGACGCCAACTCATCGCCTTTCGCCAGCCTTGCGCTGCGCCGGCGTGCTTGCCGAGGCGCAATGCGGATAGCCACGTCCGCCCCTGGCGACGGTCTCTGAACCCGTGCCAAGCCCAATATCCGCGACGCCGCTTGGCTGTAAGTCAGCCGATCGCGCGACCCGTCTCCTCCGCGTCTTGAAGGACCATTCCCCTGCGGCTGGCTTGTCGACCTATGGGCGGATCCGGCCCGCCCGAAACC
>NZ_SUEO01000014.1:39318-40092 GCF_004962925.1 Mesorhizobium sp. | reverse complement strand
GGTCCCCGGCGACAGCGAAAAGGAGACCAACATGACCGCGATCGGATACGTCACCAAGCAGGACAATGGCGGCTACAGGGGCCAGCTCAGGACGCTCAGCGTCCGCGCCGACATCGACATCGTGCCCAATCAGGCCAAGAGCGCCGACAACCATCCCGACTTCCGGGTGCTGACGCAAGGGGTTGAAGTCGGCGCCGGCTGGACCCGCATCGGCGAGGCTTCCGGCAAGGATTATGTGAGCCTGTCGATCGCCGCCCCGGAGTTCGGTCCGCGCAAGCTCTACGCCAATCTCGGCCGCGCCGCCGGCCAGGACGATGACGACACCTACGCCATCATCTGGAACCCCGTCGACTGATCGGCGGACCTCCGAGCCCCGCGCCGCAGCCTGCGCGGGGCTCTTTCCAGCTCCGCCCAAAGGGCGGCGAAAACTCGCCCCCGACTCTTCGCCCGTCCCGGAAACGACGTCGCTCGCCCATCCTGGCCGTCGCTTCTCCTTAAGCGACACGAGGACCATCATGGACGACGAAAACGAACGCGCGGCCCGCGCCAAGAAGGGCAGTCCGTTTCTCAGCACCGCGCAGGCGGCCTTCTATATCGGCCTGTCCCAGCGCACCCTGGAAAAGATGCGGCTCAAAGGGGGCGGCCCGAAATTCCGCAAGCACGGCCGCTATGTCCGCTATCACATCGACGAGCTCGACGAGTGGTCGAAAGGCCATCCGCAGGACAGCACTCGCCAAGACGGTTCAGCGCCGGTCGATGGAGACGGCGCATGAA
>NZ_SUEO01000014.1:32356-39308 GCF_004962925.1 Mesorhizobium sp. | reverse complement strand
AACCGGCGTCCTTCCATCCGTCTGATCGGCAGCGGCCTGCGTCACGTTCGAGCGCGCAAAGTGATCGCCCTTGCCACGATTGGCCTCGGCCTTTTGGGCTTCGCGGCACTCGCAAAACCCACCCCTTGGCTGGTCTGGAACGCCTCGGCCAGCGCGCCGGTCGGCCTTTATCGCGTCGCTGCGGGAGCGCCAGCACGTGGCGATCTCGTGCTCGTCCGCACGCCTGGTTTCGTAGCCTATCTCGCCGCCGAACGCGGCTATCTGCCTCGCAATGTGGCTCTAGTCAAACGCCTTGCCGCGCTGCCGGGCGAGCATGTCTGCGCCTTCAACGACGCCATCATCATCGGCGGTGACATCGTCGCTCGCCGGCTCAAAATCGATGTCAAAGGCCGATCTTTGCCATGGTGGAACGGCTGCCGAGCGCTCGGCGATAACGAGGTTTTCCTTCTCGGCAGCGACAAAAACCGCTCCTTCGACAGCCGCTATTTCGGGCCTGTTCCCACTCAAAATGTCATCGGGAGGCTCGTGCCGCTATGGACCGAGTGACCCTCCTGCTGTTCGGCATGATCGCCATTGCGCCATGCGCCTGTTCCGCCTCGACCGGCGCTGAGCCGGTCGCCATCTCCCAAAGTCCGCAGCTGCGAAAGTGGCAGACGTTGGTATCGGAAGCAAGCCGGCGCTTCCATATTCCCCAAGCCTGGATCTATGCCGTCATGGCTGCCGAAAGCGGCGGCAAGACGATGCGCGACGGCCGCCCCATCACCTCCCCCGCTGGCGCCATGGGCCTCATGCAGGTGATGCCCGGCACCTATGAAGAGATGCGGGTCGAACACGGCCTTGGGCCTAACCCCCACGATCCGCGCGACAATATCCTGGCCGGCACGGCCTATCTCAGTGCCATGTATGACCGCTTCGGATTTCCTGGCCTGTTTGGCGCCTACAATGCCGGTCCCGAGCGCTACGACGAGCATTTGAAGCGTGGCAAACCGCTGCCAGAAGAGACCGTCGAGTACCTCGACCAACTCAAGGCGGCCGGAGTTTCGGCGGCCGACATCGAGGCGTTCGAAAGCCAATCTGTCGCTCCAAAGGCGCAAATCGCTCCTCTCGGACGGTCGCTGTTCTTCATTCATGACGGTGTTCACTCAGGCGTGCGAAACGGCGATCTCTTCGTGCCGCTCGGCAAGGACGGCGCGCAGCCGAAGGAGCCGGTGCGTTAGCCATGGGCGGACGGGGGCGCGTCTGGCGGGGCTGGGCGCGTAAGGCAAGATAAAGGTACCGCCTCCAGGAGGCGGTTAAATCTTTGTCTGCACATCGTTTTTCCGGGAGGCTGCCGCCGGTGCCAAGAGGGTTGGACGTGTAAGTGTCTGATTTTGCTTGAAATGTCTGGGAGGCTCGCATGAAGGATGACGAGTTCAGGCCGAAGCTCGGCAAAATCGGGTCGCGCGGCTCGAAGGCCGGCAAACGCTATGCCGGCCAGGTTCGTGCGGCGATCAACCGGGCTGGCGGCCGGCCGCAACGCGGTGGTCGCTTCACCGGAAGCCGGACAGGGCGCGGCGGGGCGGCCGCCGCACTGCTGAAATCGCGCGACCGGTATGCCGCCTTCCGCCAGCGCCGGGTGATCGTCAAGGCGCGGGTCGTCAAGCTCGCCGGCAAGGGCGCGGACGGGGCGCGTGCCCATCTACGCTATCTTCAGCGCGACGGCGTCACCCGCGAAGGTGAACCTGGCGAGCTCTACGGCGCCGACAGCGGCCGCGTCGACGGCAAGGCGTTCATCGATCGCGCGGACGGCGACCGCCATCAGTTCCGCTTCATCGTCGCTGCCGAAGACGGCATCGAGTACGACGACCTCAAGGCGCTGACGCGGCGGCTCATGGCGCAGATGCAGGAAGACCTCGGCACGAAGCTAGACTGGGTCGCGGTCGATCATTTCAACACCGGCCACCCGCACAGCCACATCATCGTCCGTGGCAGGGACGACCGTGGCGAGAACCTGGTCATCGCGCGCGAATATATCTCATCTGGCATCCGCGAGCGGGCGGCCGAGCTGGTCAGCCTCGATCTCGGTCCGCGAACCGACCGCGAGATTGAGCTTCGCCTGCGCCGGGAAATGGAGCAGGAACGCTTCACCAGCATCGACCGTCGGCTGCTCAGCATGCGTGATGATGACGGCCTGGTCTCGCCGGGCGGTCCCGACGCCATTCGCAAGACGCTGCACCAGGGACGGCTGCGCAAGCTCGAGCGGATGGGTCTGGCCGCGGAGGTCGGCGCTGGCTCCTGGCGCCTCGACGATGAGCTCGAAGCCACGCTGCGCCGCACCGGCGAACGCGGCGACATCATCAAGACCATGCACCGCGAACTGGCCGGCAAGGGGCTTGCCCGCAGTGCCGCCGACTGGGTGATCCACGATCGAGCCGGCGAGCCCGTCCAGTCTCTCGTCGGTCGCGTTGTCGCGCGTGGACTGGCCGACGAGATCAATGACCGCCACTACATGATCGTCGACGCCGTCGACGGTAAGAGCCATTGGATCGACATCGGTAGAGGCGAGGCGATGGAAACGATGCCTAATGGCTGCATCGTGCGTGTCGCGCCAAGGAACACCGAGCCGAGGCAGGTCGATCGTACCATCGCCGAAATCGCCGCCGCGCATGGCGGCCGTTACGACGCCGATATCCACCTGAAGCATGACCCATCCGCCACCGAGAGCTTTGCGCGAACGCATGTGCGGCGGCTGGAGGCGATCCGCCGCGCGACCGGCGGCGTTGAGCGAGAGCCGAACGGCACCTGGCTCATCGCGCCGGACCATCTCGATCGCGTCGCGAATTATGAGGGCCAGCGGGCCAGGGCCGAGCCTGTCGTTGTCGACAAGCTCTCCTCAATGGCGCTGGAGCGACAGGTCAGCTTCAACGGCGCCACCTGGCTCGACCGGGAGCTGGTTGCCGATAGACCCGAGCCTTTGCACGGATCCGGCTTCGGCTGCGACGTGAGAGAGGCGCAAGCTCGCCGGCGGCAGTGGCTGATCGCGCAAGGCCTCGCGCATGAAGAACAGGATCGGATCGTCTATCGAGCCAACATGCTTTCGATCCTGCGCCAGCGAGAACTGAACCGTGTTGCTGGCCAACTGTCGGAGGAACTTGGCCTGCCCTATGCCGAAGCGCGATCCGGAGGACGAGTAGAGGGTACGCTCCGCCGCTCCGTCGAGCTTGCCAGCGGAAAATATGCCGTCGTTGAGAAGTCGCGCGAGTTCACGCTGGTGCCATGGCGGCCGGTGCTTGAGCGCCATGTGGGCAAGGAGGTCTCCGGTGTCGTGAGTGGGGAGGGGATTTCATGGACCGTCGGCCGGCAAAGGAGCGGACCTGGTGTTTCGTGAGATGGTGTACAGCTTTTTTAGCCAGCGGCGCGGGCAGCCATGCGAGCCCGCGTAGACCTTATGGCCGCACGCCCGCAATCGGTCGCATGGACCTGCCAGGCGGGGCGGCTTTGGAGCGTTCGGACCCGACACGCTGCGTGAGTGGCCAGACTTCGAGCGCTCGAAGATGCGGACTGTTGTCTGCTGGCCGGCGTTATTCCGGCTGGCCTATGACCGCGGCGCAACAGTTCACCGCTGAAGTTGCCACGGGCGAACATCGACAAGAGAAAAAACACCATTGCGCGATACAAATCGCCGTTGAAAGCGTTTAGGTTGCATGCGCTTCGCCAAGTAAACGGATACCCCAGAAGAGAGCCATGACCACGGCCCGCCATATCGTGACGCTGCTTAAAAGCCACATTGCCGGCGACGAGGATCGTTTCCTCTCTATCGCGATGCAGCTTGCTGCGCATGAGGCACGTCAAGGCCATGGCAAGCTTGCTCAGGAGCTCAAGGATCTGGTCGACGCAGCCAAGAGCAGGGACGCCCGGATTGCCAAGAGCAGTCGGCCGGTTCCCCTTTTTCAGCCAAAGGGCGAGCTCGCAGGGCTCCTGCATGTGCGCTATCCGGACCTGCGACTGACCGACATGATTTTGCCGGACAGTCTGCGCTCGCGCCTGCACCGCGTGCTGGGAGAGCAGCGCCAACAATCAAGCTTGCGCGAGCACGGGCTTGTTCCCCGTCGCAAACTGCTTCTGGTCGGCCCGCCAGGATCAGGCAAGACGATGACCGCATCGGCATTGGCCGGGGAGCTTCATCTGCCCCTTTTCACGATCGTCCTCGATGGTTTGATCACCAAGTTCATGGGAGAGACTGCCGGAAAGCTGCGCCTTGTTTTTGATGCAATGCAGGCGACGCGGGGCGTCTACTTCTTTGACGAATTCGATGCCATCGGCGCGCGTCGAGGCGAACGCCAGGATGTTGGCGAGATTCGGCGCGTGCTGAATTCGTTTCTGCAGTTTCTCGAGCAAGACGACAGCCACAGCCTGATTATTGCGGCAACAAATCATCCCGAGCTGCTCGACAGAGCTTTGTTCCGCCGTTTCGACGATGTCATCGAATACGCCGTGCCCGATCGGCCGATTATCGAGGCGCTGCTTCGGGCTCGACTCGACCGCTTCGACACCAGAGGGCTTGCCTGGAACGAGGCGATCTCTCAGGCAGAGAGACTGTCGCAGGCCGAGATCACCCGCGCGGCCGACGACGCTGCAAAAACCATCATATTGCGGGGGGGGAAGCGGATCACCTCGGAAGCGCTCATCGACGCTCTGAAGGAACGCCGGCAGGCTTCGCTGTCTGAGTAGCGACAGCACAGATCATAATGGCAGACGATTTTCCGCGCGACCGCGCCCATATCCACCTTCGCAACAACGGCATTCGGGAAGCCTATCGGCGGCCCAACCAACTTATACATGCACCGCCGCTGCCGGCGCGTGATCGGGCGTCGCATGCTGCGGCCTTGACGCAATCCATCGAACAAGCGGTCGAAAGTGCACGCCAGCAGATTGCGGCGCGTGACCCCCAGCTGTCGGTCGGCACGCCTGGCTTTTATCTCGAGATCGATCTGCCCATGTCCGGACGGGCGGCCCTCGACCAGTTGGCCGATCGTCGCCAGCACATGGAGCTGGTCGCCGTCCATGAGCCAACTCAACCCGGTGCTCCCATCACAGCGTCGGTGTTCCTGCCGCAAAGCGCGCAAGCCTATTATTTGCGGAAAGTCGAGGCGTATCGAGACGTTGACACTGACCGCGGCAGACCGCGCAACGAGCCGCTCGTCTCCCGCATGGAGACAGTCAGGCTGGCGACTGCACGATCGTTGTTTACCGACCACGACGACCTCTTCCCCCAGGCCGCTGACGAGCAGGTGTGGTGGGAAGTCTGGCTGCGCGACGGTCGCCGCGAGAACTTCGAGCACATTGCCGAAGCCCTGAACATCACTTTGCGCACGCATGCGGTCAGGTTTCCGGAGCGGGTGGTCATGCTGGCACTCGCCAGCACGGCAATGCTCGACCGCATGATTGCGCACAGCGATGTAGTCGCCGAGCTGCGGCGCGCGAAGGATACGCCGTCCTTCTTCATGGGCCTTGGCGGCGCGGAGCAAAGGGACTGGAGCGACGAGCTTCTCGGGCGCGTCAGACCGCCTCAAACCGATATTGCGGTCTGCATTCTCGACAGCGGCGTGCGTCGCACCCACCCGTTGATCGAACCCGCACTTGCCGTTGAAGACTGGCACACCGTCAAACCGGCATGGGGCAGCGACGACACACCTGCGTGGAGCGGCCACGGGACGCGAATGGCAGGTGTCGGCCTGTACGGTGATCTGGTCCCGCTCCTGGTCGGAGGCGATCCAGTTCCATTGCCCTTTCGGCTGGAGAGTGTTCGTATCCTTCCGCCAGAAGACGAGGCAAACGATCCAGAACTCTATGGCGCGATCACCGCGGAAGCGATCGCCCGCGCCGAGGTGCAGGCGCCGGAGCGCCGCCGCGCGATCGCAATGGCTGTGACAAGCGCCAGTCCGGCGCGTGGAAGGCCCACATCGTGGTCTGCCGCTATCGACCAACTCTGTTTCGAAGAGGAACAGCGACGCTTGATCGTTCTCTCTGCCGGCAACATCGGCGATGACCTCATGCCGGCCGAGCATTTGACGCGCAACGATCTGGAAGCAGTCGATGATCCTTCTCAGGCCTGGAATGCGCTGACGGTCGGCGCTTTCACAGAAAAGGTCGATATCCTTGACACCGACTTTGCGGGCTACGCTCCGATCGCGCCGGTCGGCGAGCTCTCGCCGCGCAGTCGCACTTCGGTCGTTTGGGACAGGCAGTGGCCGGTGAAGCCCGAGGTCGTCTTCGAAGGCGGCAATCTCGCCCATGACGGTGTGTTGCCTGGCGAGCCGATCGACGATCTGCAGATATTGACCACTTTCTATCGACCCGAACTGCGCCACTTCACCACCCTCGGAGATACGAGCGCGGCAACGGCCCATGCCGCACGGATGGCGGGACTAATTCTATCAGCGCGCCCCGAGCTGTGGCCTGAAACGGTTCGCGCCCTGATCGTCCACTCGGCCGAATGGACTCCGGCGATGCGCGCACGCATCGATGCGTGCAACGGAGCGAAGGGCGAGATCCAGGCGCTCGTGCGGCGCTATGGTTATGGCGTGCCAGATCTTGGGCGCGCGCTTCTGTCAACGGTGAACGACCTCACGCTTATCGTTGAAGATGAGCTTCAGCCTTTCCAGCGCGAGGGCGGCGCGGCTGCCAAAACGCGTGACATGAAGCTGCATCGCCTGCCTTGGCCGAAGGAGCAGCTCGCGGCGCTCGGCGCTGCCCAGGTCGAGCTCCGCGTCACGCTGTCCTATTTCATCGAACCCAACCCCGGTGAACGCGGATGGACCCGCCGGCATCGTTACGCGTCCCATGGTCTTCGGTTCAGAGTAAAGTCAGCGACCGAGACAGTCGACGAATTCCGAGCCCGCATCAATCAGGCCGCTCGGGACGAGGAGGAAGGGGCGCCTGCTGGAGGCGGAGAAGAGTGGCTGCTCGGCAC
>NZ_SUEO01000014.1:19502-32346 GCF_004962925.1 Mesorhizobium sp. | reverse complement strand
CCTTCCGCGATCGCGGCTCGTTGCACGCCGATTTCTGGTCGGGCAGCGCCGCCGATCTCGCCGAGCGTGACGCGATCGGCGTGTTCCCGGTCGGGGGCTGGTGGAAGGAGAAGCCTTACCTGGAACGCGTCGACGCTCTGGCTCGGTACGCCCTGATTGTGACGATTCGGGCGCCTGGGGTCGATGTTGACATCTTCACACCCGTCGAAGCAGCCCTGACTGTCGAGACGTCGGTCGAGACCTGATGCAGCACTGTCCAAACCGGCCAACAACGGAGGTTTGACCAGCCTCTGGTGCCATGGCGGCTGGTGCTGGATCATCACGTCGGCAAGGAGGTGTCAGGGATCATGCGCGGAGGACGATAGGCGGGCAAAGGAGCGGGCCAAGCGTGTCATAATGGCGCCCATGGTCACGCCCACAAGCCGCGCCCCCTGCGTCCACGGAGAGGTGCGCGTCTGCTTAGGCGGCCGAGACATCGCTTACCTGATCAACGGGCTCGCCGTATTTGCGCCTGTAAGCGGCAATGAAATCGTCGTCGCTACAGATGCAGCGGCCGCTGGAGTCCTTGGCCTTCGGATCGTGCAAGTGAGAGCCATGGGGGCGCAGAAGATTCACCCGAGTGCTCGTCGTCGGGCTCATGGGAAACCCCGCACTATGTTTGACCAAATCCGCGGCAAGCATAATCCCGGCAAGCACCGACTGAAAGGCCATCGGAACCACAGTTCGAACGCGGCGACTTCCTTCGCTAAGCTGGAACACCAGACCGCCGCAGATAGCCTGCTGATAAAAGGAGCGCAGGGGCTGGCCGACAAACGGGGCTAGCGGTTCAAACGGCACAGCCATCGCTGTAGCCACGCGAACTACAAAGTCGTTGGGAACTCCGGCATTGGTCTGCAGGAGCGTTTTCACCTGCTCGTGTGCTTCCGGTATTCCGAGTTCCTCGGCAATCAGCTGGTGCTCGTCCTTGGATTTTCCGGATGGCAGGTACATGCAACAAAGGCAAGCCTGGCCGTCATCGAAACCATGCCGGGAGATACCGAGATCGTGCTCCTGCGTCCAAGCGTTTGCGATCCATCGCGGCAGTGCACCTTGGACAGCCAGACGGTCGGCGGCGGTGTCAAGCGCCACACCCACTTGGTCGAAGACCCAATTGCCCCGGCGCGCAACATATTCTGCCCACGTCAGAGGGTGCGCCTCGACCTCAAGGGCAGTCGATCTAAGGGCGGTGGCTGCAAGAACCGCTTTGGACATACCAATCTCCGCCTGGCCAGCCAATGCGTAGCGCTGCAGGTTTGAGAGTTCGATCGCTTCGTGATCGATTACATGCAGACGACCCTTGAGATCGGGTTGTCTCGCTAGCGCCCAAAGCGAGCCATGGCCTATCGCACCGAGCCCAACGAGGTGGGTTTCGCCAAGGTCGACTGGGAAGTCGATCGGGCCAGGCTCCCCGGCTTTGGTCTTGTCGTAGCTGCATAGCGAGAGGTCGATGGTTTCGTCCAACTCGGCGCCGGTCAACTGGGCGGCGAAGATAGTTCGAAAGACGTTGGCGGCGCCGAAGCAACTGGCGGCGCCAGCTCCATAAGGCAGCAGACTTGGGCCAGAGCCCACCGGGTCCGTACGCGACAGCTTTGCCGCCCAACCGTCCGATCCCACGAAAAAGATCGGGCACCGGAGTGATGGGCGCGTTACCCCTGCAACGACGCAGACGGTGGCAGACTTGCCGGAACGCCGGATGCCGACTTTTGGATTGATCGACTTTGCCAAGCGCTCCAGCGCTTGGGCTTGAGAGCTCGCCGCGCTGTCCAGCGGGAGTATCGCCAGAACCGGGTAGAGCCTAGCGAGCAATCTCACCGCAAGATCTAGTGTCGCCTGGCCTTCGGCGCAGGAAGCGGCCTGATGGTCGAAGGCGACTGCCACGACCTGCTTTTCAAGAGCTGCTTTGAAGTCTCCCAGATGAAAATCGGCCAGGACCTGAGATGCCGCCGTGGCGGCGCGATCGATGAAGTTAGCGAATGCCATTGTTCAACTCGATATCATGATCATTCGCGACAGTGCCGCGGGAGGGAGCGCATTCCATTTGGCCTTTTCGTCAAGCCGATAGGCGGCGACCCGAGCAAAATCGAAAGGCTCGCGGGCGAAATTCGGCACCACCAGCGACAGACACCCAACCGTGGTAGCAACCGCATAAGCGTCGTCCGTCGTCGAATGGTAGGCGCGGCCCGGATGGCTGTGAATCTGGGCCAAGAGTTTCAGGCCGCTTTTGTAGAGCCAGACATTGAGCCGGTGCAGTTCTTCGGCCGCAACGATCACGCAAACGCCATCGTTTGTTCGAATGTGACGCTGCGCCGGGATAACCGTCTCTGTTACGGCAAAGTGCCGGTCTTCCTGAACGCCGACCCAAAGTGCCATCCCCTCATTGCCCTCGCGACCAACTGAGCGCAGATGCCCATGCGTGGTCGAGATGCAGCCGCGCGGGAGAGTCACGATCGTTACATCTCTCAAACCAGTCATTCTTGTATCGCCTGAGGGGATACCACCATTCCTACGATTGTCGGTTGGAGTTGAATCTGCAACTGCTCTATAGGAACGATTCCGTACTTGATGATCTTGTCCAGGATGAAGGCCAAACAGCCTTCGCCAGAACCCCGATGAAGTAGCCATGGATCACCTGAATGGGCTGGATTGTCGTGGTATTCCCGGACGCCCGCCATGCACAGGAATGGTTCGTCCTCGGGACTGTTGGCCTGGATGAAGTCCGTCAGCGGCACGGCGTTCTGCTGGATGAGAGCTCCTATCATCTCCGGCGGCGTTCCGGGCAGCGGCGGACGTCTAAGCATTTTCAGGTATAGATCTTTCCGGGCAATCGGATCACGCGTAAACGGATCGACGAAGACCACGGACGGTGGTCTTAAGTCGTAGTCGGTGAAGTCGACCTCGCTCGCTGCGCTGACCACCCGTGGCTTTAACTTGGGGCTGGCGAAAATGAAGAAAGCGCGCGGAAAAGTCGCCTCGATCAAGAAGCAGCCCTGAGCCCGATAGACATCAGCATATGGCCGGAACCGGCCGATCTCCCGATCAAACTTCGCTCGGGAGACCTCCGGATCCACACTTTGGGGTTTAGGCACCTGCGACGCCCGCCTTCAGGCTGAGGAACAGGGTCACAGTATTCGGGAAACCGAAATCGCCAAGCTTCTTGTCGACGTCGAGCAAGTTGCCGGCCTCATCCTTGAATTCCCAATTCTCGGCTGGTTGGGCGACATTCTGCGTGTTCTCAAGGGCTTTGGTACGAATGACGTGAAGCGGCTGGTTGGGATTGGCTTCGACCTGCGTGGGCTGGCCGTTCACCACCACCGTGATCTCGATCTTGCCCGGTCCGCCGCCGTGATTATCGCCCTTACCCGAATCCTTCGACATTGTCCTACTCCTGTGGCTTGCCAACCGCCCCACGCCCTGGCACCCACCTGCGAGTGAGACCGGCGGTCTTCAATCGTTCACCCGGCGCCACGGCCGCGAGTACGCGAAAGACAGGGGATAAGCTACCGAATCGGTGCTTGCCTTCTTTTATGGGTGACTTGAGCCGCAAGTAAATGGTCTCAAATTGCTCCTCACAACTATAATCGATTAGAGCAATGCGAAAATATTGGCGACACGCCTATTCATCTGCTCTCTCGCTCGCCTGCTCCGTGCTTGGCAAGGGGAGCTTTGACTGCGTCACGCGTCCCCCAAGCAGCCGATTGCGCCGGCAGCGCCGTAGGAACCGTCGTTCAGAGTCTTCACCACTCAAGCAGCCGCATGGATGCAGCCGACGCTCGTCTCCACAAACAGCGCAAGTGGTGCCTTGTTGGATAAGGTCGCCTCGTCCCTGGTGCAGCATCTGTCGGAACGGGTCCGCTGCGAGACCATGCCTCATCATCGCGCATGCGCAGCAGCCGGCGGTCGATGCTCGTAAGGCGTTCTGCTCATTTCGTGGCGAAGGCGCTGCTCGACTCGCGGACATATGCGGGCACCGAGGCGGAGGCTGACCAGTCGGCGCCGCGTTCGCGGATGTCGCTTGCAATGTGCTCGCGTGCGTTTGCCGCCGGCGACCTTGCCGTCCTCGCCTGCTATGGCGAGCCGGCGCAAGCGGATTGCTCGATACTGCCGGCGAGGCTGCGGGCCGGCTCCAAACGGCCGTTCACAAGAGCTTGCATCAGCAACTGGCAATCGGATCGATAACTTCGCGATCGCCGTTATGGCGCGGAGATGCGGTCTCGCCGGGTTGTGGCTGGCGCTTCGTTGGGGGCGGCGCGTCGTAGCCGAGGGAGCAGGGGCGGCGCCATGATCCAGACCGAACGCGCGCTGCAGCAGGTGCTTGAGTGGGGGCGTGCCCTGACCGGTTTCGCGGATGAGCATGCTGAGGAAGCGGTAAGGGGCGGCCAGTATATCCTGCAACGCATTCACCCGAGCCTGCGCGACACCAGCGCCCGCACCGGCCGCGATCCGCAGGACGAAACGCGGATCGTGGCGTTCTATCGCGAACTGGCGCTGCTGTTCTGGCTAGACGATTGCAACGACGTTGGCCTGATCGCGCCGGAGCAGCTCGCCGCCGTGGAGCAGGCGCTGGGGCACGGCGTACCGTGCGTGCTCTCCGGATTCGAGGGCTGCGCTCAGCTGCGCGCTTCGCTGGCTGCGCTCGCTTACGATCGTCGCGACTATGCTCGGCTTCTCGACTATACCCGGTGCTACTGCGCGGCGCTGCGCGCCGGACACGCGCAGGCGGCAGGGGCGCGACGCTGGTCTTACGCCGAGTACCTGCACAACGGCATCGATTCGATCGCTTACGGGAACGTGTTCTGTTGCCTGTCGCTGCTGTGGGGGCTGGACATGGCGACCTTGCGCGCGCGTCCAGCGTTTCGCCAGGTCCTGCGGCTCATCTCAGTGATAGGGCGCCTGCAGAACGATCTGCATGGACGCGACAAGGACAGGTCGGCTGGCGATAACGCGGCGATCCTGCTTCTGCAGCGCTATCCGGCTATGCCTGTGGTTGAGTTCCTCAACGACGAGTTGGCCGGCCATACGCGCATGCTGCACCGGGTGATGGCGGAAGAATGCTTTCCCGCGCCGTGGGGACCGTTGATCGAGGCGATGGCGGCGATCCGCGCGCAGTACTACCAGACTTCGACCAGCCGCTACCGCAGCGACGCTGCAGGGGGAGGCCAGCGTGCGTCGGCCTGAACGCGCCGGAGGCGGCGGCTTGGGCGCGCTGCCGTCGGTTCGATCCGACGCAACGCCGTCGCCCGCTGCTACGGATGGAGCGAGCATGAGCGACACCGCCCTGAGCCGGCGAAAGGACGAACATCTGGACATCGTGCTGGATCGGCGAACGGCGCCGGCCACGGTGGCCGCTGGCTGGGAGTACATCCATTTCGAACACTGCGCACTGCCCGAGTTGGACCTGACGCAGATCGACCTGCGCGCCTCGCTGCTGGGCAAGGCTATGCGGGCGCCGCTGCTGATCAGCTCTATGGCCGGCGGCATGCCACGGGCCGAGGCCATCAACCGGCATTTGAGCGAGGCAGCGCAAGCCTTGGGGATCGCCATGTGCGGTTCGCAGCGTGTGAGCCTGCCGCAACTCCCAGGGGCTAACGCGCGCGCTGCGCCGCCTGGCGCCAGACATTCCCTTGCTGGCCAATATCGGCGCCGCGCAACTGCGGGAGGCCGACGGCCTGGACCTGGCGCGTCGCGCGGTGGACGCGCTGGAGGCCGATGGGCTCATCGTCCATCTCAATCCGCTGCAGGAAGCGGTACAGCCGGAGGGCGACCGCGACTGGCGCGGCGTCCTGGCGCTGATCGCTGGCGCCGCGCGCATCGTGGGCGTGCCGATCGTGGCCAAGGAAGTGGGGGCGGGCCTGTCCGCCTCGGTGGCCTGTGCGCTCGTCGAGGCGGGCGTGGCGGTAATCGATGTCGCCGGCGCCGGCGGCACCAGTTGGGCCGCAGTGGAGGGCGAGCGCGCCCGCAATGCCGCCGACCGTGCAGTGGCGATGTCGTTCGCCGATTGGGGATTCCCACCCTGACCAGCGTGCAGGCGGTGCGTCGGGCGCTGCCAATGGTGAAGCTGATCGCGTCGGGCGGGATCCGCGATGGCGTCGACGTGGCCAAGGCCATCCGCCTGGGCGCGGACATCGCCGGGCAGGCGGCCAGCGTGCTGGGCGCGGCGACAGTGTCCACCGAGGCCGTTGTCGCGCATTTCGAGATCGTCATCCGCCAGTTGGCCGTCGCCTGCTTCTGCACCGGCTCGGCTGATCTGGCGGCGTTGCGTCAGGCGCGCTTGTTGCCCTCGTCGCATTTGTCCGCCGGTTGATGTCGGCGTCGTCCGCACGCTAACAGCAGGCTGCTGAACTACCTACGCCAAAGACAGACTATTGATCCCGCTGGCGAGACGGCTCGATTGACGGGAGCGATGTGTTCATGGAGCAGCTGTTCACGATGAAGCGGTTGGAAGATTTCGTTCCAGCCGGTCATCCTGGTGCCCGCACCGGCTGATGATCAATGGAGCGCTGGTGCGGCTAGACGGCATCCTTTCCGGCATGTACGCCTGCAGTGCCAAAGGCGGTCGCCCCAGCGTTGCGCCGGAGAAATTGCTGCGGGCCGTGTGTTGCAGGTGTTCTACAGCGTCCGTCGGAATTGATGCAGCAGGTGCTGCTGTGGCAAGGCCAAGACCCGGGAATGCCGTCAGCTTTGATCAGGCGCTTCGGGCCGTCGGAAACGCGCGAAGAGTCCGGCTTTCGAAAAAGGCCGAACG
Source organism: Mesorhizobium sp. (assembly GCF_004962925.1). Classification (GTDB taxonomy): domain Bacteria; phylum Pseudomonadota; class Alphaproteobacteria; order Rhizobiales; family Rhizobiaceae; genus Mesorhizobium. The sequence continues at coordinate 25,565 of NZ_SUEO01000014.1, read as the reverse complement.
CCTCAGATAAGCCAGAACTCCTTGGGTCACCATCAAACCAATTTGACGCCCCGGGACAATTTCGTCCGGCATTGTCCGGTGTGCGACGATGTTGGGGATGCGACATAGGCGGATCGCCGTGTATTTAAACCGCTTTTCCTTTGGCACGCATATTGCGCCCTATCGGTAAACCTCGTCATGGGCCGGCGGCAATCGCTCGGAGATTGTCGAAATAGCACAATGATTTCTGCCGGGGTGACATCCGGCCCGACTAGAGCAGGACCTTTCAGATGATGCAGAAAAGCAAGCGGCCATACTCGCGGGGAAATAGTCGCGTCAGGGCTGCATGGACGCTCTTTCCTGGTTGTTTCGGCGGCGGACGCCAACTCTTCAATCGGCACCCGAACCAGTGCCTGGATGTCCAAGGAGCGCCCCTGTTGCGCGTGCCTGGCTGCACCCGCGTGCTGGCTCTCCTCCAAGGCGACGCTCGGCGCTGCTGCAGACCGGCGACGAGAACCCAACTTCAAAATTAGCATTCCGAAAACCGAAAGAAGTGAACAGGTATGTCCAGGATCGGCGCTTTGACGCGCGCGGCATGGCGATCGGCAACTCAGACGCTGGCCAAGGGTTCGAAGAGTTTACACCCGACGCTAGCGCCGGCCGATTTCAAGCGCGCACTTACGATCAACGATCGATATGGCGGGCTCACTGTCAATGTCCCCAAAATGCCTTTCTGGCTGACCGGGGGTGAAGCCTTCGTCTACCGCCGGACTAGCCACGGCGAGCAGCAGTTCATGCAGGTCGATGCTGCCACGGGTTTCAAGCGGCCCGCTTTCGATCAGGCGCGTCTGGCGGCAGCGCTAAACAAGGTGAGCCATGAGAGCTATCAAGCCGGCAATCTTCCGTTCGACCGTTTCGAACTGAGTGAGGATGGTCGCAGGCTCGACTTCCAGATTGAAGACACCCGGTGGAGCTGCGACCTTGCAAGCTATGACTGTACCAGCACCACATTCGATGCAAGGAAAGGGGACCGTAGGGAGCTCAGCCACCGCTACACGCCGCCAGCGGAGAACAACCCCGACAAGAGCAACGCGTCGCCCGACGGCAAATGGATCGCCTATATCAAGAACTGCAACGTTTTCCTGCGCAGCGAGGACGGATTGCAGGATGTTCCTCTGAGCCGGGACGGAGCCGAAGGCAATTGCTACGTCTTTTCGACGCTGAGCTGGTCGCCGGACTCGCGCCACCTCGCCGCTTACCTTGTTCGCCCCGGCTATAGGCGAGAGGTCCGCTACCTCAATTCTTCGACGGACCAGTTGGAGCGGGAATATTCAACAATATTCTATCCCAGGCCGGGCGATGTCCTTCCGCTGCCCCAGCCAGTCCTGTTCGACATTGCCGGCCGGCGCCAGATCGTGATTGACGGTGCCCTCTTCTCGAACGTCTTCGAACTTTCCCCTCTCCGGTGGTGGGCGGACAGCCGCGGCTTCACTTTCGAATATAACCAGCGCGGGCATCAGCTCTATCGCCTGGTCGAGGTAGACGCCGCCTCGGGCCGCGGGCGCTCCCTGATCGATGAGACCAGCGAGACATTCGTTGATTATTTGCCGCTGGGGCATGGCCAGGAGGATGCCGGAAAAATCTTCCGTTACGATGTCGATGACGGGAAGGAGATCATCTGGGCATCAGAGCGCGACGGGTATGAGCATTTGTATCTTTTCAACGGCCGGACAGGCGCGCTCGAAAACCAGATCACCCGAGGTGAGTGGGTCGTCCGGAGGGTCAACCATGTCGATCCGGTCAAGCGTCAGATCTGGTTCGAGGCGAGCGGGATGAACTCGCAGGAGGACCCCTATTGGGTCCATGCTTACCGCATCGGCTTTGACGGCAAGGGACTGACTGCACTGACGCCCGAACCGGCCAACCACCATATCGAGTTCTCGCCTGACAGGCGCTATTATGTCGATCTCTGGTCACGCATCGATCTGCCCCCGCGCATGGCACTCTACCGCGCCAGCGACAATGCCAAGCTCCAGCAGATCGAGACGGCCGACATTTCCGAGCTCGTCGCCGCAGGCTGGCAGCCGCCGCTCAGTTTCCATTCCAAGGGGCGCGACGGCAAAACTGACATCTGGGGCGTGCTCCACCTGCCAGCCAACTTCGACCCGACGAAGAAATACCCGGTTGTGGAGAATATCTATGCTGGACCCCACGGCTCCTTCGTCCCAAAATCCTTCTCGCGGTGGACAGAGCCGCTCACGCAGCTGGGCTTCGTCGTTGCTCAGATCGACGGCATGGGCACCAACAACCGCTCCCGCGCCTTCCATGATGTTGCTTGGAAGAATCTGAAGGACGCAGGATTTCCCGATCGCATTCTGTGGCACAAGGCGGCGGCCGCGCAATATCCATGGTACGACATATCCAACGTCGGCATTTTTGGCGCATCCGCCGGCGGCCAGTGCAGTCAGCGCGCTGCTCTTTCACCCCGATTTCTACAAGGTCGCCGTCGCCAAAAACGGCTGCTTCGACAACAGGATAGACAAGACCTGGTGGAACGAACTGTGGATGGGGTGGCCGGTCGGCATTGAATATTCGCAATCCTCCGCCGTTGACAATGCTCACAGGCTGCAGGGCAAGCTGATGATCGCGGTCGGCGAAATGGATGATAATGTCGATCCGTTTTGCTCGTTCCAGCTTGCCGATCGACTCATCAAGGCAGGAAAAGATTTTGACGCATCGACTATTCAGATTGATTGGCGTGATACCCGGCGCGGCCGCAACACGCTAGGCCGTCAACCGCTGAGCAGAAAACCAGCCTTCGCCTTCCGCGGCGGCGGACCTCGTCAGCCTTTCGAAAGCTTGCCTGAGTAGGTTGCTCATGTGATCTGTGGAAGTGAGGATAGCGTGCACCCGTACAAACTGGACATTCATCGTAGCAGCTTGGCTGCAGGTGCAGCACGCCGTACCGCACGAGCAAGCGGACAGGCCGGCCAAGCCGGTTTTGAGCAGCACTTGGGCGAATTGCAGGCGGCGGATGAGTTGATGAGTGCACCAGGCGAGGATGTCCTCGTCAATGGCTCGCATGGCAAAGGTGAGTTGAGACCAACGAAGAGGCAGAGGATCCAAAGCAATCTGCAGCATGCTGTCACTGAGCGGCAACCAGGTCAGGTTGGTGACTCAGGCGCTCGCGTGATGATGCAACTCCCTGCCCATCAGGTGGGTACATCGGAGCGGGAGGCGCAGCTCGCGATGCAGGGGGATGAGCACGAATACACCCCAGCGCCGCATCTCGATGGGTCGATGCCCTCGACAGTGCAGCCGGATCGTCCAATTGTGGCCCCCGACGGTGCCGACAAGCGTCCTGTTTATTCCAACGATGCCACCGCCATCGAAGGGCTGAAGTCTGCACTCCTTGCGGGTAAAGCCAGGCCGGACACGGTCACTCGCAGCGCAAATTCTCTTTTCGGCTTTAGTCGTTGGCTCTTTCAAAACAAAAAGCCAGGGTTTGCTGCTCGGCTTTACCATCCGTCGCTGAGCCAGGATCTCGAGGAGTACGAGAGTAGGGGTGGTTCCTCCACCGTGGCTGGCGCACTGCGTCAACTGATGAAGTCGATAGGCGGAGCCGCCCCGATTGTGGGTCGCGCTGTCCTGAACCCCCATCCTGACGACGCCGCGCTCACTAGACATTTCAGATCCGCGAGCGGCTACGCAACTGCTCTTAACCATTTCAGTCATTACCTACGTCAAAATGACAAGCTCGGGATTGCGGGCCGGATTTACGATGAATCGCTGGATAAAGATGTTGAGAGCTACAAGGCCGCCTCCTCTAATCGTGGAGCTCCGATCGAATCTGCACTGGTTTATCTCCGCAAGCACCCGCCGCGCGTTATACTCGGAGGTCATCTGGAAAACGCGGTCAGCATGGAGGCTCGTCCCCGTGGCGACGCTGCTCAGCATACCGCACCACAGCAGGGATTCGATTGGCCAGAGGAGCTCCTGCCGGTAGGTTATAAGGAGGGCACCGATCTACCATTGTCTCTCGCCCCAACCGCGCACCAACACCAAGCACCCGACTTTGGAGAGGCCGTCCCTCACTTGAACTGGCGCCACGGCGACCAGGGCGCCCCGGAGGGGCTGGTAGCTGCACGGGACAGGAGCAGCCCGCTGCCAAGCGAGGCGGTGCCACATAAATCTGGACGGGGACTCGCTACGCAGCCCAGATTGTGGGCGGAGAAATCCGCCTCGCCAGAGCTCTTTCGACGGCGGGCGGAGCAGGCTCTGCCGGCGTCCGCCAGAGGTGTGGAGACATCCTCCGCGGTTGATGAAGCCGCCGCTCGCCAAGCTTTGGCTTGGTTGCAGCAGGAGATGGAGGGGATCGAACCGATGCAGGATCCTCATAAGGTGGCTACACCGGAATGTGAGGCGCAGCTCGTCAGGCAGAGGGATGAGCACGAATCCACCCCAGCACCGCATCCCGGAGGTGGTGGGTCGATGCCCTCGACAGTGCAGCCGGATCGTCCAATTGTAGTCCCCAACGGTTCCGACAAGCGTCCTGTCTATTCCAACGATGCGACCGCTATCGAAGGGCTGAGGGCAGCATTCCACGCGGGTAAGGCCAGCGCGAACACGGTCACTTACAATGTAAATTCTCTTTTCGGCTTTAGTCGGTGGCTCCTTCAAAACAACAAGCCAGGGTTTGCTGCTCGGCTTTACCATTCGTCGCTGGATCAGGATCTCAAGGAGTACGAGAGTACGGGTGGTTCCTCCACCGTGGCTGGCGCACTGCGTTACCTCAAGAAGTCGACAGGCGGAGCCCCGATTATGGGTCGCCCTGTCGTGATCCCCTATCCTGACGATGCCGAGCTCATTAGAGATTACAGAGCCGCTTCGACCAAGGAGTACCTGGCAGCGCCTGCGACCGGACGGAATCCAGATACCGTGGGCGGCTATACAACTTTTCTTAGACATTTTAGCCAGTACCTGCGTCAAAATAACAAGCCTGGGATTGCGGCTCGGATTCACGACAAATCGCTGGATAAAGATGTTGAGAGCTTCAAGGCTGTCTCCTATGGTAATAGGCTAAGGATCGGTTCTGCATTGGCTCACCTCCGGGATATCCTGCCGCGCATTGTGCTCGGGCGCGAAACTGTCCTTGCTGCTCATCCGGCAGACGCAGTCACCAGGCGCGTTGGGGCCGCTGCTGAAGCTGGGCCAGCGGCACCGGCAAGAGCTCCCCAACCCGCCTCGCCAGCAACCGCTAAGCTGCCAGGCACCTACCGCGGCCTTCCACTGGTTGATGTGACCACACTGACGACCAGTTCCTCTGGGGCTCAGATCGGGGCGCTCGATCCGACAGCCCCGTCCAACGTTGCAACGGGGCGGGTGCTCGGCGCCGCCGAATGGCTGAGCGACGCCCATATCCAGAGAGATTACAATTTGCTGGAGGGGCAACTGCAGGGGATCAATCCGGCGCTCGCTGCCAGGACTCGGCTGGTGGATCCTTCCGTATCCCATCTACTGCGACACACGTCGCCGCAAGACGCTCGAGGCATATTGCAGTCCATCTATAATCAAAACAACGCCACAGCCGACTTCCTGTTCTTGCCAGTGAATAATGGCACGGCTACTAGCCCCGGCACCCATTGGTCGCTGCTGCTCGTTGATCGCCGCGACCCCGAAAGGCGGTTCGCCTATCACTACGACTCCCTCCAGCGAGAGGGATATAACGACGTGCCTGCAAAACAGCTCGCAGGACTGCTGAATGCTACCTTGGCGCCAGCCCCCATGGCTAGACAGACGAACCATTATGATTGCGGCGTATTTGTCCTGGAGGGCACGTGGGCGCTGGTTGAACGATTGGTGAAAGGGCAGCGGCCAGACCACGAGCCGCTGCCCCTCGACAACCTCGTTGCCGATCGGCAGGCGCTGCAAGACCGGCTAAGGAGGCGCTTGCCGCACGAGGAAGAGCCGCGGCAGCTGCTGGAGGATGAACCCGCCTCCCCACCGATGATGGCATTCGAGCCAGGGGAACTGCGGCAACTGTTGGAAGACGAGCCTGCCTCCCCACCAATGATGGCGTTCGAG
>NZ_SUEO01000014.1:17992-19402 GCF_004962925.1 Mesorhizobium sp. | reverse complement strand
ACTGCGGCAACTGTTGGAAGACGAGCCTGCCTCTCCACCAATGATGGCGTTCGAGCCAGGGGAACTGCGGCAACTGTTGAATGATGAGCCTGCCTCCACTTGGGCACAAATCAATTCGACCCCACATGCGCGAGCGGACGGTGTTCATCAGCCAGCCCAGGCGCCCTGGCTCCCTGAACGCAGAAGATAACTTTGCGGAGGAGCGGTCACGCAACTGTCGGCGGCGCCGGGCCTCAGGGTGAATGGAGAGGATGGTGTCGCGTGAAGGCGCAACACGCGTGCTGACCGACCTGCATACGTAGGAAGTCGTTCATTGCTCCCAAATCGTATGTGAGGAACATTCCTGTCCCGGCTGCGCCGCGCGATGCTAGGTCGCGTTGTTCAGCGGGCCAAGCCGATGACACCTACGAAGCTACTGATCGGGCAGATCGCCGTTGTGTGCGCAATTGTCATTATCGGCGTATGGACGGCAACCCAATGGTGCGCTCAAATGCTGACCTACCAGACGCCTCTCGGCGCACCATGGTTTCTCTTCGCCGGCTGGCCAATCTACAAGCCGTGGAAGCTGTTTGAATGGTGGTTCCACTTCGATGCTTATGCGCCGGAGGTCTTCGACAAAGCCGGTACGCTTGCAGGCGCCAGCGGATTCCTGGGCTGTGCCGCCGCAATCGCAGGCTCGCTTTTGCGCGCGCGACAGCGCGGGTCGGTTACGACCTATGGGTCTTCACGGTGGGCCACGACTCATGAGGTCGAGACGGCAGGGTTGTTACGGCCGGCGGGCGTTTTCCTCGGTAGGCTGAACGATCGCTATCTGCGCCATGACGGCCCGGAGCACGTCATGGCATTTGCGCCGACGCGTTCGGGCAAGGGCGTGGGGCTGGTTGTTCCAACGCTACTTTCCTGGACCGGGTCTGCCATCATTCATGATATAAAAGGCGAAAATTGGCAGTTGACCTCCGGCTGGCGGTCGAAATTCTCGTACTGCCTTCTGTTCAATCCGACCGACCCGAGATCGGCACGCTACAACCCGCTGCTGGAGGTGCGCAAAGGCCCAGATGAGATCCGGGACGTTCAAAACATCGCCGACATCCTCGTCGATCCCGAGGGCGCGCTGGAGCGACGGAACCACTGGGAGAAGACCAGCCATTCACTCCTAGTTGGCGCCATTTTGCACGTGCTCTACGCTGAAGAGGACAAGACGCTGGCCCGCGTCGCCACCTTCCTGTCGGACCCGCAACGCTCGTTTGCCGCAACGCTACGGCGGATGATGACGACAAACCATCTCGGGACGGGGCATAACCCTCAGGTCCATCCCGTAGTGGCCTCGGCGGCTCGCGAACTCCTGAACAAGTCGGAAAACGAGCGCTCAGGCGTCCTCTCGACCGCCATGTCCTTTCTCGGGCTTTATCG
>NZ_SUEO01000014.1:0-17982 GCF_004962925.1 Mesorhizobium sp. | reverse complement strand
ACCGCTGTCGCTCTATCTGGTCGTGCCGCCTTCGGATATCTCGCGCACCAAGCCTTTGGTGCGACTGATCTTGAACCAGATCGGCAGGCGGTTGACGGAGCGTCTGGAGGGGGACCCGAAGAAGAGCCGTAAGCATCAGCTGCTCATGATGCTGGACGAGTTTCCGGCGCTCGGTCGCCTCGACTTCTTCGAAACGGCGCTCGCCTTCATGGCAGGTTATGGCATTCGCTCCTATCTGATCGCACAATCTTTGAACCAGGTTTCAAAGGCCTATGGCGAGAACAATGCTATTCTCGACAATTGCCACGTGCGAATTGCCTTTTCCTCCAATGACGAACGCACGGCCAAGCGCATCTCGGATGCCCTCGGCACCGCAACCGAACTTAGGTCGATGCGCAACTATGCGGGCCATCGGCTTGCGCCCTGGCTTTCACATGTCATGGTGAGCCGCCAGGAAACCGCGCGCCCGCTCCTGACGCCAGGCGAGGTGATGCAATTGCCGCCGTCAGACGAATTGGTCCTGGTTTCTGGGTTGCCGCCGATCCGCGCCAAGAAGCTGCGCTATTATCAGGATCAGAATTTCACAGATCGGGTGCTGCCTGCGCCGGTGCTGCACGACGGGCCCTATGCGGACTGCCCTGCATCACGCCCGGACGGCTGGACTGGACAAGTGTGCAGCGTCGATAGCCGACTTGCTGCGGACGAGGAAAGCGCCGACGCGCCAGTTGAAGACGAGGGAGGCGTTCAGCAGCAACGCCATCCAAGCCTGCCCGAAGAAGACGTTGTTGTCTCTCAAGAGCCCGATCAGGCCGATCTGTACAAGCCCGCAGACGATGACAGCGAAGCGCTCGCGGACAAGCGTGTCATGGATCGGATTTCCACTGCGGCCCGCGCCTACGGTATCAACGAGGGCAGGGGCGACGATGTCATTCCCGGCTTCTGAAGTCCGCTGAGTTGCAGAGCGCACCTCAGCGTAGATAACGGCCATAAGCGATTTTGAGCGTCTGGCCGATGCTTCTCCCGTCGCCGGCGCAACGCCGGGCCGTCGGAACGAGCCGCATGAAGCCGCACCGCATTCGCCATCAGTTTCTGCTTGAGCCGGAGCTCAGCGAGAAACTGGACAACCTCAGTCGCGATCCGTCAACGACCAAATCAGCGATCGTGGCGAAGGCGATCGAGGCGTTCATCGAGCGGCGTGGCGAGAGCGAGTTCGATCGGCGCTACGGCGTAAGGCTTGACCGGCTCTCCCGCGACCTTGCCCACGTCAGGCGCGATTCCGAGGTGATCCTGGAGAGCCTGGCGCTCTTCATCCGCTTTTCGATCACCCTTCATGCCCACACGCCGGTCCCGGATCGGGCAACGCAGGCTATTGCCCAAGAGCGTTTCGAGAAATTCGTTGAGAAGGTCGGCCGCCAGATCGCTTCCGGCAAAAAGTCGCTTAGCAAAGACAATGGTGGGGGAGGGGAAGGATGAGCTCTCATCCCGAGGCCGACCACCGGCGGCGTGTCATGCTGCGCACCGCCATGGGTCCGGCAATCACCGAAGCCCTGGCCGATCCGTCCGTCATCGAGGTGATGGTCAATCCCGACGGCGCGCTGCGACTCGACCGGTTAGGCGAAGGTCGGGTCGATACCGACGTTCACATGCACCCGTCCGAGGCAGAACGTATCATCCGCCTGGTTGCTTCGCACGTGCGCGCCGAGGCGCACGCCGACAACCCGATCGTCAGTGCCGAATTGCCGTCTGGCGAACGCTTCGAAGGCCTGCTGCCACCTGTGGTGTTGGCGCCATGTTTTGCCATCCGCAAGCCCGCCGCGAAAGTCTACACCCTGGCCGACTATGTTGCCGAACGCATCATGCTGCCGCTGCAGGCCGATGCGCTGAAAAAGGCCGTCCGCGAGCGGCGCAACATGCTGATCGCCGGCGGCACTTCCTCGGGGAAGACAACACTCGCCAACGCTCTGCTGGCTGAAGTCGCCGAATGCGACGATCGGGTGATCCTGATCGAGGACACACGCGAACTGCAGTGCGCGGCCAGGGACTGCGTTGCCCTGAGAACGAGGCGGGGCTCGGTCACCCTTGCCGATCTCGTGCGCTCGACGCTGAGGCTCAGGCCGGACCGCATCATCGTGGGCGAGGTGAGGGGCGCGGAAGCGCTCGACATGCTGAAGGCATGGAACACCGGACACCCAGGCGGCATCGCTACCGTACACGCCAATTCCGCGCGCTCGGCTCTCTATCGCATTGAGCAACTCGCCCAGGAAGCGGTGGTCACCGTTCCCCGCCGGCTCATCGCTGAGGCGATAGATCTGATCGTCTTTATAGCGGGACGCGGCTCGTCGCGCCACATCGACGCAATCGCCGAGGTCACCGGTCTCGACGGCAGCGGCGATTACGCCGTTGCCCCGCTCACGCTTTCGCAACTCCAGCAGCTTTGAAAGGCCTTCCTCATGCGCAAGAAGCTTCGCTTTCTTTCGTCCACAGCGCTCGCGTTTCTTATCACGGCCCCGGTTTATGCGGCCGGCTCCGGCATGCCGTGGGAGCAGCCGCTGCAGCAGATCCTGGAGTCCGTGCAGGGACCGGTCGCCAAGATCGTTGCGGTGATCATCATTATCACCACCGGCCTGACGCTTGCCTTCGGCGACACCGCCGGTGGTTTTCGGCGCCTGATTCAGATCGTCTTCGGTCTGTCGATCGCCTTCGCGGCATCGAGCTTCTTCCTCTCCTTCTTCTCCTTCGGTGGTGGGGCGCTCGTCTGATGGCCGCCGGGGAGCAGCATATCGAGGGCTTCGCAGTACCGGTCCACCGGGCGCTGACCGAGCCGATCCTGCTCGGCGGGGCTCCGCGCGCGGTGGCGATCCTCAACGGTACAGTGGCCGCGGCCATTGGCTTCGGCTTGCAGCAATGGATTGCTGGTCTGGTGCTTTGGATCGCGGGCCATTCGTTAGCGGTCTTTGCCGCAAGACGCGATCCGGACTTCGCCAGCGTGCTTGTGCGCCACCTACGTCTGAAGGGGTGGCTTGCATGCTGAACCTTTCGGAATATCGAAGCAAAGCCGACCGGCTTGCCGACCATCTACCCTGGGCTGCCTTGGTGGCGCCCGGCATCGTGCTCAACAAGGACGGCAGCTTTCAGCGGACGTTGCGGTTCCGCGGCCCGGATCTCGAAAGTGCGACGGAGGCTGAACTCGTCGGCATTTGCGCCCGGGCGAACAATGCTCTCAGACGCCTTGGCTCTGGCTGGGCATTGTTCTTTGAGGCCGAGCGCATAGAAGCGCTGGGCTATCCGAACTCGCATTTTCCTGACGCCGCGTCGTGGCTGGTCGACGAAGAACGCCGCGCTGCTTTCGAGGGGAAGGTAGCGCACTACGAGAGCCGCTATCATCTGACCTTGGTGTTTATGCCACCGCCGGACGCCAAGGCGCGCGCAGAAAGCGCGCTCGTCGACTCTCATTATTCCCAAGGAGAAAGAGACTGGCGCCAGGATCTGGCGAGGTTCCGTGACGAGACCAACCGCGTGCTCGATCTCTTCTCGGGTTTCATGTCCGAAGTACGCGTCCTCGATGATGCTCAGACGTTGACCTACCTCCACGGCACGATTTCGCCTCGCCGCCATCCTATCATGGCCCCGGAAACGCCGATGTATCTGGATGCCATCCTGGTCGATGCGCCGCTTACCGGTGGCCTGGAGCCGATGCTGGGTGAGCAGCATCTTCGCACACTGACCATCCTCGGCTTTCCAAACCTCACCCGGCCCGGGATCCTCGATGCCCTCAATCATCAGGATTTCGCCTATCGCTGGATGACGCGCTTCATTCCGCTCGAGAAAACGGAAGCCACGAAGACGCTGACGCGGTTGCGCCGGCAGTGGTTTGCCAAGCGCAAATCGATCGTGGCAATCCTACGCGAGGTCATTACCAACGAGCCGGTCCCGCTTGTCGACAGCGATGCCGACAACAAGGCGCTCGACGCCGACGAAGCCCTTCAGGCATTGGGCGGCGATCATGTGAGCTTCGGCTATCTCACCACGACCGTGACGGTGTGGGGCGAGGATCGCCAAGCCGCTGCAGAGAAGCTTCGCGCGGTCGAGCGCATCATCAATGGGATCGGTTTCACCACGATCCGAGAAGGCGTCAATGCGGTCGAGGCTTGGCTCGGCTCATTGCCTGGCCATGTCTACGCTAACGTTCGCCAACCGCTCGTTCATACTTTGAACCTTGCCCATCTCATGCCGCTGTCGTCGGTTTGGGCCGGTCCTGCGACAAACGAGTATCTCGCGAAAGTCACCCAAACCGAAGCGCCACCGCTTCTCGTTGCCGAGACCAGCGGGTCGACACCGTTTCGGCTTTCCACCCACGTCGAAGATGTCGGCCACATGCTGGCTGTTGGTCCGACCGGCGCCGGCAAGTCGGTTCTGCTTGCTCTGATTGCTCTGCAGTTCAGGCGCTATGCCGGCGCCCAGGTTTATGTCTTCGACAAAGGCAATTCGGCCCGTGCTGCAACACTTGCCATGGGTGGAGAACACCACGCGCTAGGAGCGGACGGTTCCCTTGCCTTTCAGCCACTGCGCAGCATCAACGACCAGGCTAGCCGAAGCTGGGCGGCCGAATGGATCGCCAGCCTTATTGCCCACGAGAACGTCACCGTCACGCCGGAGGTGAAGGAGGCTATCTGGTCAGCGCTGGCCAGCCTTGCCACCGCGCCGGCGCAGGAACGCACACTGACCGGCCTTTCGGTCCTGCTTCAATCCAATGCGCTGAAGTCCGCATTGATGCCCTACACGCTCGACGGTCCCTTCGGCCGCCTGCTCGATGCCGATCATGATGGGCTGGCCTTGTCGGATGTGCAGTGTTTCGAGACCGAGGAGCTGATGCACAGCCAAGGCGCTTTGCTGCCGGTGCTTACCTATCTGTTCCAGCGACTTGAGGAACGGTTCGACGGACGGCCCACGCTGATCATGCTCGACGAGGCGTGGGTCTATCTCGACAATCCGCTGTTCGCCGCCCGCATCCGCGAATGGCTGAAGGTGCTGCGAAAGAAGAACGTGTCGGTTGTCTTCGCTACGCAGTCGCTGGCTGATATCGCGGGCTCTGCCATAGCGCCGGCAATCATCGAAAGCTGCCCGCAGCGCATTTTCCTTCCCAATGATCGTGCCGTGGAACCCCAGGCGCGCACAGCCTACGAACGCTTCGGTTTAAGCGAGCGGCAGATCGAATTGATCGCCCGCGCCACGCCGAAGCGTCAGTATTATCTGCAATCGCGCCGCGGCAACCGTCTGTTCGAGCTCGGGCTTGGCCCCATCGCTCTTGCGCTTTGCGGTGCTTCCGATCCGGCCACGCAGACTCTGATCGACAGGATCCTGTCCGAAGACGGGCAAGGCAGCTTTGCCTCGCAGTTCCTGATCGCGCGCGGCCTCGATTGGGCCGGCGAACTTCTCAAGCAATTCCCTCAACCAGACAAGGAGCAATTAGCATGATGCGGCGACGCCTTCTCTCCGGCCTGATCACCGTTTCCCTGATCGCCAAGCCTATGGCCGACTATGTGCAGCCCGCCTACGCCCTTATCGTGTTCGATCCGTCCAATTATGCGCAGAACGTGCTGACGGCCGCGCGCGCATTGGAGCAGATCAACAACCAGATCCAGTCGCTGCAGAATCAGGCGACCATGCTGCAGAACATGGCGCGCAATCTTCAGCGTCTGGATTTCTCTTCCGTTGGCCAACTCACCGGTTCGCTCCATCGCATCGACGGCTTGATGGACCAGGCGAGTGGCCTCAGCTTTGATCTGGGCAAGCTTCAAGACCAGTGGCGCAGCCAATATCCGGAAAGCTACGACGCCACGATCAAGGTCAGCGATGTGGCGAGTGCTGCGCGCGAGCGTTGGCAAAGCGCCATGCAGGCGTTCCGCCAGACCATGGGGGTCCAGTCGCAAATCGTCGAGAACGTCCGCGCCGACGGCGATCTGCTCGCCGATCTCGTCAACCGCAGCCAAGGGGCGGCCGGTGCGCTTCAGGCAAGCCAGGCCACCAACCAGCTGATGGCGCTTTCGACAAAGCAGCAGATGCAGATCCAGACGCTGCTCGCAACGCAGTTTCGAGCTGAGGCCGAGGATGCCGCCCGCAAGGCCCAGTCAGAGGAAGCCGCCCGCGAGATGACGAAGCGATTCTTGGGTACCGGCTCGGCTTATCCCGGCAATTAATCACGAGTTCATCACGACGAGGAAGGCAGCGGCATGAACGACCTTGGCGTCATCGATCGCTTCATGGAGACCTTCATCCGCTACATCGACAGCGGGTTCGGTCTGCTCTCGGGTGACGTCGCCTTCCTCACTACCATTCTGATCGGCATTGACATCACACTTGCCGGCCTGGCGTGGGCGCTCGGCGAGGAGACCAGCGTTCTCGGCCGGCTTGTCCGCAAGGTGCTCTATGTTGGCGTCTTCGCCTTCATCCTGAACAATTTCAAGAACCTCGCCGATATCATTTATCGTTCTTTTGCCGGTCTCGGGATTAATGCGTCGGCCGGCAATCTGTCGGCAGACAATCTCCTGCGCCCGGGCCGCATTGCCGCGACCGGTTTCGAAGGTGCTTGGCCAATGCTTGACCAAGCCAGTCAGCTCCTGGGCTTCCCGGAAATCTTCGGCAACGCACTGACCATCTTCGTGCTGCTGATGGCTTGGTTCCTGGTCATCATCGCCTTCTTCATCCTTTCCATCCAGCTTTTCATCACCATCCTTGAGTTCAAGCTCACCACGCTGGCAGGTTTTGTTTTGGTTCCATTCGCACTTTGGAACCGTTCAGCGTTCCTGGCCGAACGCGTGCTCGGCCATGTTATCTCGTCAGGCATCAAGGTGATGGTGCTCGCCGTCATTGTCGGCATCGGCTCCACGCTCTTCGGGGAGTTCGCTTCCGCATTGCGAGGCAAGGAGCCGGATCTGGCCGCTGCCATGTCCCAGGTACTGGGCGCACTGGCACTGCTTGGCCTTGGCATTTTTGGGCCGGGGATCGCGTCGGGTCTTGTCTCAGGCGCACCGCAGCTTGGCGCGGGCGCCGCCCTCGGCACGACCGCGGCGGCAGCGGGTGTATCACTCGTTGCTGGAGGCACGGCATTTTCTGGCGCGCGTATGGCAACCAGCGGCGGTCTCGCCGCCATCCGCGCCGGCACAACAATGGGATCGGCTGCTTCCACCTCCTGGCAGATCGGGCGCGCAACCTCGCCCGACGTTGGCCTCTCCGGTGTGGCTGCTGGAATGCATGGTGTAACCAGTGCCGCTGGCGGCGCCGCTATACGCGTAGCGCGATCCGCCACTGCAAGTGTTGGGCGCAACGCCGATGCCGGGCGCGATGCCGCGTGGACCGCGACCGGCGGCACGCCGACCGCGTCAATGACCGAACGCTCTGCCGGTTCGGCCACTGTTTCGGCGCCGACGTGGGCAAGGCGCCTACGTTCTGAACAGACCGCCCGTGCACATCGCCACGCTGCCATGCAAGCTGTCCGAGACGGAGACCGGCCGGGAGGCAGCGCCAACCCCTCTCTCAACGACAAGGATGACTAGATGCTCTTCAAGCGACCCGTGCACCGTTACGGCAAAACACCCGAACCGGTCACGCCGTATCAAAAAGCCGCCCAGCTGTGGGACGAGCGCATCGGCTCATCTCGACTGCAGGCCAGGAACTGGCGGCTCATGGCCCTTGGGTGCCTGGCCTTGGCGACCGGACTTTCCGGCGGACTCGTATGGCAGTCGATGCAAAGCCGTGTCGTGCCTTACGTCGTCGAGGTCGATGGCTTCGGCGAGACGCGCGCCGTCGCGCCGGCAATCCGGAATTATGAGCCCTCGGATGCTCAGATCGCCTGGCATCTCGGCCGCTTCATCCAGAATGTCCGTTCCGTTTCCACCGATCCGGTTTTGGTACGGCAGAACTGGTTGGCAGCGTACGACTTTGCTAGCGATCGCGCAGCGCTCTTCCTCAACGAATACGCCAAGGCGAACGACCCCTTCGGTCAGATCGGAACGCGCAGTGTCTCGGTACAGGTCACCAGCGTGGTCAGGGCCTCCGAAAGTTCATTCCAGGTCAAATGGACCGAGCAGGTGTTTGAGCGCGGAAGCCTTGCCAGCACGATGCGCTGGACTGCGATCCTCACGATCGTGATCCGCTCGCCAAGCAATACGGATCAGCTGCGCAAGAATCCGCTCGGCGTCTTCATCAACGCCATTGACTGGTCACGCGAGCTCGACAGCGCCGTCCCACCCCCCCTTTCTCCGACGGAGTCCACCAATGAAAGATAAAATGTCACCGATTCGTGCCGTGCTGATCCTATCGGTGTCGGCAGCGGTCGTTTCCGCTTGTGCATCGAAGAAGGTGCCGCCGCCTGAGATTTCCTATGACGCTGCTGACTTCAAACCGGCCGCGATCGAGAAGGCGCCGGAGAGGCCGATTAGAATTGTCGAGGTGCCAAAACCACTGCCGCTGCCTGGCCAAACCAATTGCAGCCCGAGCCCGGCAAGGCCGAGGACAAGCGCCCCCCTGAAGAACGCGTCGCTGATGCCAACAAAGCCGCGACCCAGCAACCCACCAAGTACGGGTATGTTAATGCCGTGCAAGTCTACCCCTTCACCGATGGCGCGCTTTATCAGCTCTATGCCGCGCCGGAGCGCGTGACCGACATCGCTCTGCAGCCGGGCGAGAAACTAACCGCCGTGTCGGCTGGCGACACCGTGCGCTGGGTCATAGGCGATACTGCAAGCGGCACCGGTGACAATCAGCGCACCCATGTTCTGGTGAAACCCTTCGCGCCGGGTCTTGCCACCAATGTCGTCATTACGACGGACCGGCGGACCTATCATTTGCAGCTTCAAAGCACCGAGAAGACAGCAATGGCGGCAATCTCCTGGACCTACAGCCAAGACCAGATCATCGCGCTTCGCCAGCGCAATGCTCAAGCCGAGGCAGTTACACCGGTCGCGTCGAATATCGCGCTCGAAAACCTTCGCTTTCGCTACTCGATCAGTGGCGACACACCGCCCTGGAGACCGACGCGAGCCTTCGACGACGGCAGCAAGGTCTATATTGAGTTCCCTCGTCGCATAGATCAGGGCGAGGCGCCACCACTCTTCATCGTCGGCGCAGATGGGAGCAGCGAGCTCGTCAACTATCGCGTGCGCGGCAACTATTACATCGTCGATCGGCTCTTCGCCGCGGCCGAACTTCGCCTCGGCACCAAGCAGCAGCAGGTGATCCGCATCAGCAGGATTGACGACAGGCAACCGCTACGGCGGATCTCGCTCTTTTCGCGTTCCAGCCGGTGAGGTGAGGGCTCATGATCGAAAATTCCCGCTCTGGCATCCCGCCGAAACTGGATCCCGAGGAACTGCAGCTTCGGGCCTCTCCCCGCCGCGTGGTGCGGTTCAGGCGCGGTGTGATCATCGCGATCGCAGCGCTCGGATCCGGCGCTGTGTTCGGCGTTGCCATGATGGCGCTCCAGGGGCCGGCCCTTCGCATCAGGGATCAGGCGGAAGATCTCTACAGCACTGAGCGCAAACCAACCGTCGAGGGACTCGATACGCTTCCCCATGACTATTCCGGCATGAAGCCGAAGTCTCCCGTCCTTGGGCCACCTTTGCCGGGCGACCTCGGTCGCCCCATCCTCGAGCGGCAGCGCCAGCTCGGCATCGTGCCGGGCCAAGACATCTCGGCCGAGGAGCAGCGTCTAGCGCAGCAGGCGATCGAAGCGCGTGAATCGCAGGTGCTTTTCCGCGTCGAAAATCGAGCTCAACAGACAGATGTCGGTGAGAGCGTGCAAACTGCTCAGCATCCATTTGAGGCACTTCCCCAATCCGAAGCAGCACGCGCGTCAGCCTCGGTGGCGCCGGCGGAAAGCGACCAGAACAATCAGCAGCGAAAGCTTGATTTCCTCAGCCAGCGGAGCACTGGCGGGATCTACAATCCGCATGCGCTGCAGACGCCGATCTCGCCGTATCAACTGATGGCTGGCAGCGTGATTGCCGCCAGCCTGATCACCGGCATCAATTCCGATTTGCCGGGCCTTGTCGTCGCGCAAGTCACCGAGAATGTGCACGACACGGTCACGGGCAACATATTGCTGATTCCGCAGGGCTCACGTCTTATCGGCGTCTACGACAGCGTCGTCGCGTTCGGGCAAAAGCGAGCGCTGCTGGTCTGGCAGCGCATTCTGCTGCCCGACGGCTCGTCGGTCGAAATCGACAATCTGCCCGCGAGCGACACCGCCGGCTACGCAGGGCTGGAAGACAAAGTCGATTTCCACGCCTGGCAGCTGATCAAGGGGGTGGCGCTTGCCACATTGCTCGGTGTCGGCACGGAATTCAGCCTCGGCGAAAACGAGAGCGATCTGGTCAAGGCGATCCGGGAATCAGCCCAGCAGAACGCCAGTCGAGCCGGCCAGCGCATCACCGAAAAAAACCTCAATATCCAGCCCACCATCATCGTCCGCCCAGGTTGGCCACTGCGCGTCATCGTGCACAAGGACATCGTGCTGCGGCCATACGCGAGTTGAGCAGGAGTTACCATGGCTGACCTGAAACTTGGAAAGCTTCCAGACCGAACAGCTTCGAAGATCACCATTACCGTCAGCGCGGA
The DNA here is from genome assembly GCF_004962925.1 of Mesorhizobium sp. Classification (GTDB taxonomy): domain Bacteria; phylum Pseudomonadota; class Alphaproteobacteria; order Rhizobiales; family Rhizobiaceae; genus Mesorhizobium. The sequence continues at coordinate 7,368 of NZ_SUEO01000014.1, read as the reverse complement.
GCTGGGCCAAACACTCAAGGAGTATGCTGCACTTTACCGTCAGACCTATCGTCAGTCTGAAACCGTGGCAGAACTCATCCCTTTCATGCTGGCGGCGTTTCTGGAAGGCGACCGAGCCTTTGCCAAGGCCAGAAAAGAAGGTCTGCCGACGGAGCTTGCCGAAAAGTCGTGACTCCTCCGCTAGAGGCAGCTGGAACATTGCCTAGCTGTCGCGGCCTACCTGCTCCTCGCGAAGCATAGGATCAAACACCTTGGAATGCAGGTATGCGTAAGAGAGGATGTGGAAGGAAATACCGCGCAACAGCCTAAGTTTGCATTTTCGATTGGATGCGGTAGTCGCCTATGAGCGGTCAAAATGAAACGCAGCTGGTTCGCGATCGACCAAACGGCGAGCGCACTATGCTTTGCTCAGACCGCCACCGAGTGCCTCGCCGTTCCCCCTTTGAAATATGTATCGAACTTGGCCGCGATGGTTCGAACGAAGGGGCGACTTTCAGCCCGTACGACGAAACTGTCGCCATCGAATTCAAGCGCTTGGGCAGGATCGTGGAGGGCGATGGACCTCGAGCGATGAAGGAGCTTCTCGCCGGCTTTGCCGAACCGCTCCACCAGATCGACTGCCGAGAAGGCAAAATCACACATCAGCCGCTCGATTATCCAGCCACGGACGCGATCGTCGTCGGAAAGGGCAACGCCCCGGACGGCAGCCAACCCGCCATCCGCAACCATGCGCCCGTACCCGGCAGTCGAAGCCATGTTCTGCACGTAGCCTTGGCGAAAACGACCGATGGACGAAGGGCCAAGTCCGATCAGTGTCGGGCAGCGATCCTCGGTGTAGCCCTGAAAATTGCGATGCAAAACCCCTGCGCGGGCCGCTATGGCCAGCGCATCGTCGGGCTTCGCGAAATGATCGAGTCCTATTGCCTCATATCCCTTGGCGACAATTGCCCGCGCCGCGAGTTGAGATTGGGCGAAACGCTCGGTGGGACTCGGCAGCCATGCCTCGTCGATCATCGTCTGATGCTTCTTGAACCAGGGCACATGTGCGTAGCCGAACAGAGCCATCCGGTCTGGTTCCAAGGTCAGTGCCTGCGCCACCGTGGAACAGATCGTCTCGCGTGTCTGATTCGGGAGCCCGTAGAGCAGGTCCAGATTGACCGATTCAACGCCCCGCGAACGAACCCCGTCGACGACTGCCTTGGTCTGCAAAAAACTTTGCTCACGATTAATTGCTTTTTGCACTTGCGGATCGAAATCCTGCACGCCGAGGCTCGCCCGCGTTACGCCGATTTGAGCAAGCGCATCAAGGCGCGCCTTGTCCATGTCGTTGGTTCCGATTTCGATGCTGACCGTAGCATCCGGGAGAAGGTCGAAGCTGTCCCGCAAGGCCGCTCCAAGAGCAACCATGTCATCGGGCCTCAGCATCGTTGGCGAACCGCCACCGAAGTGGATTGCACGGACATGTGCCTTGCCGCTCACCAGACCGGCAATCGTGACGATTTCGGCATTCAGCGAGCGCAGATAAGCGGCCACCGGCTCATATTGGTGCGTCTGCTTGGTGTGGCAGGCGCAGAACCAGCAGAGCTTGTCGCAGTAAGGAATGTGCAAATACAGCGAGATTTCGTCGCCACTTTCCAGCGCCTCCAACCAGCCACGGTAAATGGCAGCATCGACCCCGGAATGGAAATGCGGCGCCGTCGGATAGCTGGTGTAGCGTGGGACGTTCTCGCTGAGTTTGACAGCTATTTCCGATTGCATCTCGCGTTCACCGTGTTGCCCGCCGAACACTGCACGCATCGCTGAAGCAGACCCTGATCTCGATCAGCCGCGCGCATGGACAAACCGCCGCAGGACTTCTCTACCCTGGATGGGTATCCTGCCGGCAGTTAGGATCGGGTAAAGCGAACGCATGACCTTTCGGCAAGACATTCATACTTCCGGCATTCCTGTTCTTTGCCTCCCTTGCGAGGCACGGCGTCGCGGTGTCTGCGGTGCGCTCGATCCAGACAATTTGGTTGGGCTCGCCAAGACTTGCTCGCGTCGCCGGATCGAGTCAGGAATGGAGTTGACCGGCGAGGCACAGAACGTCGACAGCTACTCGAACGTGCTTTCAGGCGTGGTAAAGCTATCAAAGAGCCTGTCGGATGGGCGCCAGCAGATCGTCGGTCTCCAGTTTGCACCGGATTTTCTGGGACGTCCTTTCAAGGTGGAAAGCTCGATCAATGCGGAAGCGGCAACAGCAGTCACGCTGTGCTCGTTTCCGCGAGCGGCCGTCGAACGGATGATGAAGGCGTCACGGGAATTCGAGCATCGCCTGCTCAAACAGACGCTGAATGAACTCGATGAGGCGCGCGAGTGGATGGTGACGCTGGGGCGCAAGACAGCTCCGGAAAAGGTGGCGAGTTTTCTCCTCATGATGGCCCGGAATATCGATTCCAGTCTCGACGCGGCTTCCAGGTCAGCGTCCTTCGATCTGCCGCTGACGCGTGCCGAAATCTCTGATTTCCTTGGAATTACCAACGAAACCGTGAGCCGCCAACTGACGCGATTGCGGGCTGACGGGGTGATTCGGATTGAGAACGCACGCCATGTGACGGTGGACAGCATAAGCCGTCTGGAGAAGCGCTGTGGCGGCGGACGCGAGCGGCCCTAAGCGGCCAGGCCCATGTCGCATGGCTCCGGGGCGGGCCGTGTTTGCCTTCTAATGCGATGTCGCCGCGCCTTCGAAGAAGCGGCGTCACGGTCGTGACAGCTTTCGGGCTTTGATAGGGACGATGACCAATCGCCAGGTGTATTTCGGCACATACCGGCGAAGCACGGTCCTTAAGCTGCCACGGCTCGGCCGAACGATCGCGTTCGTTTCCAATGGGATTCGAACAACGTTTGGTAGGGCATCGGCAATAGCATCCAACGCGTCCCAGAGCCTCAGCTTTCGCCTCAATCGATCGCGTCTGCGCCCGCCCAACCCAGGGAACGCCTCCCTTGTCCATGAGGGGGTGAGCCCGCGCTGCGTTCCTCGTTCATTCGCCACCTGCTGATTGCGCCGCCGACACAAAATCGTGCGGCCTGACATAGATCAGGGCGAGGGGGCGGCGGCTGCGCAATTAGTGCGCTGCGGATTTGGCATCCACCAGATTCGAGATCGGGATCTGCAATGAAATTCGGCATAGAGATCGTCCTTCTAAGCGTGTTCGCTTTTGCGGCCCTGGTGGCCGCCGGCTTCGGCGTGGATGAACCTTTCCGCCGACATATGTGGGTGTTGTTCTTCGCAGTGGCTGGTTTCACTGCGATCCTGTTGCGCAACACGGAGTTCAAGCCAGCAGCTCCGATCGACCCATCCGCTCACATGGACGGTCCGATCCGCTACGGCGCGATCGCCACCGTGTTCTGGGGTGTCGTCGGCATGCTGGTCGGCGTGGTGATCGCGCTTCAGCTCGCCTATCCCGATCTCAACATCCAGCCCTGGTTCAATTTCGGCCGTTTGCGGCCGCTGCATACATCCGGTGTCGTCTTCGCCTTCGGTGGCAACGCGCTGCTTTGCACGTCTCTGTATGTCGTGCAGCGCACCTGCCGCGCCCGCCTCTTCGGCGGTGATCTCGCCTGGTTCGTCTTCTGGGGCTACCAGCTTTTCATCGTCATGGCCGCGACCGGCTATCTGCTCGGCATCACCGAGGGCCGCGAATACGCCGAACCCGAATGGTATGTGGATGTCTGGCTGACCATCGTCTGGGTCGCTTATCTCATCCTGTTCCTCGGCACGATCTTCAAGCGCAAGGAACCGCACATCTACGTCGCCAACTGGTTCTACCTCTCCTTCATCGTGACCATCGCGATGCTGCATGTGGTCAACAACCTGTCGATGCCAGTCTCGTTCCTGGGCTCCAAGAGCTACTCCGCCTTTTCCGGTGTCCAAGATGCGCTGACGCAATGGTGGTACGGCCACAACGCGGTCGGCTTCTTCCTCACCGCCGGCTTTCTCGGCATGATGTATTACTTTGTGCCCAAGCAGGCGAACCGGCCAGTCTATTCGTACCGGCTGTCGATCGTCCATTTCTGGGCGATCATCTTTCTCTACATCTGGGCTGGCCCGCATCACCTGCACTATACCGCCTTGCCCGACTGGGCGCAGACGCTCGGCATGGCGTTCTCGATCATGCTGTGGATGCCGTCATGGGGCGGCATGATCAACGGTCTGATGACGCTGTCCGGCGCCTGGGACAAGCTGCGCACCGATCCGATCATCCGCATGATGGTGATGGCCGTCGCCTTCTATGGCATGTCGACCTTCGAAGGCCCGATCATGGCGATCAGGGCGGTTAATTCGCTGTCGCATTATACCGACTGGACCATCGGCCACGTCCATTCGGGCGCGCTCGGCTGGGTTGGCATGATCTCGTTCGGCGCAATCTACTACATGGTGCCGAAGCTCTGGAACCGTCACCGGCTCTACTCGCTGCGGCTCGTCACCTGGCACTTCTGGCTGGCGACACTCGGGATCGTCGTCTACGCCTCGGTCATGTGGGTGTCAGGCATCATGCAGGGCCTGATGTGGCGTGAATACGACCAGCAGGGCTTCCTGGTCTATTCCTTCGCCGAAACCGTCGCTGCCATGCACCCATACTACGTCATGCGCGCCATCGGTGGGGCCATGTACCTCTCCGGCGCCCTGATCATGGCCTGGAACATCACCATGACCATCCTCGGCCACCAGCGCGAGGAGGAGCCGATGCCGAGCCCCGTCGCCATCCGACCTGCGCGATCAGGAGCCAGGTGATGGGCTTGATGGACAAACACGCAATCATCGAGAAGAACGCCACGCTTCTTCTCGTTGGCTCGCTGCTCGTGGTGACGGTCGGCGGTATCGTCGAGATAGCGCCTCTCTTCTATCTCGACAATACGATCGAGAAGGTGGAAGGCATGCGCCCCTATTCGCCGCTCGAACTTGTCGGGCGCAACATCTATATGCGCGAGGGCTGCTTTCTCTGCCATAGCCAGATGATCAGGCCGTTCCGCGACGAAGTTGAGCGCTATGGCCACTACAGCCTGGCGGCCGAGTCCATGTACGATCACCCCTTCCAGTGGGGATCGAAGCGCACCGGGCCGGATCTCGCCAGAGTTGGCGACCGCTACTCGAATGCATGGCATGTCGCGCATCTTACCGACCCGCGCTCGGTGGTGCCGGAATCGATCATGCCGAGCTATAGGTTCCTGAAAGACACGCCGATCGACGTGAAGGATTTCTCGACGCATCTGATCGCCAACAGGCGTGTAGCCGTCCCTTACACCGATGACATGATCGCGCACGCCAATGCGGATCTGGCGGCGCAGGCCGATCCCAATGCCGACACATCAGGCCTTGAGGCGCGTTACCCCAAAGCCAAGATCGGCGACTTCGACGGCAACCCGCAACAGGTCACCGAAATGGATGCCCTGCTCGCCTACCTGCAGATGCTTGGCACACTGGTCGACTTCAAAAATTACGACGAAGCCGCCGGCTACCGCTGAGGAGAACGCTGATGACCTACAATTTGATGCGGGCGTTTGCCGACAGCTGGGGCCTGGTTGCGATGGCGCTGTTCTTCGTGGGGTGCATCGCCTTTGCCCTACGCCCCGGCAGCCGAAGGCTGGCCGACGAAGCTGCCCGCATTCCGCTCGAGGACGAGTGATCATGAGCGACGAGCACATCGATGAGGTCTCCGGCGTCTCAACCACCGGCCATGAATGGGACGGCATCAGGGAGCTCAACAATCCTCTGCCGCGATGGTGGGTGATTACCTTCTACGTCACCATAGCGTGGGCGCTCGTCTATACGACCGCATACCCGGCATGGCCGATGCTGACCTCGGCAACCAAGGGCATGCTCGGCTATTCAAGCCGTAAGGACGTCAAGAACGACCTTGCCGCGGCCGAGGCCGCCAATGGCAAGTATGTTGCAGCCATCCAGGCAAAGAGCGTCTCGGAGATCTTGACTGACGATGACTTGCGCGAATTCGCGGTCGCTGCCGGGGCTGCCGCGTTCAAGGTCAACTGTACGCAATGCCACGGCTCCGGCGCTCAGGGATCGAAGGGCTTTCCCAACCTGAATGACGATGACTGGCTGTGGGGCGGCAGCCCCGACCAGATCCAGCAGACGATCACGCACGGCCTCCGCTTTGCTTCCGATCCGGACACGCGACTGTCAGAAATGCCGGCCTTCGGCGACATCATCACCGCCGACCAGATCGCACAAGTCAGCGCCTACGTGGCCAGCCTTTCCGGCAAGGTCCGCGATGCAAGTCTGATCCAACCCGGCGCCAAGGTCTTTGCCGAGAACTGCGTCGCCTGTCACGGCGACAATGCAAAAGGCAACAGGGAATTCGGCGCCCCCGACCTGACCGACGCGATCTGGCTTTACGGGTCCGGCGAGACGGCCATCGCCGCCCAGGTTCGTGCGCCAAAGCAGGGTATCATGCCGGCCTGGGTTGGCCGTCTCGGCGAAATCAAGGTCAAGGAACTTGCAGTTTATGTCCATTCGCTTGGCGGCGGAGAATAGGAATGGAAGCCCTATTCTTCGGTCCCCCCTGCCAAGCGGACGAGGCCCGGCGTGAGCCGGGCCTCGACACCATTCCTAATGCGATCTGCACAACCCGGCAAGGCTGTCCTACCGCGAGGCTTTTCGACAGGTGCCCCTGACATTGGCTGGGAAAGTGGAGTTGCACGTGCGTGACAAGACGCAGTTGACACGGCTCGAAACAGAAACTGTCAATGCCGCCAAAACCCGCAAGCCCCTTTATGCCGCGCGTCAAAAGATCTTCCCGAAGCGCGCTTCAGGCAGCTTTCGTCGCTTCAAGTGGCTGGTGATGGCAATCACGCTGGGCATTTACTACCTGACGCCTTGGCTGCGTTGGGATCGGGGGCCGTTTGCCCCCGACCAGGCTGTGCTGATCGATCTCGCCAATCGCCGCTTTTACTTCTTTTTCATCGAGATTTGGCCGCAGGAATTCTACTATGTAGCCGGCCTGCTGGTCATGGCCGGCATCGGCCTTTTCCTGATCACCTCGACTGTCGGCCGGGCCTGGTGCGGCTATACCTGCCCACAGACCGTATGGGTCGACCTGTTTCTGGTTGTCGAGCGCGCGATCGAGGGCGACCGCAACGCGCGCATGAAACTCGATGCCGGCCCCTGGGCCGCGCGCAAGCTTGTGCTGCGTGTATCCAAACACGCTATCTGGCTGGTCATAGGCGCGGCAACGGGGGGTGCCTGGATCTTCTATTTCGCCGATGCACCGACGCTGGTTGGCGAGCTCTTCACCGGCACCGCCGCACCCGTCGCGTACATCACCATCGCCGTCTTGACGGCAACCACCTACACGTTCGGCGGCCTGATGC
>NZ_SUEO01000149.1:8380-15878 GCF_004962925.1 Mesorhizobium sp. | reverse complement strand
GGCCGGCTCCGAGATACGGTAGCCGCCGGCAACATTGAGATAGACGTCATGGGTCCCGAAGCGGACTCCGCAATGGGCTTCGAGAACGGCGAGGATCATCGACAGCCGGGCGCCGTCCCAGCCGACGACGGCGCGGCGGGGCGTGCCCAGCGACGATGGCGCCACCAGCGCTTGGATCTCGACCAGCACCGGGCGGGTTCCCTCCATGCCAGCGAAAACCGCAGCGCCGGGCGCTTTCGCATGGCGTTCGCCGAGAAAAAGCTCGGACGGATTGGCGACCTCGCGCAGGCCCATATCAGACATTTCGAAGACGCCGATCTCGTCGGTCGGTCCGAAGCGGTTCTTGACGGTGCGCAGGATGCGGTAGTGGTGGCCGCCTTCGCCCTCGAAATAGAGCACGGCATCGACCATGTGCTCGACGACGCGAGGGCCCGCGATCTGGCCTTCCTTGGTGACGTGGCCGACGAGCACGATCGCCGCCCCTGTGGATTTCGCATAGCGGATCATCGCCTGGGCGGCGGCGCGCACCTGCGTGACGGTGCCAGGAGCCGAATCGGCCATGTCGGTCCACAAGGTCTGGATCGAATCCAGAATCACCAGATCCGGCCGCTTGCCGTCGGCGATGGTGGCGAGGATGTCCTCGACATTGGTTTCGGCGGCAAGCTCCACCGGAGTGTGCGCGACACCGAGCCGCTGCGCGCGCAGCCTGATCTGGGCGACAGCCTCTTCGCCCGAGACGTAGACGATGCGGTGGCCTTTTGCGGCGAGCGCGGCGGCCGCCTGGGTCAAAAGCGTCGACTTGCCGATGCCGGGATCGCCGCCGACCAGAAGGGCCGAGCCGCGCACGAAACCGCCGCCGGTGGCGCGGTCGAGTTCGCCGATGCCGGAGACGATGCGCGGCGCATCCTCGATGTCGCCGGAGAGCGTCGTCAGCACCACGGCACGGCCCTTGCGGGCGTTGCGGGTGTTGGCCGGCCCCGAACCGATGCCGCCGGCCGTGCCTTCCTCGACCAGTGTATTCCACTCGCCGCACGCATCGCATTTGCCGGCCCAGCGCTGATGCACCGATCCGCAATTCTGGCAAATGAACTGAACGCGGGACTTGGCCATCAGTTTATCGATTCCAAGAGGTATTTGGGACGATCCCAGTAAACCGGCAAAGCATCTTCGATCGTATCGAAATGAGTGCGGCGCTGTCCGTTTCTCTGAGCCCAATTGTCAAATGCCGCACAACACGCATGGATGAATAAACTGACCACGAAGTCGTTCTCTCGCCTGACTTCATCATGCAACGTCTCCAGCAATCTCATAAGGGCAGTCGAGAGGCGACGATCATTGAGCCGGTGCATCAAAAGGAATGCGCACCCGATCGCTGCCAGAGAGGTGTCGTGCCGAGATTCGTCCAACGAAAGGGCCAAAAAACTCAGCAGATCGTCGATGTCAGCGGTCGCTCCCAATTTCCAAACTCGATAAAGACCAGTCACTGCCGCGCTTCGAGAATAGTCGACAGCATCCTTGGCAAGGAATTTCCTCACCAATGTAACATTCTCGGACATTGGTTCACTCGAGTAGCAAAACACCAATATCGCGGCGTTGGATTCCAGGCGATAAGCTGACCCTGGGGACTTCAAATAGTCGGTGAGTTGAGAGCGTTCTTCCTCGGAGAGTTCGTACGCTTCAAATTTCATCCTTTGGTAGATGTCACTGAAATCCAACCGCCTGCTCCGACATCAAAAAAGCTACTCAAACCTCTCCGCAATATGATGCTCCTCGGCGAGGTCGGAGAAGCGGGTGAACTCGCCCTGGAAGGCGAGGCTGACCGAGCCGGTCGGTCCGTGGCGCTGCTTGGCGACGATGACTTCGGCCTTGCCGCGCATCTCGTTCATCTCGTTTTCCCATTTGATGTATTCGTCGGTGCCGGGCTTCGGCTCGCGGTTCTTCAGATAGTATTCCTCGCGGTAGACGAACATCACCACGTCCGCGTCCTGCTCGATCGAGCCCGATTCGCGCAGATCCGAGAGCTGCGGGCGCTTGTCGTCGCGGCTTTCGACCTGGCGTGACAGCTGCGACAGCGCGATGATCGGCACGGCAAGCTCCTTGGCCAGTGCCTTCAGGCCGGTGGTGATTTCGGTGATCTCCTGCACGCGATTCTGCGAGGATTTCGCGCTCGACCCTTGCATCAGCTGGATATAGTCGATGACGATGACGTCGAGGCCGCGCTGGCGCTTCAGCCGCCTCGCGCGCGCCGACAGCTGGGCGATCGAGATGCCGCCGGTCTGGTCGATGAACAGCGGGATCTTCTGCATGGTCTGCGAGCATGCGACCAGCTTTTCGAAGTCCATCTCGCTGATCTCGCCGCGGCGGATTTTTGATGACGGGATTTCGGTCTGCTCGGAAATGATGCGGGTAGCCAGCTGTTCCGACGACATTTCGAGCGAGAAGAAGCCGACGACGCCGCCATTGGCCGCCTTGAACGAACCGTCGGCCTGTTGCGCCGGCACATAGGCCTCGGCGATGTTGAAGGCCATGTTGGTGGCGAGCGACGTCTTGCCCATGCCGGGACGGCCGGCGATGATGATCAGATCGGACGGCTGCAGGCCGCCCATGCGGCGGTCGAGATCGCGCAGGCCGGTGGCGACGCCCGACAGATGTCCGTCGCGCATATAGGCGGCGTTGGCCATGTCGACGGCGGTTTTCACCGCGTCGGTGAAGCTCTCGAAGCCGCCATCGTAGCGGCCGGTCTCGGCCAGTTCGAACAGGCGCCGTTCGGCATCCTCGATCTGCTCCGACGGCGACATGTCAACCGGCGCATCGTAGGCGATGTTGACCATGTCTTCGCCGACGGTGATCAGTGCGCGCCGCGTGGCGAGATCGTAGATGGCGCGGCCGTAGTCGGCGGCGTTGACGACGGTGACCGCCTCGACAGCCAGCCGCACGACATATTGCGCAACCGTCATATCCCCGACCTTCTCGTCGGCCGGCAGGAAGGTCTTCAGCGTGATCGGCGTCGCTACCTTGCCCATGCGAATGAGTTCGGCGGCGACCTCGAAGATTTTTCTGTGCAGCGGCTCGTAGAAATGGCCGGATTTCAGGAAGTCCGAGACGCGGTAGAAGGCATCGTTGTTGACGAGGATGGCGCCGAGCAGCGCCTGCTCAGCTTCGATGTTGTTCGGCGCCTCCCGATAGAGCGGTGTTTCCGCCACGCCGAATTTTCGCGCTGCCTCTGCCATGATGTCCCCGGTTTCGATCCCGGCTTCTCGATATCAGAAGGGGACAAATCCATGCTGACTTATCTGCAACAGTGCCTGTCCAACCGGCTTTGATGCCCCACTGTTCACAGGAACAACAAACCGTCCACAGGACAGTATTCCCGCGCCCTGATTCCGGTTGACTCGACAAGCTGGCGATTCTACGCGACGCCTTGAACAAATCAAGAACGAAATGCGTCAGAGACATGCACAGAAGATGCGCTTGAGTAAACCGGGTTGACCGGCGCGCTGCTTGCATCGAAGTTCAGAATGGCGGGCCGCGACCAGGAGATCATCATGCGCAAGATCGACGCAGTTCTGCTTGTTTTTTTGTTCGGCCTCGCAGGTTTCATCGTCATCTCGCCCTCACGCGCCGCCGATCCTTCGGCGGCCGAGCGCATGTCGCAGGCCGGCCCCGAAGAGGAGGAGCTCAAGAAGCAGACGGGAAGCTGGGACGTTGTCGCCAGCCTCTGGCCGGCGCCGGGCGCCGAGCCGATCGTTGCCCGCGGGCTCGTCGCAGAGCGCACCATGATAGGGCCGATCCTACAGGAGATTATGCGGCCGGCTCCGGATGCGCAGGTTCCCGATTTCACCAGGCTCGACTATCTCAATTTCGACAGGGTTGAGGGCCGCTGGAAATATGTCTCGATGGACACGCGCTTTCCTGTCTCGATCATGCCGGCCCGCAGCTTCGGGTCCGCGGCGGGGGGCAAGATCGACGTCCAGTTCGAACCGCAAGGTTTCGTCGGCTTCGGGCCGGAGGTCGAAGGCCGCTTCATGATCTCCGACATGGCGATTTCCAGCCCAGACCCCGACCATGTGCTGAAGGAGCAGCATGTGATGATGGCCAACGGCACGGGCAAGAGCTGGCTGTTCGTGCGCTACGAATACACACGCCGGAAGTGAAATGAGGCTGCATCTTCATTCGCCTGCCGAATCGCCCCAGTCCAGCCGCCGGGCCAGCCTGAAGACATCGCCGTCGCGCTTGGTCAAAAGTCTCTCGCCGGCGCTTCCGTCCTTTTCGCAAAGTTTCAGCAGAACCTTGCCGGAGCCCGATTTCGGCGGTGCGATCACCCGCGCCTGCGGTGGGGCAACTGCCTGGCGGGAGGCGGCGACGTAGATGAATTTCTCGTCCTCCCATGGCACGTCGGCGTCCTTGGCCAGCCGGTGCAGGCGCGAACGCGCGACACGGCGAGAAAAATGGCACCAGTCGGGCGCCGCTAGCGGGCAGGGCGCCTCATGCGGGCAAGGGGCGAGCACATGCGCGCCCGCCTCGATCAGATGCCGGCGCACGGCAAGGATGCGCTGCCATCCGGCCGGCGTGCCCGGCTCGACGACCAGCAGCGTGTCGTCGGTCAGGTGCCAGAGCCGGTCGATGAGTTTTGGCAGCGAGGCCGGCCCGATCTCGTCCAGCACATAGGCGCAGCTGACCAGCTCAGCCGGCTTGAGGTCGGCAAGGTCGATGGTGACATCGCCGGCCAGCCAGGCGATCCTGGCCGTCATCGCCTCAGTGGCAAGCGCCTCGCCGACCCGGCGCACCGCGGCGCTCGCCTCGATCAGCACCGCCTGCTCGAGGTCGGGCCAGAGATCGAGCGCGGCCCAAAGTACGGTACCAGGGCCGGCGCCGACATCGAGCAGGGTTTTCGGCGCATAATCGGGCCGTGCTTCGCTGACCGCATCAAGGCTGGCACGGACGGCGGCATAGGTCGCCGGCAGCCGCGTCGCCAGATAGGCCTTGACCGCCATCTCCTCGGCCATGTGCAGGCGGCCGTCGCGCAACTCGGCGCGGTAGCGGTCCGACAGCGTCTTTGCCGCTTGCTTCAGCGTCGGCAGCGGCACTTTTTCGAGGAGGCGCTCGACGCCCTGCCGAAGCGGGATAGGCAGTTCCATAGCTTACGCCCCCCGAGGCGCGAGCAGGATGACCGAGGCGCCAACGATACAGAGCGCGGAACCGGCAAGGTCCCAGCGGTCGGGGCGCACGCCTTCCACCAGCCACAGCCATCCGAGCGAGGCGGCGATGTAAATGCCGCCATAAGCGGCATAGGCGCGGCCCGCCGCACTGATGTCTACCAGCGCCAGCAGGAGTGCGAACAGTGCGAGCGAGGCCAGGCCTGGCGCCAGCCACAGCGGCGACTTTTCCAGCCGCCACCACGCCCAGACCGAAAAGCAGCCGGCGATCTCGGCAAGGGCAGCAACGATGTAGATGAGATAGGTCATGAAGAAGGTCCCGCGACGACGAGACCTTTTTCAGCGTGTGGGTCGGCAATGGCAAGCGGCAATGGCGAGATCGCCGGAAGTCTATTCCGTATCCGCCACCTTGCGGCGGCGCGCGGGCTTGGCGGCAGGGGCTTTTGGGCGATGCCCCATGTCGCGCATCTCCAGCGCCTTCTCGCATTTGGCCATGTAGTCGCGCGTCATCGGCAAGGTATCGTTCTTCTTCGCGATCTGGATTTGGAAGATCACCAGATCCTGCCAGCGGAAGGCGGCTTCAGAGGCGGCCAGATAGAATTCCCACATGCGGCAGAAACGCTCGTCATAGATCGCCTTGGCCTTATCGCGATTGGCAGCGAAGCGCTCGCCCCAGTGCTTCAGCGTGTCGGCATAATGCAGCCGCAGGATTTCGATGTCGGTTACGATGAGGCCCGACTTCTCGATCGCCGGCATCACTTCGGAGAGCGCGGGGATGTAGCCGCCCGGGAAGATGTATTTGCGGATGAAGGCGCTGGTTGCCCATGGCACGCCGGAGCGGCCGATCGTGTGCAGCAGCATGACGCCGTCCGGCTTCAACAGCGTCGCCGATTTGTCGAAGAAGGTGCGGAAGTGGTTGACGCCGACATGCTCGAACATGCCGACCGAGACGATGCGGTCGAAGCGCTCATTCAGCTCGCGGTAATCCTTCAATTCGAAATGCACGCGGTTTTCCAGGCCTTGCGCATGTGCCCGGTCGGTGGCGACGCCATGCTGCTCGGTCGACAACGTCACACCTTGCACGTCCACGTCGAAGGACTTGGCGAGATAGAGACCGAGCCCGCCCCAGCCGGAGCCAATGTCGAGCACCGTCTGGCCGGCCTTGAGCCTGAGCTTGGCGGCGATGTGGCGCTTCTTGGCGGCCTGCGCCTCGTCGAGCGTCATGTCCGGCTGCTCGAAATAGGCGCAGGAATACTGCATGTCCTCGTCGAGGAAGAGCCTGTAGAGGTCGCCCGACAGATCATAGTGGCGCTGCACGTTGCGGCGCGCGCGCGCCGCCGTGTTGATTTGCTGCAGGCGACGGAAGGCGTGGCGCAGGCCCTCGATCGCTTTCGACCAGGTGGCATCGATGCCGCCGCTGCCCATGTTCTGGAAGGCGATGCGCATGACCCCAAGTACGCCGCCCTCGAGTATGTCGAGTTCGCCGTCCATATAGGCTTCCGGTACCGCCAGCATCGGATCGAAGGTAATGGCGCGCTCGGCATGCGTGGTCTTGATGTGCATGTGCACCGGCTCGCCGCTGCCGTCGCCGAAAATCACCGACAAGCCCTTGGGTCCGGTGACTTTGAGATTTCCGGTGCGCACCAGGCGGTCGAGAACGCGTTTCAGCAGAATATTCATGACCAAATGTCCCCTCTCGGTCAGACAGCCTGTCCTACTCTGCATCAACATATAGGGTTTCGAAAAGTTCCTGTTGGCACAAAAATGCCCGGGCGAGGGGCCCGGGCATTGGTCCAGAACTGACTGGAAGCCGACGAAATTGATTAAAGCGCCGCTATGACGCCTTGCGACGTGCGATCAGCCGTTGTCTTCGCCGCCTTCGAACTCGGCATTGGGATCGAAGAAGTTGTCCGGGCGGGCATTGTCGTTGATGTCTTCGCCATAGATGGCTTCGGCGGTGGTCAGCGTCTCGCCCTTGGCCTGGCGCTCGGCTTCGTCGGCCGTGCGGGCGATGTTGAGCGTGATGGTGACCTCGACTTCCGGATGCAGCGCGATCGCCACATTGGTAAGGCCGATGGTCTTGATCGGTTGGTTGAGCAGGATTTGGTTGCGGTTGACCGAAAAGCCGTCTGCCGTCAAAAGCTCTGCGATGTCGCGGGTCGACACCGAGCCGTAGAGCTGGCCGGTTTCGCCGGCCGAACGCACGGCGATGAAGCTCTTGCCGTCAAGCTTTTCCGAAACCTGCGTGGCCTCGGACTTGCGCTCGAGGTTACGGGCTTCGAGCTGGGCGCGCTGGCCTTCGAACTTCTTTTTGTTGGCTTCGTTGGCGCGCAGCGCCTTGC
>NZ_SUEO01000149.1:0-8370 GCF_004962925.1 Mesorhizobium sp. | reverse complement strand
GGCAGCAGGAAGTTACGGGCGAATCCGTCCTTGACCTTGACGGTATCGCCCATCTGGCCGAGGCGGGAAACGCGTTCGAGAAGAATGACATCCATGGTTTTGTTCCTTCGTTTGGGCGCCAAAGTCACTGGCATCGACGCCGAATTGTCTGGAACAGGTCAGGAAGCTGAGGGCGTCGCCGCCAAGGTCGCTGTCCTGCCTGTCGCGGCAGTTAGAGGTCTTCACCTCAACCCGGGATTTGATGGTAGACCCCGCGGCGCCCGTCGCCGTGGGAAAAAGCGGGCGGCGAACCGCCCGCTGAAAGAGTGTTAGCGAACCACGTAGGGCAGCAGGCCAAGGAAGCGGGCGCGCTTGATCGCCTTGGCGAGTTCGCGCTGCTTCTTCTGGCTGACGGCGGTGATGCGCGACGGCACGATCTTGCCGCGCTCGGAAATGTAGCGCTGCAGAAGACGTACGTCCTTGTAGTCGATCTTGGGTGCGTTGGCGCCGGAGAACGGGCAGGTCTTGCGGCGGCGGTGGAACGGGCGCCGGGTCGGGATCTGGTTGATGTCGACCATTATTCTGCACCCCCTTCAACACCTTCGCGCGGACGGCGCGGACCACGGTCTGCACCGGCGTCGCCACCGAAGCTGCGCGGCGGACGATCGCCACGGTCGCCGCGATCGCGGTCGCCGAACGAGCGCGGGCCGCGGTCACGGTCGCCGAAGCCACCACGTTCCGAGCGCTCTTCGCGCTTCTGCATCATCGCCGACGGGCCTTCCTCATGCGCATCGACCTTGATGGTGAGGAAACGCAGCACATCTTCGGACAGGCCCATCTGGCGCTCCATCTCGTTGAGTGCGGCCGGCGGGCAGGTGATGTCCATCAGCGTGTAGTATGCCTTCCGGTTCTTGTTGACCCGGTAGGTTAGGGACTTCAATCCCCAGTTCTCGACCCGGCCGACGGACCCGCCATTAGCTGAGATGACGCCCTTGTACTGTTCGACAAGCACATCGACCTGCTGCTGCGAGAGGTCCTGCCGGGCAAGAAACACATGTTCGTAAAGAGCCATATTGTTCTTTTGCCTTTCTTCGTTTCTCTCCCGGTTCCCGGCGGCAAAAGCCTCTGCAACTTCTCTGACCCGCTGATCCCTGGGGGGCGGGGAAGAAAGGAGCATGACGAGACGGTCGAGAGCGGAGACACGGGAGGCGGAAGCGCTTCTGGCCCCACACGAAGGTTTTCGAAAAAACCTCCGGCCCTCCGTTCAGCCCCCAGCAAGGACCGGCAGATTGCGGGCGTCTATACAGGAATTCGGCCACAAGGCAAGGGCGATCCGAAAATCCGCCGCTGCAAGGATAAAATGTCGCGCGGCAGCTTCAGCTCGTATGCGGGACGAGCTTGTTCACCGTCTCCGGGAAGAAATCGGGCGCTGCACGGCGCTTGCCGAACATCATGTCGTATTGCAGCAGACGGAAATCGCGAATGGCCGGGTCGATTTCCTTCTTGCGCGCCCAGTCCGGCGTGGCTTCGCCGGCCGGCGTCAACAGCAGATTGCGGTCAACGACACGGTAATGCTCGCGCATCTGGCCGAGGAAGCCGGTGTAATAGGGATGGCTGATCCCGGCCGTGGTCAGGACATGGTAGGGCAGGAAGGCGGGACTTACCGCGCCCATTGCCTCGGCCGGCCCCGTGCGGTTCGACCATACGATCAGCGGCGTCTGGTGATGCCGCAGCATCTGGTCAGGCGGCTCCTTGCGCGGCGCGACATTGTCCTTGAGGAAGCCGGTTTCGACGTAGACCGGGCCGAGTGGCGGCAGATGGTCGCCGAAGAAGGCGATGACCGTCGGCCGCTGGCGGTTCTTCGCCCATTCGACAAGGCGCTCGAGGCCCTTGTCGGCGTCGGATGCTCCCTCTGTGAAGCTCAGCAGCGAATCCTTCGCCCATTGGCTGGTCGGCGCCTGCACCTTGTGGGTCGGATTGTAGTAGCGATGCGGCTCGTAGGGGCCGTGGTTCTGCAGGCTGACGGCGAAGAAGAAGAACGGATTGTCGGTGGCGTCGGCCTCGCGGATGATCTCGTCGGTCATCGCCGCGTCCGAGGCCAGCGGCCCGCGCTTTTCGAGGTATGGCAGGTTTTCCTCCGACTTGAAGTCGTCGAAGCCAAAATCCGCATAGACCGGCGTGCGGTTCCAGAACCAGCTCGTGCCCGGATGGATGGCGCGTGTCTCATAGCCCTGGCTCTTCAGGAACGTCGCCATCGACGGCACCGGCGCGCGGACATATTGCTGGTAGGGGATGCTGCCGGCCGGCAGGAAGGCATTGGAAAAGCCGGTCAGCGCCTCGAACTCGACATTGGCGGTCATGCCGCCGAATTCGGGTGAGAACATCGAGCCCGAGCGCAGCGCCCGCACATTGGGAATCGGATCGGGCGTGATGGTGACGTGGGGCAGCTCGGTCGGATCCCAGAAGGATTCGCTCATGACGATGATGATGTCAGGCTTCTCGGCCGGTACCGAGGCCGTTACATCAGGCCTGTCGATTGCCGCGATCGACTTGTCGGAATAGCCCGCAGGCGCCGAGACATGGGCCATCGGCACGTTGAGCGCGAAGGCGAGTGCGAAGCCGTTGGAGGCGTAGTTTTCCTTCTGGTCCCACATGATCGGGATGATCTGCAACCGGTCACGCGTCCACGAGAAGGTCGCGTAATCCATGATCGAGACGAAGAAGGCGAGCAGCGGCACCGTCAACGTCAGCCGGGCCAGGCGGCCCTTACGGCTGAGCGCTGGTACCCGGCGGCGCCATAGCCGCCAGCCATAGACGAGCAGCGACAGGCCGCCGACGATGCCGACCGCCATGGCGAGGGCGGTTCCCGGGCGTTCGCGCACCAGAAGCGGCATCAGCGCCACGATCTGGCGTGAATACAAGAAATCGGTCGGATAGAGCGGATCGCCGAGATAGAGCGATTTCTGATGGCCGACAAAGGCCAGCGCCAGCGTCAGCGGCGCGACGATCATCAGGCTGTGGTAGCTGCGGCCGAGCACGGCGTCGAGACCGATCAGGATCAGCGCGAAAATGATGATGGTGGTCCAGCCCGGCTTGAAAGGCTGCAGGAAGAAGGCGACGGTGCCGGCAAAGTCGCCGCGCACGATCAGTTCGATCGCAAACACCAGGACGGCGGCGGCGAGCAGGCTGACGAGGCCGTAACGGATAACGGGCCATTTCCGGCCCGGCAGATAGCCGGTGGCCGGATCGCCTTCCAGAAACTGTGGCGCGGCCTTGCCGGCGCCTTTCCTAGTCCTTGCCAACTTACAATTCCCCCGACCATACACAAAAGCGTCATTGAGCTGTCATCGATATGTCACAAAAAGCTAGCGCCTGTGGCTGAAATAAGAAGAGCCAGCAAACGAATCGTGAGCGATTTTCATCATGAGTGATCGACAAAAAGCCTTTTGGAACAGGCACTCGGCCAGCGATGCCAAGCCGGAGCGGCCTGGGCTGGGCCGATGGCGGACTTGACTTGCCCGCCTGCCTTGCGTCACAGGCAGGAAAAATCAGCCGCTTGGGAGCCACAGATGGCCGTCGCATTCACCTTTCCGGGACAGGGCAGCCAGGCTGTCGGCATGGGCAAGGACCTCGCCGACGCTTTTCCGGAATCGCGGAAGATCTTCGAAGAGGTCGACGACGCGCTCGGCGAAAACCTGTCGAAGCTGATCTGGGAAGGGCCGGAAGAGACGCTGACGCTAACTGCCAATGCCCAGCCGGCGCTGATGGCAGTGTCGCTTGCCGCGATCCGGGCGCTGGAATCGCGCGGCTTCTCGCTGAAGGACAAGGTCGCCTATGTCGCCGGCCATTCGCTCGGCGAATATTCGGCACTTGCCGCCGCCGGTTTCGTCTCGGTCGCCGATGCCGCCCGGCTCTTGCGCATCCGCGGCAATGCCATGCAGGCGGCAGTGCCGGCCGGCGAGGGCGCCATGGCGGCGATCATCGGGCTGGAACAGGCCGATGTCGAAGCCGCCTGCGCTGAAGCGGCCAGAGATTCGGTTTGCCAGATCGCCAACGACAATGGCGGTGGCCAGCTGGTGATCTCCGGCGCCAGAGCGGCGGTCGAACTGGCGGCGAAGCTGTGCACGGAAAAGGGCGCCAAGCGGGCGCTGATGCTGCAAGTTTCTGCGCCTTTCCATTCGGCGCTTATGGCTCCGGCGGCCGAGATCATGCGTGAGGCGCTGGCCGGCGTGACGAAGTACGCACCGGTTGTGCCCGTGGTCTCCAACGTGTCGGTAACCCCGTCCAGCGATCCGGACGCAATCGCTCGCCGCCTGGTCGAACAGGTGACCGGCCGCGTGCGCTGGCGCGAAACGGTGGAGTGGCTTGGCGCGAATGGCGTTGCGACGCATTACGAGGTGGGCGCAGGCAAGGTGCTGTCGGGATTGGCGCGGCGCATCAACCGCGATATCGCCACCGGCGCTGTCGGCACGGCGGCGGATGTCGAGGCGGCATTGGCAGCGTTCGCATAACTGGCCACGATTTGACCCCACCCGTGTGAAGGGTGTTCTCTTAGATCAGGAGACAAGACATGTTCGAATTGACCGGCCGCAAGGCGCTCGTCACAGGCGCATCGGGAGGCATCGGCGAGGCGATCGCCCGGGTGCTGCATGCGCAGGGCGCCATCGTCGGCCTGCACGGCACCCGCGTCGAAAAGCTGGAGACGCTGGCCGCCGAGCTCGGCGACCGGGTCAAGTTGTTCCCGGCCAACCTTTCCAACCGCGACGAAGTCAAGGCGCTCGGCCAGAAGGCCGAGGCCGATCTCGAAGGCGTCGACATTCTCGTCAACAACGCCGGCATTACCAAGGACGGGCTGTTCGTGCGCATGGCGGACGCCGACTGGGATAGCGTGCTTGAGGTCAATCTGACCGCCGTGTTCAGGCTGACTCGCGAACTCACCCATCCGATGATGCGGCGCCGGCATGGCCGCATCATCAACATCACCTCGGTGGTTGGTGTCACCGGCAATCCCGGTCAGACCAATTACTGCGCCTCCAAGGCTGGCATGATCGGCTTTTCCAAGTCGCTGGCGCAGGAGATCGCCACCCGCAACATCACCGTCAACTGCGTCGCCCCGGGCTTCATCGAATCGGCGATGACCGACAAGCTCAACGACAAGCAGAAAGAGGCGATCATGGCGGCGATCCCGACACGGCGCATGGGCACCAGCGCCGAAGTCGCTTCCGCCGTCGCCTACCTCGCCTCCAACGAAGCTGCCTATGTCACCGGCCAGACCATTCACGTGAATGGCGGCATGGCGATGATTTGACAGTTGCGGGAAAACCCCCTTTTCGCCTTGGACCCAGGCCGATTTTCGTGTAATGCGGCCCGCAACCCGGCGGTTCGGGCAAAAACCGGTCCGGTGCCGTTGCGTTTCCGGCAGGACCATCTTTCAGCTTGATTAGCGGCATTCTGCCCGCTAACGAAGACAGACAACCAAAAGACGAGGATGCCCAAATGAGTGACACCGCAGAGCGCGTCAAGAAGATCGTTATCGAGCACCTTGGCGTCGATGCCGATAAGGTGACGGAGCAGGCGAGCTTCATCGATGATCTGGGCGCGGACAGCCTCGACACGGTCGAACTTGTCATGGCGTTCGAAGAAGAGTTCGGCGTCGAGATTCCCGACGATGCGGCCGAAACCATCCTGACTGTTGGCGATGCAGTGAAGTACATCGACAAGGCTTCGGCCTGACGCTATTTGCAGTCATCACCGAGGAGGACCTGCGATGAGGCGTGTCGTCGTCACGGGCCTTGGGCTACTTTCGCCGTTCGGCATGGGCTTCGAGCATAGCTGGAAGGAGCTTCTGACCGGCCGCAGCGCAGCCAAGCGCATCACCGAGTTCGAAGTGGAGGATCTTGCCTGCAAGGTCGCCCACGTCATTCCGCGTGGCAACGGCGACAACGCAACCTTCAATCCCGAGGCCGTTCTCGAGCCGAAGGAGCTGCGCAAGATCGGCGACTTCATCCTCTACGGGATCGCGGCCGCCGACGAGGCGCTGAAGGATTCGGGGTGGACGCCGAAGACGCATGAGGAGCAGTGCGCCACCGGCGTGCTGATCGGCTCCGGCATCGGCGGCATCGAAGGCATCGCCGAGAACGCGATGATCCTGAAGGAGCGTGGACCGCGCCGCATCAGCCCGTTCTTCATCCCCGGCCAGATCATCAATCTCGTCTCCGGCCAGGTGTCGATCCGGCATGGGCTGAAAGGTCCTAACCACGCCGTCGTCACCGCTTGTTCCACCGGCGCGCACGCCATCGGCGACGCCGCCCGGCTGATCATGTGGGGCGATGCCGACGTAATGGTCGCAGGCGGCGCCGAGGCGCCGGTGACGCGGCTGTCGATCGCCGGTTTCGCTGCCTGTCGGGCGCTGTCCACCGACCGCAACGACGCTCCGGAAACGGCCTCGCGTCCCTATGATCGCGACCGCGACGGCTTCGTCATGGGCGAGGGCGCCGGCGTTGTCATTCTGGAGGAGCTGGAACACGCCAAGGCGCGTGGCGCCAAGATCTATGCCGAGGTCACCGGTTACGGCCTGACCGGCGATGCCTATCACATCACCGCGCCAGCCGAAGATGGCGACGGCGCCTTCCGCTGCATGGTAGCGGCGCTGAACCGGGCCAAGCTGACGCCCGCAGACGTCGACTACATCAACGCGCACGGCACCTCGACCATGGCCGACACGATCGAGCTCGGCGCCGTCGAGCGGCTGGTCGGCAACGCCGCGTCGAAAATATCGATGTCGTCGACCAAGTCGTCGATAGGCCATCTTCTGGGCGCGGCGGGCGCCGCCGAGGCGATCTTTTCGATCCTCGCCATTCGCGACAACATCGCGCCGGCCACCATCAATCTCGACAACCCGGAGCGCGAAACGGCAATCGACCTGGTGCCGCACAAGCCGCGGGCCCGCCAGGTCGACGTGGCGCTGTCCAATTCCTTCGGCTTCGGCGGCACCAACGCCTCGCTGGTCTTCCAGCGCTACAATGGCTGACCGGTCTGCCGACCGGCACGGCTCGCGCGTGTCGTCAATTTTGCCATATTCGCCTCTACTCTGCCCAAGGGGATTCGTTGCAAGATCAAACGGTAGGGCGCCATGAACACAAATTCGGCGGACAACGGGGAATTTGGGCAACGGTCCGCACCGTCGGGTCCGATCGTGCCGAAGACGGCCAGCGAGGCATTGCGGCCTGAAGCCGGCACACCGCCGCCCAAGCGCTCGCGCGCTTCGCGCAGCCAGTTCGTCGTGTTCATGAACTTCGTCATCTCCTTGGTGATGCTGTTGGTTCTGGCGGCCGGCTTTGCATTGTATTTCGGCAAGCAGGAATTCAACGAGCCCGGCCCGTCGGCCAATGCCGACACCTTCCTGGTCAAGCCGAACACCGGCGTCCAGGAAATTGCTGAGCAGCTCGAGCGGCGCGGACTGATCAGCGATGCGCGCATCTTCCGCCTTGGCGTGCGTGCCTTTGGCAATGATTCTGCCCTGAAGGCCGGCGAATACGAGATCAAGCCGCAGGCCTCCATGCGCGACATCATGGAGCTGCTGAAGAGCGGCAAGTCGGTGATGTATTCGCTGACCGTCCCCGAGGGATTGACCGTCGAACAGGCGCTGCAGCGCATCGCCGATCAGGCAGCGCTCGACGGCGATATGCCGGCGACCATTCCACCCGAGGGCAGCCTTGCTACCGACACGTTGCGTTTCACCCGCGGCGCGACACGCCAGCAGATGGTTGACAAGCTTTTGGCGGATCAGAAGAAGCTGGTCGATGACGTCTGGCAGCGGCGCGCTCCCGATCTGCCTCTGGCCAATGTCGATGACTTCGTCATCCTGGCTTCGATCGTCGAGAAGGAGACGGGCAAGGGCGACGAACGCTCACGGGTCGCCGCCGTCTTCCTCAACCGGCTGGGCAAGGGCATGCGGCTGCAGTCCGATCCAACCATTATCTACGGCTTGTTCGGCGGCAAGGGCAAACCCGCCGACCGTCCGATCTACCAGTCGGACATCAAGAAGCCGACGCCCTACAACACTTATCTGATCAATGGCCTGCCGCCGACGCCGATCGCCAATCCCGGCCGTGCGGCGCTGGAAGCGGTGGCCAACCCGTCGAAGACCGACGACCTTTATTTCGTCGCCGACGGCACCGGCGGTCACGTCTTTGCTGCAACGCTCGCCGAGCACAACGAGAACGTCGCCCGCTACAGGGCGCTGCAGAAGAAGCTTGCCGATGAAGCCGCCAAGGCCGGTGCTGCCAAGGCCGACGCCGCCAAGGTGGAAGGTCAGACCGATGCGCCGGTGGACGGCGATACGGGAGCGGCGCAGTAGCGCCGGACGGTTCTGGAATCGTCCCTCCGATT
>NZ_SUEO01000148.1:1051-16081 GCF_004962925.1 Mesorhizobium sp. | reverse complement strand
CTTCGGTGCCCGACCACTTGCCGAACAGGATGCGGTCGCCGGCCTTGACGTCCAGCGGGACGAGCTTGCCGGCTTCGTCACGGGCGCCGGAACCAACGGCGATGATCTCGCCTTCCTGCGGCTTTTCCTTCGCCGTATCGGGGATGATGATCCCGCCGGCGGTCTTGGATTCGGATTCAACCCGGCGTACGACCACGCGGTCATGAAGCGGGCGGAACTTCGACTTTGCCATTTTTTATTCCTCGATGAGAATGGTGAGAACAGTTCCTCCGTCCGGCGGCGCCGGACCTGGTTAGCACTCACCGATGGCGAGTGCTAACGTGGCGGTGAGATAAGCCGGTGGCCGGCGAGAGTCAAGGCGCCGAGTGAGCCGATCGACGCCTGGCGACGAACTATTGACGCCTCGGAGAACCAAGCACCAGAAGCGGGCATCGTTCCGCCAGCGGATACGATCCGCTCGGCACGACGCGCACCTCGTCGAACCAGTCGCGCGCCTCATCGACCAGCATGTCCAGCGTCGCGAAGCAATAGGTCGTTTCGGAACCCGCATAGACATCGATGGTGCCGATGGACGCCATGCTCCATCCCGTCCGTGCGGCAAGGGCTTCGCGGTCCGGGAAGGT
The DNA here is from genome assembly GCF_004962925.1 of Mesorhizobium sp. Classification (GTDB taxonomy): domain Bacteria; phylum Pseudomonadota; class Alphaproteobacteria; order Rhizobiales; family Rhizobiaceae; genus Mesorhizobium. The sequence goes on along the minus strand of NZ_SUEO01000148.1, from coordinate 15,458 downwards.
CTTGTCAAAAGCGTCGAGGATCACCTGCACATTTATGGCGCGATCGGCATCGCTGGTCGTACACGCCATGGCGACCCGCCATTTGAGCGCATGGAAATTCCCGATCTCGCCGGCCAAGGCTTCGGCCTTGATATCAGCCAAATCCTCGAAAGTCTCTGGCCCGGCGAAAGCGCGGATCGCCGCGCGGCTGCCGGGCTTCAGCACTCTGGCAGCCTCGCCCAGGAGGGCGCGGCGAGCGCGTACGGAATCGACGACCGTCAGACAACCGTCGCCGATGACCGCGCCGACGCTGGCCCCGCTGAGCGGAAGGTCCAGCCAGTTCCCGGTCGTTGCCTTGCGGCAGGCGCTGTCGCCCGGCCAAACGCCCGAAACCATGGCGGCGGATCCGTCGACGGCCAGCATCGTCTTGCCGAGGCCGGCCAGTTCCGGGGTAACGCCCAGCAGGAGAACATCGGCCTCGTCCAGGTCAAGCTCGCGCTCGACAATGCCAACTGTCTCCGGAGTTGGCCGGAGCGGCGCCTCCAGGAGCATCCAGTGACGGTGATAACTGTCCCAATGATTGGTCATGCGTGCCCGTCGGGCCTAAAAAGGCTGGCGTCAACTGCTCATAGCCGCATAATGGAAGTGGGTATGGAAGCCAAGGGGGGAGCTGTGGCGCGTATCGTCGTCATAACGCATGAGCACGATCAGTTCCTTGGCAAGCGCGATATCCTGCTGCGCAGGGGCAGTCCCTATTTGCTTTTCGACGTTCTGGGAGAATTGAAAAGACGCGGCCATTCGGTCCGGATTCAGCAAGGTCTGTCGAAGACATACAGTGCCGACGTCGCGGTTCTGCATGTCGATGCGACGATAACGCCCGCGGACTATCTCGACTATGCACGGAGTTTCCCATTCTGCCTCAATGTCGGGACGGCCGACATATCCAAACGACGGATCAGCGGAGCGTTGGTGAACGAGGGAGACGCTTGGCAAGGCCCGGTCATCGTCAAAAGCAATCTCAACAACCAGGGCATTCCGGAGACGCTCCTCAATCGGCGAGCGCGGCGCGCGAGGAAACCACCGCCTTTTCAGGACATGCGGGCCCTGCAGCCCTATGAGGTCTACGGATCTCTTGGTGATATCCCGGATGGCGTCTTCGAGCGCGACGATCTGGTCGTGGACAAGTTCATTCCGGAAAAAGAACCTGATGGTTTTGCGGCGCGGTTCTGGGTGTTTTGCGGAGAGAGCGAACGTTGCACCCGCTACGTCTCGCCAAACGCTCTGGTCAAGGCATCCGAAACGATCCGTCGTGAGCCCGTGCCTGTTCCCCAGGAAATACGCCAGCTGCGGCGCGAACTCGGTTTTGACTACGGTAAATTCGATTTCGTCATGTATGAGGGCAGGGCGGTGCTGCTGGACGCCAACAAGACCCCCGGCCGCCCAAAAAACCTCGTGAAGATGTTCGAGGCCGGCGCCTCTCATCTCGCGAATGGTTTCGAAGGGCTGATCCGGCGATTGGATGCCTGACTACCACGATCAGGCCTTTTCTTGGATGCTTGACTAAGTCAAGTAAATGGTTGATCTTGCCGAGCAGGAGGATGCCATGACGATTCATCATCAACCCGGCAAGGAGCGGATCGATGCGGTGCGAGGCTTCAACCGCTTCTACACCCGTCAGATCGGCTTGCTCGACGAAGGATGGCTGAAAAGCACCTTCTCGCTGACCGAGGCTCGGGTGCTCTATGAACTGGCGCATCGCGATGGCCTGACCGCCACCGATCTTGCGCGCGATCTCGGTCTCGACCCTGGCTACCTCAGCCGGTTGTTGAAAAAGTTCGAGGAGCGCGGCTTGGTGGAGCGCGCAGCGACGGAAGCCGATGCGCGGCGCTCGTCGATCGCACTGACGCCGGCGGGAAGGACGGCCTTCGCGCCGCTGAACCAGGGTTCGCACGATCAGGTCGCGGCCTTGCTCGACCGGCTTTCCGCTCCGGAACAGGACAGGCTGGTCAAGGCGATGCAGACGGTGCAGCGCCTGCTGGGCGAAGGCACGGAGCCCAAAATTCCCTACATGCTGCGGCCCTTGCAGGTCGGCGACATCGGCTGGATCATCCATCGCCAGGGCCTGCTCTACGCGCAGGAGTATGGCTGGGACGAAACCTATGAGGCACTGGTCGCCGAAATCCTCGGCGCCTTCGTCAAATCCTTCGATCCGAAATGGGAGCGCAGCTGGATCGCCGAGCGGGACGGGGAAGTCGTCGGCTCGGTCTTTGTCGTGCGGAATTCGGACGCGGTGGCAAAGCTGCGCCTGCTCTATGTCGAACCCTCGGCGCGCGGTCTCGGCATCGGCAAGCGGCTGGTCGAGGAATGCATCGGCTTTTCCCGTGCGAAGGGATACAAGACGCTGACGCTGTGGACCAACGACGTGCTCGCCGCTGCCCGCCACATCTACGAGGCGGCCGGGTTCAAGCTGGCCGAGGAGGAGCGCCACCATTCCTTCGGCAAGGATCTGGTCGGCCAGAACTGGAACCTGGAGCTGTAGCGGCGCTTCCTGCGCTTCCGCATCGGGCCTGCGGCCGGCCGCGCTTCACCCCTTCACCGGTATCCAGATTTCCAGCCCGCCATTGCCGCTGCGCGGATCGAATTCGGGGCCGTAGCGCTCGAATTCGGGCGCATCGGCGATCTCGTGCCCGGAGGCCGGCAGCCATTTGTTCCAGATCGTGTTGACCGTGCGGCGGATGGTCGAGATGTGGTCACGATGGGCGAACACGGCGTATTTCTGCGCCGGCACGCGCACGCGCGAAAACTCCCTCGGCAGGTCCGAAAAATCGGACACCTCGACACCGGCGATGTAATCGAAATTGCCGGTGTCGTCGCCGTTGACGCAGACGCCATAGGCGACGTCGCCGATCTCGCCCGGGATGTTGCCGATAAAGGGGCCGAACCTTTGCCACTGCATCGGGATGCCGGCGCTGGTTTCGCAGCTGTAGCGTTCGCCGAGACCGGCGATGAGAAACGGCCGGCTGGTCTCAAAACGCGGCGGATCGAGAGTGGTGAGGAAGGACTGGTCCATCAGGATCGGCTCCACGAGATCAAGATTGTCGAGCGAGCCTTGCGCGCGCACCAGTTCCGGCGTGGTGCCGAACTGGTCGCGGAAGGCGCGGGTGAAGGCCTCATGCGAGGCGTAGCCGGCATCGAGCGCGACCGAGAGGATGTCGGGTGCACCGGCGGCGAGCTTGCGCGCCGCTTCGGTCAGCCGGCGAGAACGCATGTAGCCCATCACCGAACGGCCGGTCGCCGCACCGAAAGCCCGCGTCACGTGAAAGCGCGACACCCCGCTGCCCTTGGCGACATCATCGAGCGAGACGGATTCCGGCAGATGGCTTTCGACGAACCACAGCGCTTTCTCGGTCGGGTTCATATGGCTCCTTGCATGGGCTCGGGTCTTCGCGTCGGCAGGTCATCATGCCGTTTCCTGGAGCACGCAGTTTGATCGAAATTGCGCACTGCGCAAATCGCGAGCGACGGCGGCCGGCAAGTCGAAGGTGTCAGGCGAAAGAGCTTGACAGGAGCAAGCAACGTCTTTTACATGGTAATGTTATTACATAACGAGACTCGTATGGCTCCTTCTGACAAGACCCTTGCTCCAGCGGCTGTTCCAACCCCGGAAATTTATTGCGCTGTGATTGGCGGAAAACTACGGTGTCTGAGTGATGGTCCCCGAGTCGAAGGCAAGGGGTGAAAAGGGAACACGGTGAGATCTTCGGATCGAGACCGTGGCTGCCCCCGCAACTGTAAGCGGTTAGCAAAATCCGAAATGCCACTGGCCGGCAAGGCTGGGAAGGCAGGATGGCGCAAAGACCCGCGAGCCAGGAGACCTGCCATCAGCATGAGTTGACCGGACGGGGTGTGCCGGGAGGAGACGTGGACATCGGTCTTGTCGGCCGGTCCGTCCAGCTTCCTTCCGTCGCCATTGAGAAAGTGACGGTAAGTTGGACGCCTCCCAGCCTCTTCTTGAAGCGCGTGAACTGAGCGCGACCGCGAATGACCAATGCCTGGTCAGCGCGGTCAGCCTTTCGGTGGCAGCGGGCGACCGCCTCGCCATCATCGGCCCCAACGGCGCCGGCAAGACGACGCTGCTGCGCATGCTATGCGGTACGCTGCGGCCAAGCGCGGGAGATGTGAGATTTTCCGGCCGCCGGCTGGAGACATTTTCGGCCGCCGAGCGGGCGCTGCACATGGCTGTCGTCGGCCAGACCGATCAGCCTGATCCGCGGCTCGCCGTGATCGACTACGTCGAGCTTGGCCGCGTCCCGCATGCCGGCTTGCGACGGAGGAGCGAGCAACGCGACATCGTCGTAGAAGCGCTTCGCAGAACCGGCCTGCTGCCGCTGCTCGGCCGCACGATCGGCTCGCTGTCCGGTGGCGAGCGACAACGCGCCCAGCTTGCGCGCGCCATCGCTCAGGAGCCAAAAATCCTGTTCCTCGATGAACCGACCAATCATCTCGATCCGCGCGCCCGCAGCGAGCTTCTCGAGCTCGTGTCGCAGTTTGGCATGACCGTCGTGGCGGTGCTTCATGATCTGTCGCTGGTCACGCCATTTGCCACCAGAGTGGCGGTGATGAACGAGGCCCGCCTGCAGGCGCTTGCCGGTCCGCGCGAGGCGCTGACCAAGCAGTTGATCCGCGAGACTTTCGGCGTCGACGTGCTTCGGCTGCGCCATCCCACCGAAGACCGCGAACTCACGGTTTTCGAAGTTCCGAACCGTGCCTCTTCCGATTTGACCACGGAGCAACATCTGTGAAGCGCCTCGCACTGTCTTTTGCCTCCCTCCTGCTTGCCCAGACCGCCTTTGCTTTCCCGGTAACTGTTGACAGCTGCGGCACGCCGCTGACGTTCGACGCCGCGCCGAAGCGCGCCGTCATCCAGGATATGAACATGGCCGAGATGGCCTTCGCACTGGGGCTGCAAGCGTCGATCGTTGGCCTGACCGGCATCATCGGATGGTACAAGGTCGGTCCGGAATTCAAGGCCGAGCAGGGCTCGATCCCGGAACTCGCGTCGAAATATCCGACACTTGAAAACCTCGTCGCCGTCGAGCCCGATTTCTTCTTCGCCGGCTGGTATTACGGCATGAAGCCGGGCGGCGAGGTGACGCCCGATACGCTGGCTCCGCACGGCATCAAGACGCTGGTGCTGACGGAAAGCTGCGTCCATCTCGACAACAACCGCCCCGCCGCCTCGATGGATCTGCTCTATGGCGACATCGAAAAGCTGGGCAAGATTTTCGACAAGCAAGCCGAGGCGAAAAAACTTGTTTCGAACTGGAAAGCGCAACTTGCCGATATCACGGCGAAGGTCGGCGACCACAAGGGAACGCGCGTGTTTCTTTACGACTCCGGCGAAGACAAACCCTTCACATCAGGCAAGTTCGCCATCCCCAGCGCCATGATCGCCGCTGCCGGCGGCGACAACATCATGGCCGACATGCAGACGAGCTGGGGCAACACGGATTGGGAAACGGTCGCTTCCCGCAATCCGCAATTCCTGATCCTGCTCGATTACCAGGACGGTGGCGGCTACAGGAAACTGCTCGATTTCCTGAAGGTGCATCCGGCGATGAAGGAGACCGATGCGGTTAGGAATGAGCGCTTCGTCGCGCTGCGCTATGCCGAGCTGACGCCTGGGCCTGCCAACATTGAGGCGATCGGCAAGATCGCCAGGGCGATGCACCCGGAAGCCTTCTGAGCTTGCGCCACAGGACATTCGAATTGACCATGACAGCAGGAGCAGCGGCAATCGCCGCCCTTGCTCTGCTGTCGATCGCCTATGGATCGACGGTCATAGCGTTGAGCGATGTGGTCGCTGCGCTCGGACATGCGGCCGGACTGGGCGGAGACATCGTGTCCGGTCCGGTCGCCAAGATCGTTGTCGATCTCAGGCTGCCGCGCACGATCATGGCCATCTGCGTCGGCGCCGGGCTAGGCGGCATCGGCGCGCTGCTGCAGACGGTAACGCGCAACGACCTCGCCGATCCGTTCTTGTTCGGCCTGTCTTCCGGTGCCGCGGCCGGCGCGGTTTCCGTCATCACCATTTTTGGCGACCAGTTCGGCATCTGGACGTTGCCGGTCGCTGCGTTCACCGGCGGCATACTGGCCGCCGGCATCGTGCTTTTGCTGGTTTCGCGGGTGAGGGGGCAAGGCCCCGAACGGCTGATCCTGGCCGGCCTCGCCGTCTCGTTCATGTTCACCGCCTTGACCAACTATCTCGTCTTTGCCGGCGACCAGCGCGCCGCTCACTCGGTGCTGTTCTGGACGATGGGCGGGCTCGGGCTGGCGCGATGGGACAATGTCGGGCTGGCTGCTCTGGGCGCAGGCACCATCCTTGTCTTCGGACTTTGGAACCACCGTCGGCTCGACGCTTTCCTGGCCGGCGAAAATGCCGCCGAAACCCTCGGCGTTCCGGTTGCGCGGATGCGCAGGACGACGTTTCTTGTCGCCGCATTCTCGACGGCGATCCTTGTCTCGGTCGCAGGCGTCATAGGTTTCGTCGGCCTGATGATCCCGCATCTGTCCCGGCCCCTGGCCGGCTCGCTGCATCTGCGACTGATTGCAAGCTGCGCCCTCTTTGGAGCGGTGCTGTTGCTGGCAAGCGACCTTCTCGCCCGCACGCTGCTGCCGCCGCAGGAACTGCCGATCGGCATCATCACCAGCTCGGTCGGTGCTTTCTCCGTGGTCACGATGCTCATTCGCAATCGTTCCTGATGCGACTGCCATCCACACTTTCCGGCTTCTGGCATAATGCCGCGTCTTGAATAGTGAGCACGCTTATAATATATGCCGCTCATGGATTCCGACGGTATCGACAGATTGGGCTTTTTGATCCACGACGTGCAGCGCCTGATGCGCAAGCGCTTCGAGGCGAAGGCCAGTGGGCTCGGCCTTTCCTCGGCGCAATGGCGGCTTATGGTCCGCGTCGCCAAGGAAGAAGGCATCACGCAAGCGCGGCTCGCCGAGCTTCTCGAGATCGAGCCGATCAGCGTGTCGCGCCTGGTCGACCGCATGGAGGAGAGCGGCTGGATCGAGCGCCGTTCCGACGCCACCGACCGCCGCGTCCGCATGATCTTCCCGACCGCCAAAGCCAGTGAGGCCTACGCAGAGATCAAGAGCCTTGCTGGCGAGGTCTATGAGGAATCGCTGACCGGCGTGTCGCTCGAAGATCGCCGCGTCCTGATCAAGGGCCTGGAGGCGATGGCCAAGAACCTGGCGGACGGCGAGACGGCGTCCGGCGAAAAAGTCGAGAGTGCAGAAGGCGCAGCAGCATGAACGCGGTAGCCAAGGTAGATGAGAACGCAACCAAGCTGGAGGTGGAAGCTCCGGCGCAGCCGGCGGCAGCTCCGGTGGCGGTCGCTCCGCAGCTAGCACCGGCGCCGGTGGTGCCGAAGAAGAAGCGCCGTGCCGGCCGCTTCCTTTTGATGTTTGCGCTCCCCGTGGCACTGATCGCCGGCGGCAGCTATGTCTGGGTGACCGGTGGCCGCTACCAGGAAACCGAAAACGCCAATCTGCAGCAGGCCAAGGTGTCGATTGCCGCCGATACGGCGGGCCGTATCGTTCAGGTCGACATTTTCGACAACCAGTCTGTCAAGCAGGGCGATGTGCTGTTCGTCATCGATCCCGAGCCCAACCGGATCGCGCTGGCGCAGGCCGACGCGGCGGTAGCCGGGGCACGCCTCAATGTCGAGCAGCTGCGTGCAGCCTACAGCCAGGCGCTGGCGCAGGAGAAGTCGGACGCCAGCCAGGTCGACTACGCGCAGTCGCAATACGACCGGGCCGCCGACCTTGCCCGCAAGGGCATCAACGCCAAGTCGTCGCTGGACGAGGCCAGGAACGATCTCGACAAGGCCAAGCAGCAACTGGCCGTGGCCGAGCAGGGCATCCTCAGCGCCAAGGCGGGCCTTGGCGGCAATCCCGATATCGAGACCGACAAGCATCCGACCGTGATGGCGGCGCTCGCCGCGCGCGACAAAGCTGCCTACGATTTGGCGCAGACCACTGTCAGGGCGCCGGCCGATGGCATCGTCAGCCAGGCTGCCTCGTTCAAGGTCGGCCAGTATGTCGGCTCGGGCACGCCGCTGTTTTCGCTGGTCGAGACCGGGGACACCTGGATCGATGCCAACTTCAAGGAAACCCAGCTCACCCACATGAAGCCCGGCCAGAAGGCTGAAATCGTGGTTGACACCTATCCGGGCAAGACGTTCGAAGCCACCGTCAAAGCGATCGGCGCCGGCACGGGAGCCGAGTTCTCGCTGTTGCCCGCCCAGAACGCCACCGGCAACTGGGTCAAGGTCACCCAGCGCATTCCGGTGCGCCTGCAACTGACCGATGCCGACGCCAAGATGGCGCTGCGCACCGGCATGAGCGCGACCGTCACGGTGGACACCGGCGTTTCCCGCGGGCTTCCCAGCATCTTCGGCCACGCCACGGCGGGTGAGGCGCAACGATGAGGTCTGAGACGCAACAAGTAGAATGCTGGCCGCGCACGGAGAGGAACGCAGCTGACAGGATTGGTCCGATGGGAGATGCGCCAGGGGTTAGGGTTTGGATCGGGCTGCGTTGCGGCCTGACCGTAGCCTGAACAACTCGACGCAGACCCGTTTCGGTCCTCAGGTTTCCGGGCGGCAGGCGCCGTTTTATCGAGACGCTCGGTCGATGTAACCCCCACATCGATAGTCGCGTCCCACCGCGATGAGGGTCTCTCCATACGGAGGCCGCGCCGCCCGGAAACCTAGCGCATCGGCCCGAAAATCGGAATCGATTTTCGGAAAGCACGATGCGCTGACTAAAAGTACTAGAGCGTACTTTGTGCGTCCAAATGGACGCACGTCGCTCTAGTACACGTTTTTGTTATCTGCCGGAAGTTCCACCACATGAGCACGCCAGAACCCTTTCGCGAAGTACCGCACCACGGCCTGATTACCGTGGCGCTCATGCTGGCGACGATCATGCAGGCGCTCGACACCACGATCGCCAACGTCGCGCTGCCGACCATGACCGGCGATCTCGGCGCCTCCCCCGACAACATCAACTGGGTGCTGACCTCCTACATCGTTGCCGCGGCGATCATGACGCCGGTGACCGGCTGGCTGGCCGACCGCTTCGGCCGCAAGGAGCTGTTCCTGACGTCGGTGGTCGGCTTCACCGTATTCTCCATGCTGTGCGGCATCGCCTGGAGTCTGGAGACCATGGTGTTCTTCCGGCTGATGCAGGGCGTGTTCGGCGCGGCAATCGTGCCGCTGTCACAGACCTTCCTGCTCGACATCAACCCGAAGGAGCGCCACGGCCAGGCCATGGCCATCTGGGGCGCCGGCATCATGCTGGGGCCGATTCTGGGCCCAACGCTGGGTGGCTGGCTGACCGAGAATTTCAACTGGCGCTGGGTGTTCTTCATCAACCTGCCGGTCGGCATTCTCGCCTTCCTTGGCATGGCCGCCTACTTGCCGGCCGTTGCAAGGCGGATACGCAGCTTCGATTTCTTCGGCTTCGCCATGCTCTCGCTCGGCGTCGGCGCGCTGCAGCTGATGCTGGATCGCGGCGGCGAGGTCGACTGGTTTTCCTCGGTCGAGATCTGGATCGAGCTCGGTCTTTCGCTGACCGGCTTCTGGGTGTTCATCATTCACACGGTGACGGCGGAGCACCCCTTCATCGACCCCAAGATCTTCCTCGACCGCAATTTCGTGACCGGGCTGGCGTTCATCTTCGTCATGGGCGTGCTCATCCTTGCCAGCATGTCGCTGCTGCCGCCGATGCTGGCGACCATCTTCGGCTATCCGACGCTCACAATCGGCATCGTCTTGGGGCCACGCGGTGTTGGCACGATGATTGCGATGCTCCTGGTCGGCCGCATCATGCACAAGGTCGATGCCAGGATCCTCGTCGTCATCGGCTTTTTGCTGACCGCGCAGTCGCTCTACACCATGTCCAGCTTCTCGCCGCAGATGGACAATTGGCTGATCCTCAGCTCGGGCGTCATCCAGGGGCTGGGAATGGGAATGGTGTTCGTGCCGCTGTCGACCGTGGCTTTCGCCACGCTCGACGCGCGCTTCCGCACCGATGCCACCGCGCTGTTCAGCCTGGTGCGCAATCTTGGCTCGTCGATCGGCGTGTCGGTGGTGACGGTTCTGCTGGTGCGCAACACCCAGGTCAACCATGCCGAGCTCTCGGCTTACATCAATCCGTTCAATCCCAACTTGTGGGCGGCGTCGCCGGCAGCAGCGGGCGGCGATCCGACGGCGCTTTCCCGGATGGATGGCATGGTCAATATCCAGGCGATGATGATCTCTTACATCAACGACTTCAAGCTGCTGATGATGATGACGCTGCTTGCCATCCCGTTTGTTTTCCTGCTGCGCAAGCCAAAGGCTGGTCCGGCCGCCGGCGGGGCACCCGCCGCGCACATGGACTGACGGCTCGTCGGCGTGCCGGTCACGCCTCCTATTTGCCCAGAACGAGGCTCCAGTAGCGCCGCGCGCTGTCGCGGCCGTCCCGCACATAGGCGAGGCCAAAACGGGTGAAGCGCGGGTCGAGCATGTTACGGCGGTGGCCGGCCGAATGCATCCAGATGTCGAACAGCTTCTGCTGATCGAAACGGCCCTCGGCGATGTTTTCGGCGGCAGCACCGTTGATGCCGTTGCCCTTGACGCGCGACGCAAATCCCTTGCCCCAGCCAGTGGTGTGGGTCATGCGGCCGCCACGCGCCATATAGCCGGCCTGCTGCAAGGCTGCCTGTTCGAGTCGAGGATCGGGGACAAGCGGTCCAAGACCGGCTGAGGCGCGGATGCCCGTCAGCGTGCCGGCGGCCGAGGCAGAGACACCGGCGCCTTCGCCGGTGGGCAGCACCGTGGCGCAGGCGGCGAGCCCGGCCAGTGCCGCAAGGCCCGCGCCTTTCAGCAGCGTGCGCCGGTTAAGGCTTGATCGGACTTCGCAATTTTCGATTTTCGTAACATTCATGCCCGCCTGACATAACCGCGATCATGGCTTTTGCCGGGCAGGCATTCAAAAAATCTCGCTCGGCGCGGTTCAACTTCACGGTGGTGAATCCGACGCGTGGTGCCGACCGCGAGATTGAAGGTTATGATTGTCTCACGCCCGCGCCTAGCGTGACGAGAAGCTCGTCCAATTGCTCGAACGTCTCGCCCATCGCATCCGCCGCCCCGGTGCCGGCAGCGTCGAGAGCTTCCTTTGAGGGATAGAGCTCGTGCATGACCAGCAGCGTCTTGCCACCTTTTTCCTCGAAGGTCACCGTGGTGATGGGTCCACCGTCACCACCCTCGTCATTGGTCCAGACGAGGCGCGAGTACGGTGTCGCTTCGATATACTTACCGAAGAATGCCATGGAGTTTGAGGCATCCTGCCCGAACTCGAGACGGTATTTGCCCCCGGTACGAACATCCATCTCGCAGGAACGCAGGAACATGCCCATCGACTTCGGTGCCCACCACCGCATGAACAGCTCGGGCTTGGTCCAAGCCTCGAACACGGTGCGCGCCGGCGCGTCAAAGGTTCGCGTAACGACCAGCTCCCGGTCGGACTTCCGTTCCACCATCGTGCGGTTCTGCATGGGGGTGGGCTCACTAGCTCTTGTTTCGTCCATCGACTTTCTCCTTCCGTTTCAATTCCTCGACAACCTTGTCCAACTCGTTGAAGCGTGCGTCCCAGAGCTGGCGGTGCCTCTCGATCCATGCCGCCTCTTCCTCCAGTACGCGTAGGCCAAGCTTGCAGGTCCGCACGCGCCCAACCTTCTCCGTGGTGACGAGCCCCGCCTTCTCCAAGACGCCGACGTGCTTCTTCATGCCAGTGAGGGTCATGTGGAACTTTTCGGCAAGGTCCGTGATCGAGGCGTCTGCTCGTCCGAGTTGCTCCAAAACGCCGCGCCGGGTGGCGTCCGAGAGCGCGGCGAACGAGGTATCTAAGCGGGCTCGATCATACTGAACCATATAGTTCAGTATGTAACAGACGGATTGGCGGCATGCAAGGGAAGGCGGGCACGCAGTGCGTGCCGCCGCTGCGTTTCCAAGTTGATCTCATTTCGATGCAGATTAGATCGACTCGGCGATCCTCAAGCCCTTGGTCCGAGCAGGGCAGAGCGTCTGCTATCTTCCGGCCGATGAAGGCTGGCTCCCCGAGTTGGATTCGAACCAACGGGCACTCGATTAACACTCGAGATCTCCACCGGTGAGCTATCGGGGAGCTGCTGGTACCAAACTCAGCTTAATTTCGGATCGGGCTATAAGGCATTTGCCGAATATGGTGGCGGCGTCGCATCTTCTGCTTGCCGCCCTATTTTACCAAGGACGGGGTCGCCGGAATGAAGGCCAGCTTTCGGGGATCGGCGAGGAGCCAGTCAGCGACTGACATTGGTCGTTGCCGGAATGCCGCCGTCGAAGAACGAGAAGGCACTGGCTGGGTGTTGATGGCCACATCGGGAGGTGAACCCATGGAACCGCGCGCCAAAGAAGAGGAGAACCTTTCCCGACTCGAACGGGCCGCGCAACAGACTGCTGATCCAAAAACTATCGAACAGAAGGCGAAAAAGCCCGAGGAAAAATTCCGCTTCAGCCTTCGCAAGGAAGACGTCTGGTGGACGGTTGGTTTTGCTGCCGCTGCCTTGCTGCTTTTTGGCATCCAAGTCCTGATCAATTGGCGCTTAGAATGGCTTGACGCGCCTTTGCGCGTTCGCGTGCTGAACTACGTCAGGGGCGGCCTTCTCATTTTCGTTATGCTGACCGTTGCGAATGTTATCGAAGTCTTTCTCATTGGCCGAATTCCCAATCGTGTTTCGCGTTTCAACCTGCAACGTATTTTTCGATTGGTGGTCGTCGTCGCCATCGTCTTCGTGGCCATTTCAGTCTTATTTGTGAACTGGTATGCTGCGGTTGTTTCACTCGGCCTGATTTCACTGATTCTCGGCTTTGCGCTGCAAATGCCGATCTCCAGTTTCATCGCGTGGATTTATATTCTGGCCAGGGCGCCGTATCGCGTTGGCGACCGCATTCGCATCGGCGATGCCCATGGCGATGTCATTGATGTCAGCTATCTCGACACGACGTTATGGGAATTCGGCGGCGAACATCTTTGGACCGATCATCCGAGCGGACGCGTCATCAAGTTTCCGAACTCCACCGTGTTTGACACGCCGGTCTTCAACTATTCCTGGCCCCTGTTTCCCTATGTCTGGAACGAAATCAAGTTCCAGCTCGCTTATGAAAGCGATCTGGAATTCGTAGCGAAAACCATGAGAGAGGTCGTTGACGAGCAGATCGGCGACATCATGAGCCAGAAGGTGAAGGTCTATAAGCACATCCTGTCGCAAACGCCGGTGGACGAACTCGAAGTGAAGGAGCATCCCGTGGTTCATTTTCGCGTCAGTGAAAACACCTGGCTCGAGGCCATCGTGCGTTACCTCGTGCCGCCGAAGGAAGCGGGGCGCACCAAAACACGCCTGATCAAGGAAATGCTGGCGCGAATGAATGCAAAACCCGATCGCGTGTTGTTTCCGAAGAGCAATTTGAGGTGAACTTCCTCACGCCCCGCCCGCGCCGCGGCAGGCAAGCCCGGATGACCGACTATATGGGCTCCGTTGATCGGGCTCGCGCATGGATGTATCGCGGGGACAATTCGCTGATCCGGTATCTGCAGGGCAATAGCGCGAGCTGGCGGGGCTTTCATACATGGCTGCACCCATTCTTCTCGTCCGATATTGCGATTGGGTTTGGCTTCGGTAAGGATGAAACCTTTCTGCGCTGGCTGTTTCTTGAGCGCGCTCGGGTCTTTCAAGCGCTTTCCATCGCGCCCGGCGGAAAGCGCCGCCCCGGTCGGATCCGATCTTCCGGAGCTGCTTCAAAGTCGGTCCTGGATCGCGGAAGGGGAGTGGCATGGTGGATTCTGATCGGATCGACAACCTGATCGCAGCGGTGCCCCCCGCCTTGGCGCTTCGCGCCGGGCTGGACCTTGGCATCTTCAGCCGGCTCGGTGGCAGCTCGGTGACTGCTGTGAGCCTTGGGGCCGCGCTCAAAGTCGAGCCCGATCGTCTCTCGCGGCTCCTCTACGCGCTCGCCAGCATCGGTCTCCTCGAAGTCAAGGATGGTCAATTTCGCAACGGAGCCGAAGCGTCGGCCTTCCTCGACGCGTCCAAGCCGACCTATCGCGGCGGCGATCATGCGCTCCTGCGCGAGCTCTGGGGAGCCGACCTGCTGACCGCAGAGTCGCTGCGACAGAACCGGCCGGCTGCGCTGCACGACTTTTCCGAAGCGGGGCCCGAGGCCGCGGCGGCCTTCAGCCGCATGCTCGCACCGGGCGGGGTGATTTTCGGCCGACATCTGGCCCGGGAGATGGACCTCTCGGCGATCGGTTCGGTGATCGACATCGGCGGGGG
>NZ_SUEO01000148.1:0-1012 GCF_004962925.1 Mesorhizobium sp. | reverse complement strand
CCCCGGGACCATTCTCGTCGGACTTCGCGAGCGGCGGCCGCAGATTGCGGCGACGCTGATGGAACTCCCAACAGTCGCAGCGGTCGCGCCAGATATCCTGTCAGAATACGGTGCCGACGACGTGGTTGTTGAAGAGGGGGACATAACTGTCGCGCCATCGATCGGTCGGCACGATCTGGCGATCCTGAAGGCCGTCGTCCAGGTCCTTCCGCCGGACCAGGCGCGCAGTTCGATCCTGAACGCGGCGCGTTGCCTCACACCCGGAGGCGAGATCGCAATTGCGGGGTGGGGTGTCGTCGATGACGACCGCCTCGGCCCGCCTGAGGGTGTCTTTCTGAATCTCACCTTCTTGAACCTCTATCGCCACGGCGAATCGTACACTGAAGGTCAGTATCGCGCGTGGATGACCGAGGCTGGATTCCGGGATATCTCCAGGTCGAGCCTGACGGACGGCTCCACGTTGTTTCGTGCGCGCCTCACGGACTGACCGTGGCTGAATGGTTGATTTCGGACGCAAGGATCTCCGAGGCGCCCGACCCTATCCGGGCAGCCTTAACGTTGAGTGCCGAGAGCGTTCGCTTGTCCGGCGTCAACTCGGAGCGAGCCATATCTATGAGCTCGTATCGGCGAGCAACATTCCTTCCCGACGAATGGTCGAGGCGAGCGGTCTCCGATTGGAGCCGACCCTGACATGCGGAGTTGCGACCCCTCATGAAAGCGTGCGCTTTACAAAGTGCCATTGGATGGAGAAGAGGCGCGAAGCTGAATTTACCGCATCGAACGCGCTGGTCTCCTTTCAAGCCGATCCAACTTGAAAGCTGACCATCCGTCTGCGGCCCCAAACAGGACGTTCATTGTCGAGGCGCAGAGCGTCGGCAGTTGGCCACCCGCGCATTCCGGTATCCGGCCGGACGGCAGATCCGACCCAAGGCAATTGTCCAGCCTCGGGTACCAAGCGTCATGTGTGGATGCCCCCGTTGATGCAAGGGGATTTTCAAACGTCGAGGGCATG
>NZ_SUEO01000147.1:14590-16188 GCF_004962925.1 Mesorhizobium sp. | reverse complement strand
ATTGAAGGTGAAACGGCGACGGAATCCCCCTCCCCCTTGTGGGGAGGGGTTAGGGGTGGGGATACTGCGGCCGCCTCCAGCGCGCCGCGTCCTGAAGGCGAGAAGCCGCTGGCCTCGCCTGCCATTCGCCTGAGAGCAAAGGAGGCCGGCATCGATCTCCGTCAGGTCGCCGGCAGCGGCCCGGCCGGCCGCATCCAGCACGAGGACATCGAGGCGTTCCTGGCGCGCGGACCGCAGGTCGCGAAAATATCCGGCCTCGCTCGCAACGAGACGGTCGAGGACATCAAGATCATCGGGCTCAGGCGCAAGATCGCCGAGAAGATGGCGCTGGCCAAGTCGCGCATCCCGCACATCACCTATGTCGAGGAGATCGACGTTACGGCGCTCGAGGATTTGCGCGCGGCGCTCAACAAGGAGAAGCGCGCGGGTGCAGAGAGGTCGAAGCTGACGCTGCTGCCGTTCCTGATGCGGGCGATGGTCAAGGCGATCGCCGCCCAGCCGAACCTCAACGCGCTGTTCGATGACGAGGCCGGCATCATCCACCAGCATGGCGGCGTCCATATCGGTATTGCCGCGCAGACGCCTTCGGGGCTGGTGGTGCCGGTGGTCAAGCACGCCGAGGCGCGCGACATCTGGGACTGCGCCGCCGAGGTTATCAGGCTGGCCGAGGCGGCCAGATCCGGCGCAGCGACGCGCGACGAACTCTCGGGATCGACCATCACCATCACCTCGCTCGGCGCCATGGGCGGCGTCGCGACGACGCCGGTCATCAATCACCCGGAAGTGGCGATCCTCGGCGTCAACAAGATGATGATGCGGCCGGTATGGGACGGCACACAGTTCATTCCGCGCAAGATGATGAACCTGTCCTCCAGCTTCGACCACCGCGTCATCGACGGCTGGGATGCCGCGGTGTTTATTCAACGGATCAAGACGCTGCTGGAGACCCCGGCGCTGATTTTCGTGGATTGATGAGATGAGAACGGTCGCAAAGGCCCCCTCACCCGGCCTCCGCTTCGCTACGGCCACCCTCTCCCCGAGGGGAGAGGAGGTCTCCAGCGCCGGCGCCAGCCTCTTCTCCCCGGTGGGGAGAAGGTGGCCGCGAAGCGGCCGGATGAGGGGGCCTTTCTTCGCCAAAAAGAGCATGTCGACATGAAAGAAATCTCCTGCAAGCTGCTCGTCATCGGCGCCGGGCCTGGCGGCTATGTCTGTGCCATCCGCGCCGGCCAGCTCGGCATCGACACGGTTGTCGTCGAGTTCGGCAAACCGGGCGGCACTTGTCTCAATGTCGGCTGCATTCCGTCCAAGGCGCTGATCCATGCGGCCGACGAGTTCGAGAAAATCTCCCACATGGCGAGCGGCAGAAGCCCGCTCGGCATTTCAATCGCAGCACCTTCCATTGATCTCGAAGCCACCATCGCCTGGAAGGACGGTATTGTTAGCCGGCTGAACAGTGGCGTCGCCGGGCTGCTCAAGAAGGCCGGGGTCAAGACCGTGCACGGCTGGGCGAAATTCCGTGACGGCAAGACCGTCGAAGTCCAGACCGAGACCGGGATGCAGGTGGTCCGCGCCGAGACGGTGGTGATCGCGACCGGCTC
>NZ_SUEO01000147.1:14171-14580 GCF_004962925.1 Mesorhizobium sp. | reverse complement strand
GTCGCTGCCGTTTGGTGGGCCGGTGATCTCGTCGACAGAAGCGCTGGAGCTGAGCGAGGTGCCGGAAAGGCTTGCCGTCGTCGGTGGCGGCTATATCGGGCTCGAGCTCGGCATCGCCTTCGCCAAGATGGGCGCCAGGGTGACCGTGGTAGAGGCTTTGCCGCGCGTGCTGGCGCAGTATGATGCAGAGCTGACCCGGCCAGTCGTGAAGCGGCTCACCGAGCTCGGTATCGAGGTGCTTGTGGGCGCCAAGGCCAAGGGGTTGTCGACCAAGGGCGATGCGCTGCTGGTCGAGACCAAGGACGGCAAGAATGCCAAGATCGCTGCCGACAGGATCCTGGTCACCATCGGGCGCAAGCCGGTGATCGAAGACTGGGGGCTCGACCAGATCGACCTCGATATGGCGGGG
>NZ_SUEO01000147.1:9347-14161 GCF_004962925.1 Mesorhizobium sp. | reverse complement strand
CATCGACGATCAGTGCCGCACCTCGATGCGCGGCATCTTTGCCATTGGCGACGTCACCGGCGAGCCGATGCTGGCGCACCGGGCGATGGCGCAAGGCGAAATGGTCGCCGAGATCGTTGCCGGCCACAAGCGCAGCTGGGACAAGCGCTGCATTCCCGCAATCTGCTTCACCGATCCCGAACTCATCACCGCAGGTCTGTCGCCGGACGAGGCAAAGGCCCTCGGCGGCGAGATCAAGGTCGGGCTATTTCCGTTTGCCGCCAACGGCCGGGCGATGACGAAGATGGGTGAGGATGGGTTTGTCCGGGTCGTTGCCCGCGCGGACAATCATCTGGTGCTCGGCATCCAGGCGGTCGGCCAGGGCGTGTCGGAACTGTCGACAGCCTTCGGCCTGACGCTGGAAATGGGCGCAAGGCTAGAGGACATCGCCGGCACCATCCACGCTCATCCGACGCAAGGCGAAGGTTTTCAGGAAGCGGCGCTGAAGGCGATGGGGCACGCGCTGCATGTTTGAGGCGGGGTGTTGAGCGCGTGATCTCCCCCCTTGAGGGGGAGATGTCGCCGAAGGCGGCAGACGGGGTCGCCGCGCGTGAAGCGCCAACCTCCATCTGTCACAAAGAGGTCGCATCCTGTCGAACCGACCCCCTCTGGCCAGCCGGCCATCTCCCCCTCAAGGGGGAAGTTACAAGCTCGGCCGGCTCATCCCGCCAGCCGGCTAACCATCTCATGCTGCGCATAGGCGTGGCCGAAGCGGTTGGCGAGGAAGGCGTCGAGCGCGATGTCCTCCTGCTTGATAAAACCCTTCGCCGGCAAGGTGCCGTCGGCCAGCATATCGAGCACCGCGCAGATGGCGGAGGCGGTGGTGATCTGGATGGCGCTGCGCACCATTTCGCCGACCCGCTTGGCGTAGATCTTGTTGGCGTAGGTCTCCTGCAGCAGACGGCCGTTCTTGCGGCCGCTGACGGTGACGAAGACGATGACCACGTCCTGCAACGTCGCCGGCAGGGCGCTTTCAAAAATGTCCTTCAGCACGTCGCGGCGGTGGCGCAGGCCGAGATCGTTGAGCAGCGCCTTCATGATCGCGGCGTGGCCGGGGTAGCGGATGGTGCGATAGTTCAGCGTGCGCACCTTGCCCTTCAGCGTCTCGGCCAGCGTGCCGAGCCCACCCGACGTGTTGAACGCCTCGTAGGTGACGCCGTCGAGCGAGAATTCCTCGCGCTCCTCCAGCGGCGGCACCTCGATCAGCTCGCCCTCGACGATCGCCTCGCAAGGCTCGCAATATTCATTGATGACGCCGTCCGTGCTCCAGGTCAGATTGTAGTTCAGCGCATTCGACGGGTATTGCGGCAGCGCGCCGACCCGCATGCGCACGCTTTCCAGAGAGTCGAAGCGGCTGGCGAGATCATTGGCGACGATCGAGATGAAGCCGGGCGCCAGCCCGCATTGCGGAATGAAGGCGCTGTTGGCGGAGCGCGCCAGTTCCTTGACCCGCCTGGTGCTGACGACGTCCTCGGTCAGGTCGAGATAATGCACGCCGGCGCTGGCCGCCGCTTCGGCGATGCGTGTGGTCAGATGGAAGGGTGCGGCACTGAGCACCGCGAACTTGCCGGCCAAGGCCGCTTCGAGCGTGCCTGATGCTTCGATATCGAGTTCGAGCGTTTCGACCGTATCGGGCAATTCGGCCGCGCCGAGCTGTGCGGCCGAGCGGTCGACGAGGGTGACGTGATAGTCGCCGGTGGAAGCCAGCATCTCGGCGATGGTCGAGCCGATCTTGCCGGCGCCAACAACAATGATTTTCTTCATGACCGGTTCCCTCGCCCCTGAAGCGCGTGGCGCTTCAGGCCTTTGTCTATGCATGTCGTTATCCCAAAACCGCTGCGCACTTTTGGGCGACATGCATTGGATTGCTCAAGACGATAGAATCGCAGCTTGCCTGTCGAAAGGAAGCGTGGAATTGTGCGAAACGAAGTGTCTTGTTGATCAAAATGCCGATGAGGTTCGTCGAAAGTGCTTAGTAACGCCGAACAGGCTCTGCTTTCCCTGCTGCGGGCGAATGCGCGTGCCTCGACGGCCGAGCTGGCACGGCGGCTCGGCGTGTCGCGAACAACGGTGCAAAGCCGGATCGAGCGGCTGGAACAGCGCGGCATCATCGCCGGCTATGGCGTAAGGCTTTCGCCGGACTACGAACAGGGACTGGTGCGGGCGCATGTCCTGCTCACCGTCACGCCCAAGCTTGCCGACAAGGTCGTGCGCAGCCTGCAGGCGCTGCCGCCGGTGCGGACGCTGCATTCGGTGAGCGGCAATTTCGACATGATCGTCATCGTCGATGCGCCGTCGATCAAGGATCTCGACACGCTTCTCGACCAGATCGGCGCGATGGATGGGGTCGAGCGGACATCGTCCTCGATCATCCTGTCGACGCGGATTGATCGCTGAACGGCAGAACTAAAGCCGTTCTGTAGCGATCCTTCGCGCCCCCCTCTGCCCTGCCGGGCATCTCCCCCACGAGGGGGGAGATTGGCAGCTTCAGCGCCCCGCTCACTTCTGCAACGATGGAGATTGGCGAAAGCCGGGATGACGGCCGATCTCCCCCAATGGGGGAGATGTCCGGCAGGACAGAGGGGGGCGCTGTCCCGCTGGCATCAAAAGGTTCCGGCATCGTCGTGATGGCCGGCTTCTAACTGCCGAGCGGGTGCGGCATGTAGCCGACGAAGCCCGATATTTTCCAGCTTCCCTGCACCTTGGTGCAGAAATAGAGGGTCTGCCATTTCAGCCTCTCGGCGCTGCCGTCAGGCTTGGCGATCGAGCCGTTGAACTTCTTGTGCAGCACGGCGCGGTCGCCGTCGACGTCGATATCGCGCATGTTGGTGATGCGAAACAGCGCCTCGCGCAGCGGTTCGGCGAATTTCGTCGCTGCGGTTTCCCTGGCCTGGCGCAGCCACTCGTCGCGGTAGGAGGTGAGCGTCGGGAACTGCAGCCGCCAGGCATCCGCATCGCTGAGGAAATGGGCGTGCATGCCGAAGAAGCACGAGGCCACGAAATCATCCTCGACCATCGCCCAGTCCTGGCCGAGGAAAGCGTCGATGTCGCGCCGCACCAGCATTTCCCAAAGCGCATGGCGGTCGGCGTCGCCGGGCGGAAACGGGTTCTTGTCGAAGGTCACTTTTGCTCCCCTGTGTTGCGGTGTTTCGGTCGGTTAAAGGCTCGACTTGATCCGCTCAGCCGCCGATCTGGTCCAGAAACGGCAGATTGCCGGCCATCAGGCCGGCATCGACATTCAGGGTCGTGCCTGTGATGCCGCTGGCAAAGGGCGACGCCAGGAATACCGCGGCGCGGGCGACCTCGACGGGTTCGACCAGCCTTCCCAAGGGATAGAGCTTGCCGACGGCGGCGAGGATCTCCGGCTTGTTGGCAAGGCGGTGTTCCCACGCCCCGGTCCGGATCGAGCCGGGAATGACGGCGTTGGCGCGGATGCCGTTGCGGCCTTCCTCGGTGGCGATGGCGCGCATCCAGGCGTTGAGCGCTGCCTTGGCGGCAGCGTAGGCGGGGTTGCCGAAATGGGCCTGTGCGTTGACCGAGGAGATGAACACGAAGGCGGCGCCTTGCGGCTGGTTGCGCATGACGGGAAGCAGTGCCTGCGACAGCAGTGCGGCGCTGCGAAAATTCAGATCCATTTCGCGATCGAGGGCTGCCGTCGAGACATCGGCGAGCGTTTCCGCCCGCGTCCAGCCGGCGTTGGAGATGACGGCCGCCGGTGCAGCGCCTTCGCCAATGCGCTTGGCAAATGCCGTCACGGCGTCGTCATCGAGCAGGTCAAAATGATGCGCCTCTTCTATGCCGGCGCCGGTCAACTCGGTGCCCTCGCGATCGCAAGCGACCACCCTGGCCCCGCATGCAGAGAGGACGGCGACCAGCGCGCCGCCGACGCCGCCGGCCGCGCCAGTCACGACCACGCTGCGACCACCGAAATCGATCATGCGGCTCCTCGTTCTTTCCTCGCCAATCCTCGCCTGCCGGACGTCATGACGCAATCGCTCGTCTAGCAGGATGCTGATGCTCTTGTAATAAAGCAACATGAATTCCAAAAAATGTTGCTTTCCAACACGGCCTGTATGAGAATCGCTGGGACAGGCGTAGACCTTCCGGTGGGAAACGGGCAAACCGGAGTAGCGAAAGAGCCCAAACCGCGCGGGCTAGGCGGCGATTGCCGGAAGGCAAAGCGCCGATGTTTTTTGAACAGGAGGCCTTCCTTGCCCAAGCAGTGTTTTGGAACATCCCATGTGCCGCTGTCGCCGGCGGTCCGGGCCGGCGATATGGTCTATGTCTCCGGCCAGGTGCCGGTCGGCAACGACGGCGTGGTGGTCAAGGGCGGCATCGCCGAGCAGACCGAGCAGGTGCTTTCCAACGTCAAGGCAGCCTTGGCGCTGGCCGGCTGCACCATGGACGACGTGGTCAAGACGACGGTTTGGCTCGAGGACGCGCGCGACTTCGGCGCCTTCAATGCCGTCTATGCCAGGCATTTCCCAAAGGATCCGCCGGCGCGCACCACGGTCGAGTCGCGGCTGATGATCGACATCAAGATCGAGGTCGAAGCCGTCGCCTACAGACCGGTCTGAGAGCATTTTGCAGCCAAATGGAATCATTTGGCGTCCGCATAAATGCGGCAAACAAATAGGTAGAGCGAGTTACGGTTCCCAGGAACCGGAACTGCTCTAACGGAACGGAGGCGGACGCCGATGCAATTTGATCTCCTGCTGAAGGGCGGCCGCCTCATCGATCCGGCGTCCGGCCTCGACGCGCAACGCGATCTGGCC
>NZ_SUEO01000147.1:8431-9337 GCF_004962925.1 Mesorhizobium sp. | reverse complement strand
CCGCATCGCCGCGATCGATGTCGACATTCCCTTCGAGCGTGCCGCGCGCGTCATCGATGCCACCGGCTCCATCGTCGCGCCCGGCCTCATCGATTTGCACAGCCACGTCTATTGGGGCGGCACCTCGCTCGGCGTCGATGCCGACCGCCTCGCCGCCAAGAGCGGCACCACCACGTTCATCGACGCGGGAAGTGCCGGCGCCGGCAACTTCCTCGGCTTTCGCCGCCACGTCATCGAGCGCTCGAAAGTCCGCATCCTGGCCTATGTCAACATTTCCTTTGCCGGCATTTTCGGCTTCTCGCAGACCGTTTCGGTCGGCGAGTGCAGCGACCTCAGGCTCTGCGAACCGCGCGAGACGGTGGCGGCGGTGCGCGAGCACGCAGACGTGGTTGTCGGCGTGAAAGTCCGCTCGGGTCGCCATGCCGGCGGCACCAGCGGCATCGCCCCGGTCGATCTGGCACTCGAGGCCGCCGACCAGGCCGGCCTGCCGCTGATGGCGCATATCGACGAGCCGCCGCCTGGCCGCTCGGAAGTGCTGCCGCGGCTGCGCAAGGGCGACATTCTCACCCACTGCTTCCGGCCGTTTCCCAACGCGCCGATCTTCGCCTCGGGCGCCGTGCGGCCCGACATGCGGCTGGCGCGCGAGCGCGGTGTCATCTTCGATATCGGCCACGGCATGGGCTCGTTCGATTTCGAGGTCGCCAAGGCGATGCTCAGCGAGGGGCTGGCGCCTGATGTGATCAGCAGCGACGTGCATCTCTACTGCGTCGACGGCCCGGCCTTCGACATTCTGGTCTGCATGTCGAAGCTGCTGGCGCTCGGCATGCCGCTCGTCGAGGTGCTGCGCGCGGCGACGCAGCGGCCAGCCGAGGCGATCGCAAGGCCCGAGCTTGGCGCGCTTAGGGT
>NZ_SUEO01000147.1:0-8421 GCF_004962925.1 Mesorhizobium sp. | reverse complement strand
GTGCCGTCGGTGATATCGCGGTGCTGCGGCTGCGCCCGGGCAGTTTCACCTTTGTCGATGCGGTCGGCGCCTCGCTGGTCGCCGAGCAGAGGCTGGTTTCAGATGGCATCGTGATTGGCGGTACCTGGTGGCCGAACGAGGCGGCTAACGATCTCAGCGATACCGAGCGCTTCCAAGCCCATGCGCATGACACGCATATCGATGTGGTGGCCAGGCATTTCGGGCGTGGGTGATCTCCCCCCTCGAGGGGGAGATGTCGCCGAAGGCGACAGAGGGGGTCGGTTCGGCCGGGCTCACCTTCCTGCAACGGATGGAGGTTGGTGCTCGACGCGCGGCGACCCCTCTGGCCTGCCCTCCTTGCCAAAACTTGGCATCTCCCCCTCAAGGGGGGAGATTACAGCTTCACCCCGGCGCCCCATACACCGGCGTCGCAATGCCTTCCATCCTCGCCTTGATCTGCAGCGCAACGAATTTCGAATAGAAGCGCGACAGCGCCAGATTACCGCCGTGGAACCACAGCGCCTCCTGCGCCGTCGGCTTCCACATGTTGCGCAATTCGCCTTGCCATGGTCTGGGGTCGCCTTTCACGCCCGAGCCAATCCCCCAGCACGGGCCGACCTTGTCGGCGACCTCACGCGAGACGATCGCCGCCACCGTCTCGTTCATCGACTGATAGCCGGTGCAGGAGATGATAATTTCGGCCGCCAGCTCGGTGCCGTCGTCGAAGAGGATCCCTGTCGGCGTCAGCGACTTGATTCCGACGCCGCTGCGGACGCCGATCTCGCCGTTGATGATCAGATCCGAAGCGCCGACATCGATGTAGTAGCCCGAGCCGGTGCGGTAGGCCTTCATCAGCAGTCCGGTCTCGTCGTCACCGAAATCGATGGCGAAGCCGGCGCCGCGCAAGCGGCCGTAGAAGGCCGCGTCACGCGCCTTGATGATGTCGTAGAGCGCCCGCTGGCTTTGCGGCAGCAGCGCGAACGGCGTCGAGGCGACGATCATGTCGGCCTTCTCGGTGGTGATGCCGCGCGCCAGCGCCTTTTCCGAAAAGATCTCAAAGCCGACCTCCATCAGCGTGTCGGACTTGACGACCGTGGTCGGCGAGCGCTGGATCATGGTTACCTCAGCACCGCTCTCCCAGAGGTCGACGCTGACATCGTGCCCCGAACTTGCCGCGCCGATGACGGCGACGCGTCTGCCGCGGAATTTCTCGCCGCTGGAATACTGGCTGGAATGCAGGATCTCGCCCTGGAAGGCCTCGGCGCCCGACAGGTCGATCCGCCTCGGCGGGCCATAGGCGCCGGTGGCGAAGACGATGTGCCTCGGCTTCAGCGTGATGCGCTGGCCGGCGCGATCGACTTCGACCGTCCAGACCTTTTCGGCCTCGTCATAGCTGGCGCTGACGCATCTCGTGGAGGTCCAGTAATTGAGCTCCATGACGCGCGTATACATTTCCAGCCAGTCGCCCATCTTGTCCTTGGGCGTGAACACCGGCCAGTTTTCCGGAAACGGGATGTAGGGCAGATGGTCGTACCAGACCGGGTCGTGCAGCACGAGCGAGCGATAGCGGTTGCGCCAGGAATCACCGGCTTGAGCGTTTTTCTCGATGATGATGGCCGGCACGCCGAGCTGCCGCAGCCGCGCGCCCAACATGATGCCGCCCTGGCCACCGCCGATGACCAGGCAGTAAGGCTGCTGGCCGACGCCGAGTTCACGCGTCTCGCGCGCCCTCGCCTCTGCCCAAGTCTCGCGGTCCGGATCGGCCTTGTGGCGGACACCCAGCGGCCGCGCCGGCCCCTTGCGCTCCTCAAACCCCTTGAGGTCGGTCATCGCCGTGAACAGCGTCTGGCACCGGCCGTCCTGCAGACGCATGATGCCTTGACCCCACGCCGATGCCGTGTCGAAAGTGAACGAGGCTTCGACGATGCCTTCATCCGAGCTCGCCTCGCCACTGAGTTGCCAGGCAGTCGGCTGTGCCGTCGCCAGCGTGGCTTTCAGCATGTCGCGGATCGCCGCGCGGCCTTCCATCGTCTTGATGTTCCAGGTGAAGGTCAGCAGGTCGCGCCAATAGCAGTCCTCGGCGAACAGATTGGTCGCGGCCTCGGCGTCGCCCGCTTCGAGTGCGCGGGAGAGGGAAGAAAGCCAGGTCGCCGCCTGTTTCGATGGTGCCATGTCGAGCATCTGTGGTCCTTCTATCTTTTCAAGTCGGCGCCGCCCGGTTTTTCCTTCTCCCCTTGTGGGAGAAGGTGGATTGGCGCGCAGCGCCAAGACGGTTGAGGGGTGCTGGACGGAGCGCCGGTGGTTCCAAGCTGGAACACCCCTCATCCGACCGAGCTTCGCTCGGCCACCTTCTCCCACAAGGGGAGAAGGGACGTGGCGCCCGTCAATCCCCGAGCGGTTCCATCTCCTTACCCGTCCTGTGGATCTGGGCGTTGTATTTGATGCGGCGAACCGTCTCGCGGGCCGAGCCGTCGAGCTTGTAGGCGGCCGCCACGGCCATCAGGTCGATCGCGGCCAGGAAGGCGAAGCGGGACGCCGTCGGCTTCAGCGTGTCGGGATATTCGGGCACCGCCACCGTCAGCCTGACGTCACAGGCGCGCGCCAGATCGGTGTCGGGCGCGGTCACGCCGATCGCGTTGGCGCGGTAGTGCTTGGCGAGTTCCACCGCCTCGATCACTTCGCGCGTGCGCCCCGTTGCCGAGATGGCGATCACTAGATCGCTGGGCTTCAAGGTGGAGGCGGTCATCCGCATCAGATAGGGATCGCACTGGGCGCTGACGGTGATGCCGTAGCGGAACAGCCGGTATTGGGTTTCCTGCGCCAGCGCCGAGGAGCTGCCGCCGAGGCCGAACACCGTGACCTGGCGGGCCTTGGCGATGAGCTCGGCCGCCTTCACCAGCTGCGCCGGATCGAGCTGCCGTTCTGCTTCTTGCAGCGCCCGGCGCGCCTCGCCGAACACGGCATTCCAGAACGGCATGCCATTGTCGTTGCTGGTGGGCGGCGGCTTGCTCAGATAGAGCGCGCCGACGACGAGGCTCTGCGCCAGCTTCAGCTTGAAATCGCGCACGCCCTCGCAGCCGATGGCGCGGCAGAACCGGGTCACGGTCGGTTCGCTCACCCCGGCGCGCTGGGCGAGTACGGCATTGGAAGCATCGACCGCGAACCTGACGTCGTCGAGCACGACATCGGCGACGCGCCGCTCCGCCGGGCGCAGTTCACCGTAAGAGTCCTTGACCAGCGAGATGATGTCGGGGATGCGCCTGACATGATCGCGTGTATCCGGCTCGCCATCCGAAGTCAGTCGTGCATGGCCTTCAGCTTCGGTCATGAATCATTCCCCTGATGTTCGTGGGACTCGACCTCTACCATGTTTGCGCACCGCTTGCCTGCTCCGCCTCACGCGGCCGGTTTCCGAAGTATGTAGGAAAGCAACAAGCTTTTCAAGAAATAGAAAAACTAGCTGAAACAAGGAAGTAGCCTTGGCACAAACGATCCCTCTGACCAGAGCAGCGGTCGCTGCTTGACAGTAAAGTAGGATAGTTACAGACTGATTTTTACGGACGGATGACCCACTGGATCATCGCGCAATCTCCGAGGGGCGCATGAACGCGGGCAATGCAAAAACCCCGAAGCTTGGCGTGCAGGGCGCGACCAAGATCTATCATACGGCTTCCGGCGACCTTCTGGCGCTAGACCGCTGCAGCCTCGACGTCCACGCCAATGAAATTGTCTCGATCGTGGGCCCTTCCGGCTGCGGTAAGACCACGCTTCTGTGGTCGATGTCCGGGCTGCATCGTCTGTCCAGCGGGACAATCCGGCTCGACGGCAAGGAGATCACCGGGCCGCATCCGGATATCGGCATCGTCTTCCAGGAGGCAAACCTGCTGCCCTGGCGCAATCTCGACGCCAACATCCATTTTCCTTTCGAGATCAAGGGCGAGAAGCCGGATCGCGCCTGGATCGCGCATCTCGTCAACCGCGTCGGGCTAGACGGCTTCGGCGGCAAGTTTCCGCGCGAGCTTTCGGGCGGCATGCAGCAGCGTGCGGCGATCGTGCGGGCGCTGGCGCTGAAGCCCTCCGTGCTTTTGATGGACGAGCCTTTCGGCGCGCTTGACAGTTTTACCCGCGAGGAGATGAACCGTCTCGTCGAGGAGATCTGGCTCGATACGAAGACCACCATCGTCTTCATCACCCACAGCATCGAGGAGGCGATCTTCCTTTCCGACAGGGTCGTGGTGCTGAGCGCGCGGCCGGGGCGTGTCGCCAAGGAATATCGCGTGCCATTCCCACGCCCGCGCTCGCTGGAGATCATGGCGACGAAGGAAGTCTTCGACCTCACCAACACGATCAAGATGGACATTGTCGGCGAGCGTGTACGGCCGAAGGCGCGGGAGCGCGGCAACGCCGAAATTGTGAGGATCAGGCCGTGAGCGGAGGCGACACTATCCCGGAATTTTCCAAGACCAAGACGGGCGACGGGCATGAGGTCAGCCTGACCAATCTTTCGGCCTTCGCCAGCGGCCCCGGCATCAGGTCGGGCGCCGAGGTCGCGGCTATCATCGCCGTTGCGGTGATCATCATCGGCGGCATCGAGCTGGCGCTGCGGCTGTTCAATGTGCCGCACTACATCATGCCGGCGCCAAGCGCGATAGCCTATGCGCTGTTCGACGAGTTCCCGCTGATTGCGCCGCATCTCGGCTACACGCTGGTGGAACTTGTTTCCGGCTTTTCGATCGGCGCCATCGTCGGCCTGGTGATGGCTGCGGTGATCACGCAGTTCCCGTTCGCCGAGAAGATCGTGGCGCCGTACATCCTGCTCTTGGTCACCACGCCGATGCTGGCGCTGGTGCCGCTTCTGATCCTGCGTTTCGGCTTCGGCTACACGCCGCGCATCATCGCGGTCGCGCTCGCCGCCGGCCCGATGGTGATGATCAATGCGGCGACCGGCTTTCGCCGCGTCGACAGCGCCAAGATCGCACTGGCGCGTTCCTATGGCGCCAGCACCTTGCAGATATTCTGGAAGATCCGGGCGCCTATGGCGCTGCCGATGATCCTCGTCGGCCTGATGATCGGTGCGATCTTCGGGCTGTTGACAGCGGTCGGCGCCGAGATGGTCGGCGGCGGCTTCGGCCTCGGCAACCGGCTGACCACCTATTCGTCGATGATCCAGATGCCGCAGTTCTTCGCGGTGGTGCTGATCCTCTCGACCCTCGGCATCCTGATCTACGTGCTGTTCTTCCTGATCGGCAAGAAGTGGGCGAGCTGGGAGGCGTGAGCACAGAGGTGATAAAGGCGCCCGGGAGGCGGGCGTCAGGGCAAAGCAATCAACAAAAAGGGGAATGCCATGACCAAAGAAAGTTCAATCAGCCATAGCGCAGGGATCAGCCGCCGCTACTTCCTGCAAGTCACCGGCGCCGGCCTAGTGACGGCCACGGCGCTCGGCGCCTCGGGCTTGAGGGCGCAGGCTGAGGCCTATGAAAAATTCACCTGGATCTCGCCGCGCGGCACGCTCGAAGTGCTCGACGACTATCCCTATTGGGCCGCCAAGAAAGCAGGCTATTTCGGCGATCTCGACACCGACATGCAGCCGGGACCGTCGGACGGCACCGCGACGGTGAAGTTCGTCGATGTCGGCCAGGCCGACATGGGCTTCCCTTCGCCCGGCGTCTTCTCCTTCGCTATCCAGAACGGCATGAAGCTCAAATCCGTGTTCCACATGGGCGCGCGCGACACGTTCAGCTTCGCCTTCCGCAAGGGCGAGGGATCGAACGACCTCAGGAAGCTCGAGGGCAAGACCATCCTGCTCGGCTCTGCCGCTTGGCAGTCGATCACCGATCCGCTGCTGGCAGCGCAAGGCGTCGACATCAAGAAGGTGAAGTATGTCGAGGCTGGCTGGCCGACTTGGGGCACCGCGCTGGCCGGCGGCCAGGGCGACGCCGCCCTGTCATGGGAAGGGCTGCGCGCCGAGTGGATCGCCAAAGGGCTCGACTTCGAATACTGGCTCGGCGTGCAGAATTCGAAGTTGCCGGCAAACACTTTCGTCGTGCGTGCGGCCGATCTGGGGGATCCCGACCGCAAGGCATTCCTTGAAAAGTACCTGCGCGGCTGGGCGATGGGCTTGGAGTTCGGCTACCAGAATCCACGCGCGGCCGTCGAAGCGGTGTTCGAGCAGTTCCCGACGCTGGCCAAGAATCTCGGGCCCGAGCTCGGCACCACCTCGATCCTGCAGCAGATCAACGTCTTCCGCGGCGACATGGACAAGCGCGAAGGCTGGGGCTCGCACGACATGGCGAGCTGGCAGGGCTTTTTCGACGAGATCCACAAGATCGGCCAGATCACCAGTCCGGTGAAGGCCGAGGACGTCTGCACCAACGAGCTGATCGGCCCCGCCAATACCTTCGACAAAGCCAAGGTCAAGGCCGATGCCGACGGCTACAAACTGTCGGAGGGCTTTGCCGCGCTCGACGTCGAGAAGATCAAGGCGCATCTGTTCGACTCCGCGGTCAAGTAGCGCGCTCGGCAATTCTTATGGGCGGCGACTGCATCGCCGCCCCAATCAAATCAAAAAAGGGAGGTGGCTTTGGCCGACAAGGTGAAAGTGCTGGTGGTTGGTCTTGGCAATATGGGCGCGTCGCATGCCAGCGCCTACCATCGCTTGGACGGTTTCGAGATCGTCGGCATCATGAGCCGCACGATCAAGAGCAACACAAAGATCCCATCGGAATTAGCCGGCTATCCGCTCTACGAGGACTTTGACCTCGCGCTGAAGCAGACCAGGCCGGATGCCGTTTCCATCAACAGCTGGCCCAACACGCATGCCGAATATGCGCTGAAGGCGATCGACACCGGCTGTCATGTGTTCATGGAAAAGCCGCTCGCCACCAATATCGAGGATGCCGAAAAGGTTGTTGCCGCGGCGCGTGCCAAGAACCGCAAGCTGGTGCTCGGCTACATCCTGCGCGTCCACCCGTCGTGGATCAAGTTCATCGAGGTCGGCAAGACGCTCGGTAAGCCGCTGGTCATGCGGCTCAACCTCAACCAGCAGAGCAGCGGCAGCGCCTGGCACTGGCACAAGAACCTGATCGATTCGCTGATCCCGATCGTCGATTGCGGCGTCCACTATATCGACGTGATGTGCCAGCTGACCGGCGCCAAGCCGGTCCGCGTGCACGGCATCGGCGCGAAATTGTGGGCGGATGCCGCCAAGCAGAACTATGGCCATCTGCATGTCACCTTCGATGACGGCTCGGTCGGGTGGTACGAGGCGGGTTGGGGTCCGATGATGAGCGAGACGGCCTATTTCGTGAAGGACGTGGTTGGGCCGAAGGGTGCGGTCTCGATCGTCGCCGGCCAGCAGGCGAGCAACGCAGCCGAACTGGCCGAGGTGTCTGATTCAGCCGATATCGACCGGCACACCAAGACCGATGCGCTCAAGATCCACTATGCACAGGTGGACGGCGACAAGAATTTCAGTAAGCCGGACGAGATCGTCAGCATGGAGGACGAACCCGGCCACCAGGAGCTTTGCGACCGCGAGCAGGCATTCTTCCTGCGCGCCATCCGCGAGGATCTTGATCTGACCGAGCAAATGGATGCCGCGGTCAACAGTTTGCGCATCGTGCTTGCCGCGGAGCAAAGCATCGAGGAAGGGCGGACCGTCGAGCTGGCCTGAGGCCTAGCTCCGCCTTCGCGCACCGTCCGCGAGCAGCACAGGAAATAGGCGCCGCCATACCAATAGTCGCCGAAGGGCGCCAGGCTGACGCGTCCGCGCGACGGCTTTAGGCCGACGATGCCACAGCAGGAGGCCGGGATACGGATCGAGCCGGCGCCATCGCTGGCCTCGGCGATCGGCACCATGCGCGCGGCGACGGCCGCCGCCGCGCCGCCGCTCGAACCCTGGCGTGATGCCGTTCTCCCAAGGGTTTTTCGTTGCGCCGTAAAGTTTTGGTTCCGTGGTGATCGACCAGCCATTCTCGGGCGCGTTGGATTTGCCGACAAGCACCAGGCCCGCCGCCTTCATGCGGCGCACGACCTCGGTGTCGAAGTCGGCGACGACATCCCTGAGGAATGAACAGGAATTGGTGTTCGGCGCGCCGGTCCAGGACGAGGCCAGCTCCTTGAGCAGGAATGGTACGCCGGCAAAGGACGCGCTTCTGTCGACCGTTTCAGCCGAAGCCCGCGCCATGTCGTAGAGGCGGTGGACCACCGCGTTCAGCGCCGGGTTGAGCCGCTCGATCATGGTAATGGCCGCCTCGACAAGCTCGGCAGGCGCAACCTCGCCGCGCTGCGCGCGCGCCGAGGAAACTGCGCGTCGGCTTTACGGCTACGCCGCCAAACAGCACGGCCATCGACCCAGAGGTCAAGGCCACGGTGCTGGCGACGGTGTCCGCCCTCGAGCGCCTTGGGCACGATGTCGAGGAG
>NZ_SUEO01000146.1:11618-16191 GCF_004962925.1 Mesorhizobium sp. | reverse complement strand
AACGGGTCGAACAGCATGCCGACCGAAACGAAGAACAGCACGGAAAAGGCGTCGCGCAGCGGCAGCGATTCCTCGGCCGCCCGATGGCTGAGTTCGGATTCGCTCATGATCATGCCGGCGAAGAAAGCGCCCAGCGCCAGCGAGACGCCGAATAGCTTGGCCGCGCCGAAGGCGACTCCAAGCGCGATGGCAAGCACCGCCAGCCGGAACAATTCACGCGACCCGGTATGGGCGACGTAGTGCAGGATCCAAGGGATGACCCGGCGCCCGACCACCAGCATGACGACGACAAAGGCCGCGACCTTGGCCAGCGTCACGCCGACGACACCCCAAATGCCGTAGCTGGCCGGCAGCGACAGCAGGCTGCTATGGGTCTCCACTTGCTGCTGGCCGCCCAGCACGCCAGCCAACGCCGGCAAAAGCACCAACGCCAGCACCATCGCCAGGTCCTCGACGATCAGCCAGCCGACGGCGATGCGGCCACGCTCCGTCTCGATCAGCCGCCGTTCCTGCAAGGCGCGCAACAGCACCACGGTTGAGGCGACGGAAAGCGCCAGCCCGAACACCAGCCCCGCGCCCATCGACCAGCCGAGCATCCAGGCAAGAATGGCGCCGAGCGCTGTCGCGAAGCCGATCTGCACGATGGCGCCGGGCACGGCGATGGCGCGGACCGACAACAAATCCTTCAACGAGAAATGCAGGCCGACGCCGAACATCAGCAGGATCACGCCGATTTCGGCGAGTTCATTGGCGAGGCCGGCATCGGCGACGAAGCCCGGCGTATTCGGCCCGACCAGCACGCCGGCGATAAGGTAACCGACCAGCGGCGGGATGCGGAAGCGATTGGCAATTGCGCCGAAGACGAAAGCCAGCCCCAGACCGGCGACGATGGTGGCGATAAGGGGCGTGTCATGCGGCATGGTCTATGGAGCGCCTTTCAAAAATCACGATGTCGGATATGCGTCGCCAAAACGCCGCCGCTTTGGCAATATGGGGGCTCGGATGGCCGCGAGGCAACCCACAATGCCATGAAATCGATGACAAGGATGGCAGAAGGCAAGCCGCTTCGAGGCTGGCAACGTTGCTGCAAAAAAGAAACGGCTGGCGCGCCTAATGCCAGCGATCAGGCCGCCTGCAGCAGATTCTCGATATCGATGATGGTGTGGTTGGTCAGTGTCTTCGGAATTTCCACGGTGATTTTCTCGGCAACTTCCTTGTGCAGTTTTCGGCGCATGTCGCCTAACACCTGCGGCGGTGCGATCAGCACCATTTCCTTGAAGGCGCCGCGGTGCGCAAGCTTGTACAGCCGCTCGGCAATTTCGTCGGCGAAACGCTCCTTGCCGAGGCGATGCCAGTCAGTGTCCTCGACTGCGCTGCGGTGGACGGAAGGGCCGTCGCTGTAGCGGCCGGGGCGGTCCGAGCCCTGCTCTCGGGTCGCCGGATTTGCCTGTTCCATCTCCTGCACGACTTGGAGGTCGGGATATTGGGTGTCGCCACGGTTCTCGAGGAACAGCGCCTTCTCGCCGTCGGCCACCACGATCCACAATCCGCGTTTCAGCTTGAGGTTGTTCACGGAGCGCTCCTTTTTTCTGTTTTTCATAGTTTTCTAGGCCCGTCTCTGGAGCCATTGCCGCAGCTGAACAGCCAGGCTCGGATTCGCAGGGCAAACGCGCGTCGAGGCAGGAATGTTCCGGTGTTCCGCGCATCGCAGCTTTAGTCTACTAGATTGGTAGAATTTAGAAAAACGTGTTTTGTAATATACCTCGCTTGTTGCTAGAACCGCCGCAGATCAAGGCCCGCAACAGCGGCTTGGATCCGCTCCACTCGTGGGTGTGGAATTTTTTTCTCCTGCCTTTGGTGCTTGCAGAAAAGCGATTGCTTCGCACGAAGCGATGCGCGAGTGCTTTCCTTCTGCTTTTTCGCTCCCGCGCGTAAAACTGACAGCGTATTCAGGATTCCACTCGCCATGCCGCAGGCTACCCCCAAGCTTAACGCCTTTCCCGTCTTCATGCGGGTCGAGGGCGAAGCCGTGGCCATCATCGGCGGCGGCGAGGAGGCTCTGGCCAAGGCGCGGCTGATCGGCCAATCGAGCGCGGCGCTGCGCATCATAGCCGATGCTGCCGAGGCCGAGTTGCTGGCCTTCATCGCCGCGAATGGCGCCATTCACATCGCTGCCGCCTACGATGCCGCGCATCTCGAAGGCGCGGTGATGGTGTTTGCCGCCAGCGGCAATGAGGCGCTCGACCGGCGCGTTGCCGAGGATGCGCGCCGGCTGGGCATTCCGGTCAACGCCGTCGACCGGCCGGAGCTGTGCGATTTCTTCACTCCTGCGCTGGTCAACCGCGCGCCGGTCGCCATTGCCATTGGCACGGAAGGGGCAGGCCCGGTGCTTGCCCAGATGCTGCGCAGCCGCATCGACCGCATGCTGTCACCGTCGCTCGGGCCGCTTGCTTCGCTTGCCGCCTCGTTGCGCGGCACCGCCGAGAGATTGCTGCCGAAAGGCAATGCCCGCCGCCGCTTCTGGAGCGCCATGGAGGCCGGCCAGCTTTCGCAAGCGCATGACACGGCCGTCGATCTTTTGCTTTCGAATGCGCCGGCATCGGGCCATGTCGCTTTGGTGGGGGCTGGTCCGGGCGCCGAAGACCTGCTGACGCTGCGCGCCCACCGGCTGCTGATGGAAGCCGATGTCATCGTCCATGATGCGCTGGTGCCGGAGGCGATCGTCGCCATGGGCCGTCGCGACGCCGAGCGTCTGCCGGTGGGCAAACGCAAGGGCTGCCACACCAAGAGCCAGGCCGAGATCAACGCGCTGCTGATCGAACTCGGCCGCGACGGCAAGCGCGTCGTGCGGCTGAAATCCGGTGATCCGCTGGTGTTCGGCCGGGCGGGCGAGGAAATGGCGGCGCTGCGCGATGCCGGCATCGCCTATGAGGTGGTTCCGGGCGTCACCGCGGCCTTCGCCGCAGCCGCCGATTTCGAGTTGCCGCTGACGCTGCGCGGCGTGTCGTCGTCGATGGTGTTCACCACCGGCCACGACCTCAAGGGCAATTCGCTGCCCGACTGGGCCAAGCTTGCGATTTCCGGCGCCACGGTCGCCGTCTATATGGGCCGCTCGGTCGCGGCCGAGGTCGCCGGCCGGCTGATCGAGGCCGGACTGTCGCCGGACACCGCGGTCGCCGTGGTCGAGAATGCCAGCCTTGCCAACCGCCGCCGTTTCCACGGCACGCTCGCCGACCTGCCGTCGCTGGAGGTCCGCGCCGACCTTACCGGCCCGGTCATGACGATCATCGGCGATGCGGTCGCCGGCGCCAACTTTGAACGTTCTGAGCCGCTTGCGGCACACAGGCATGAAGGCGCGGCCCAAACGGCCGCCGAAGGAGCTGAACGATGAAAGTTCTGACCGCAAACCGCCTCACCGATGGCGAAGCCGTCTGGTACGCCAATGGCGGCTGGGCCGAGACCATCGACCATGCCGACGTCGCCCATGACAAGGCGGCTGAAGACCGGCTGGAGGCGATCGGCGCCACGGCCTATGCCAACAATGAAGTGGTCGATGTCAATCTGATCGACGTGACCGTCGCCAACGGCATCATCGAGGCGGTGCGTCTGCGTGAAAAGATCCGCGCCGCCGGCCCCACCAACCGCAACGACCTGGGCAAGCAGGCGCGCCCGGAAGCCGCTCGGGCGGCGTAAACGACCACCATTGATGAAACGGGCGGACGCGCCCGGAAAGACCAGACATGTACCGTTACGATGAGTTCGATCACGATTTCGTCCAGGCCCGCGTCGCCGAGTTCAGCGACCAGGTCGCGCGGCGGCTTGCCGGCGAGATCACCGAGGATCAGTTCCGGCCGCTGCGGCTGATGAACGGCGTCTACCTGCAATTGCACGCCTACATGCTGCGCATCGCGGTGCCTTACGGCACTCTGAACAGCAAGCAGCTGCGCATGCTCGGCCACATCGCCCGCAAATACGACAAGGGCTACGGCCATTTCACGACACGCCAGAACATCCAGTTCAACTGGCCGGCGCTGTCGGACATTCCGGCGATCCTGGCCGATCTGGCGAGCGTCGAGATGCACGCCATCCAGACCAGCGGCAATTGCATCCGCAACGTCACCGCCGACCACTTTGCCGGTGCCGCCGCCGACGAAGTCGCCGATCCGCGCCCCTATGCGGAAATCCTGCGCCAATGGTCGTCGGTGCATCCGGAGTTCTCTTTCCTGCCGAGGAAATTCAAGATCGCGGTGACCGGCGCAGAGCGCGACCGCGCCGCCATCCAGACGCATGACATCGGCTTGCATTTGAAGAAGAACGCGGCCGGCGAACTCGGTTTCGCCGTCTATGTCGGCGGCGGCCAGGGCCGCACGCCGATGATCGCCAAGAAGATCCGCGACTTCTTGCCCGAGGCCGACCTTCTGTCCTACTGCACGGCGATCCTGCGCGTTTACAACCTCTATGGCCGCCGCGACAACAAATACAAGGCGCGCATCAAGATCCTCGTCCACGAGACCGGTGTCGAGGAGATCACCCGCCAGGTCGAGGCCGAATGGCAGGAGCTGAAGGATGCGGA
>NZ_SUEO01000146.1:1078-11608 GCF_004962925.1 Mesorhizobium sp. | reverse complement strand
CCATCGATGCCTATTTCGCGCCGCCGGCTTTGACCGATCGGCCGGAAGGCGACGGGGCGGTCAAGCTTGCCCGCCTCGATTCCAAGAGCTTTTCGGAATGGCTCGATCAGAACGTGGTGACCCACCGCCATCCCGATTATGCCGCCGTGACGATCTCGCTCAAGGGCATCGGCGAAGCGCCGGGCGATGCCTCCGACAGCCAGATGGAAGCGGTCGCCGACCTTGCCGAGAAATATGCATTCGACGAGCTGCGCGTCAGCCACGAGCAGAATCTGATCCTGCCGCATGTTGCGCGTGCCGACCTCAAGGCGGTCTACGACGCTCTGGTCGACATCGGGCTGGCGACGGCCAATTCAAACCTGATATCAGACATCATCTCCTGCCCTGGCCTCGATTATTGCGCGCTGGCCACGGCGCGCTCCATTCCGGTGGCACAGGAAATCTCGCTTCGTTTCGCTTCGCTCGAGCGGCAGCGCGAGATCGGCGAATTGAAGCTGAAGATTTCCGGCTGCATCAACGCCTGCGGCCATCACCATGTCGGCCATATCGGTATCCTCGGCGTCGAGAAGAAGGGCGCCGAACTCTACCAGGTCACGCTCGGCGGCTCGGCCGACGAGAATACCTCGGTCGGCGAGATCATCGGCCGCGGCTTCTCGTCGGAAGAAATCACCGACGCCATCGAGCAGATCGTCGAGACTTATCTCGGCCTCCGGCTCGACAGAAACGAAAAATTCATCGACGCCTACCGCCGTGTCGGTCCCGCGCCGTTCAAGGAGGCGCTCTATGCTGGCGAAGCCAAGGCCGCTTGATCGTATCGTCGACGTCGAGGCCGGCATCGCCGCCGAAGCGGCGGGGCTCGATGCGCTCTATGGTCATCTGAAGCCGCTGGAGATCATCGAGCGGTCGGCCCGGGAATTATTTCACGGTGAAATCGCCGCGGTTTCGTCCTTCGGCGCGGATTCGGCAGTGCTGCTGCACATGATCGCCAAGATCGACCGGACGCTGCCGGTGATCTTCCTCGACACCGGCAAGCACTTCGAGGAGACGCTCGGCTATCGCGACGCGCTCGTTGCCGATTTCGGGCTGACCGACATAAGGGTGATCACGCCCGAAGAAGCCGCGCTCGAACGGATCGATCCGACCGGCAATCTGAACGAGACCGACACCGACGCCTGCTGCGATGTCCGCAAGGTGGAGCCACTGGCGCGCGGCGTCGAGCCGTTCCGCGCCTGGTTCACCGGCCGCAAGCGTTTTCAGGCGACGACGCGGGCAGCGCTTCCGGTGTTCGAGGCGGTCGGCTCGCGCATCCGCATCAATCCGCTGGCGCATTGGACGACCGCTGACCAGGCCAACTATATGCGCGCGCATGCGCTGCGTGAAAATCCGCTGGTCGCCTATGGCTATTTGTCGATAGGCTGCTTCCCGTGCACGCAGCCGGTGCAGCCGGGCGAGGACGCGCGCAGCGGCCGCTGGGCAGGGCACGCCAAGACCGAATGCGGCATCCATTTGTCGGGGCTGGAGAAGTCCCTGACCGACGCTTCGCTTTAGGATCTTTTTGAGCTTTAGGAATTTTTGATGACCGAACCGACGCCAGAGATTGTTACCCGCCTCTGGACCCCGACGGGTTTTAGCGAGGACGAGTGGAGCCATGCGGAAAGTGCCGACGCACTGTCCGGCAACGGCCGCTTCATCCTGCCGCTGCAGGTGTTTCTCGACCTCGACCCGGCGCTGCGCCGGTCGGCGAAGGAACGCCTCGGCGTGCTGCTGCAGCCCGGCGACCAACTCGAAAAAATTGCAGACCTGCTCGACCAGACATCGCTGGTAGCGTTGGCTTTCCCGGCGTTCAGTGACGGCCGTTCCTTCTCAAAGGGCGAATTGCTGCGCAGCCGCTACCATTTCGAGGGCGCGGTCCGCGCCACCGGGCAGGTTCTGGTCGACCAGCTACCGCATATGCTACGCCTCGGCTTCGACGAGTTCGAAGTGTCGCATCCGGTGCTTTTGAAACGGCTCGAGGAAGGCCGCACCGGCGGTCTGTCGCTGTACTATCAGCCGACCGAGAAGCCGGAGGCCAAAGGCCCCAAATATTCCTGGCGGCGGGTGCGCGCCGGCTGATCGCCTGCGCCGAGCAGATCGCCGCATCTGGTCGGACCCGCCTTACAGGTTCAGTCTTTTATTTTCGGTGTTTCACACTTTGGAGCGTATTATTTCGCGCCCCGAAATAAATGCGGTCACCAGGTGAATCCGGCCGAATGTGCGGCGGACGGGCGTGGCCCAGAATATTGCGCGAATGCCTGAAGGTGCTCGGCACCGAGATTCGCCACGGCGAGATCCTGATGCGCGACGAACGCAAGGTGGCTTGAGTCGGGCCTGGAAAACCCGCCGCAGCTGTGGTGCGGCGGCCCTGCAGCGCCGCGCGTCCTTTTGGGACGCGCAAAGGACGCTGTAGACTTTGATTCTACGCATGACCTCGAAAATCGATTTCGATTTTCGGGGTCATGCGTTTTACGCTGTCATCCGCGCTTCGCGAAACGATACCAGCTTGCTGCGGCTCTCGTCCCACAGTGCGAGCTTGACGCAGCGCAGGCTGTCGAGAAGCGTGACGCGGCCGATTTCGCGCAGTTCCGGATAGTCCCTCAGGACCTCCTGGAGCCGATAGCACGGCACCTTGGCGGAGAGGTGATGCACGTGATGGACGCCGATATTGCCGGTGAACCAGTTCAGCACCGGCGGCAGGTCGTAATATGACGAACCGTGCAGCGCCGCATGCTGGAACTCCCACTCGGAGTCCTTTGCCCACTCGGTCTCTTCGAACTGGTGCTGGACGTAGAACAGCCAGATGCCGGCGGAACCGGCGAGGACGACGATGGGGAAATGGACAACCAGGAACGCTTCGAGGCCGACGAACCAGATGAGGGCAGCGGCGGCGACCGCGATGGCCACGTTGGTGGCCATTGACGACACCCAGGGCGTGAGGCCGCCTCGCATCATGCCGACCGGCAGTCGCTGCTCAAAGATGAAAAGCCAAATCGGGCCGAGGCCGAACATGACGAGCGGATGGCGATAGAGACGATAGGCAAGGCGGCCGCGCCAGGACATTTGCCGGTATTCGGCAACGGTCAGCGTTCTGATGTCGCCCGTGCCGCGCTCATCGAGATTGCCGGCGCTGGCGTGATGAGTTGCGTGGGCACGCCGCCAGCAATCGTAGGGTGTCAAAGTCAGGATGCCCAGCCCGCGGCCGATCCAGTCGTCGGCAGTGCGGTTGGCGAAGAAGGAGCCGTGGCCGCAATCATGCTGGATCATGAAGATCCGCACCAGAAAGCCGGCGGCCGGAAGGATGAGGATCAGACCCCACCAATGACCATGGGCATAGGCAGCCGTGGACAGTGCCCACAGCGTGGCAAAAGGGATAAGGGTGATGGCAAGCTCGACGGCGCTGCGCCGCCTGTCAGGTGTCTTGTAGCGCGCCAGGATCTTCAACCAGGCACGTTTGCTGTTCGCCACAGCTTCGGGGGAAATCATGTTCATCAGGA
The DNA here is from genome assembly GCF_004962925.1 of Mesorhizobium sp. Classification (GTDB taxonomy): domain Bacteria; phylum Pseudomonadota; class Alphaproteobacteria; order Rhizobiales; family Rhizobiaceae; genus Mesorhizobium. The sequence continues at coordinate 8,078 of NZ_SUEO01000146.1, read as the reverse complement.
AGCATAGACGGACCATTCCGTCGCCGCAAGGCAGGGATCACGCCAAGTTACTGCGCGTAATTGTCGCGCGACGCGCAAGGTGGTGCAATGTGGAAGGTCATGCTTTGGTTCCGGCAGCACGCAATGACAGGTGACTGTTCGTCTACCGCCGGCGGCCACCGGCGGCTACGCTGCTCTCGATGCCGTCCAGGCGATCGAGCAGTTCCTTGAACCGATCGGGAATGTCGTTCTCCGTCCGGAACGCCGGCAGCGCACGCAGAAAGCGCATCGTTGCCTCGGTGCCGAACTGGCTTCTGATGCCGGCCGCGAGCCTTTTACGTCTTTCATCATTGTTGGGGGCGCCATTTTTGTTGCGGTCGCCATTGTTGCGGGTCGTCATCTCAAAATCCTGTGTCGGCTTCGAAACTCTTCCAGCAGACGAATGGTTCCCCCATCGCAGCATCTTGGCAAGCAAAGCCGGCGGTTACAGTAAAATTTGAATTAATATCGAAAGGTCTTCATGATGCGTCGTCGAAGCGCGGGCGGCCTCTCCAGTATCGCTTGCCCCTTGATTTTTGGCCGCCAAACCTCGATATCGGGCACAAAATCCACATCATTCGAAATGACGGGAAACGGCGATGAGCGACCAGGCAAAAGACGAACGCGCGCCCGATGAAGCCGAGACGGCAGGGGCTGCCACCGAACACACGGAAGGCAGCGTCGACGGCGACTATGAAGCGCTTGTGCGGCTGTTGAAGGAAAACGAAGAGTTGAAGGACCGCGCGCTCCGCGTCGCGGCCGAGATGGAGAATCTGCGCCGCCGGACAGCACGCGACGTGCACGACGCGCGTGCCTATGCCGTTGCCAATTTCGCCCGCGACATGCTGTCGGTATCGGACAATCTGCGCCGCGCGCTGGATGCGATCCCGGCTGAGACCAAGGCGTCTGGCGATGCCGGCTTCAAGGCGCTGATCGAGGGCGTCGAGCTCACCGAGCGCGCCATGCTGTCGGCGCTGGAGCGGCACGGCGTGAAGAAGCTCGAGCCGGAAGGTGAGAAATTCGACCCGAATTTCCACCAGGCGATGTTCGAGGTGCCCAATCCGGAGGTGCCGGCCAACACGGTGGTCCAGGTCGTGCAGCCGGGTTATTCGATCGGAGAGCGGGTGCTGCGGCCGGCCATGGTCGGCGTTGCCAAGGGCGGCCCCAAGCATGTGGCTGGTGAGGCGCCGGTCGAGCCAGGGCCGGTGAATGAGCAAGCTGAGAAGGATGCGTAAGTTAGGGGAGTAGGGGAATAGGGCAGTACGGGAGTAGGGAATACGCTACGCACGGTAAAGTAGAGCAATTGCCTACTCCGGCCGTTGCCTTTTCTCCCCCTACTCCCCTACTGCCTTATTCCCCTACTGCCCTACTCAGGCGGCGAAGCGCTGGGCTTCCCCGCCATAATAGCTGACGTAGCGGGCGCCGATCTCCTTGACCGGCATCACCACGAACACGTCGACCGTCGAGAATTCGCGGTCGATGACGCAGCCGTCGCCGATGCGCGCGCCGACGCGAAGATAGCCCTTGACCAGCGGCGGCATCGCCGCGATCGCGGCCTTGGCGTTGACCGCCTCGATCGGCATCAAATCCATGGAACAGTAGCGCCCGGCGACCGCGCGCACGTCCCAGGCCGAGTTCGTCCGGCAGTGATGGGCGAGATAGGTCAGTGCTTCGGCGTGCGCCGCCGGCACGGTGCCTTGGAACGAGGCACAACCGGTCATCACGCCGATCCCGTAATGGTTGATATAGGCCCAAATGCCTTGCCAGAGCGCCTCGATGGTGCGCTTCGAGCGGTATTCCGGCAAGACGCAGGAGCGGCCGAGCTCGAGGAAACGCTGGCCGGGGTGGCGGGCGATAAGATTGGTCAGCTCGAATTCGCCCTCGGAATAGAAGCCGCCGGCCGCTGCCGCAATTTCCTGTCGCAGCAGGCGGTAGGTGCCGACAATGCGGCGGTGCTCGGGACCCGACAGCGAGGTGTCGAAGACGAGCAAATGATCACAAAGCGGATCGAAATGATCGGCGTCGCGGCGGTCCTGCACCTGGAACAGGTTCTTCCTGGCGCCAAGCTCGTCATAGAAAACCCGGTAACGCACTTCCTGCGCGGCCGCGATCTCGGCCTCGTTGCGGGCGAGCCGCACTTCGAGGTTGCCTATGCGGCCGAGCGCTTCGCCTTTTATGACGGCATCGACGTTCCGCCCGGTGAGCAAAGCACCGCTGGCGTTCGGCCGAGCGTCACATTCCGGCATAACTGTATGCACGAGTGATTCTCCTTCGAGCCATCCCTCTTGGCACGGGGATACGGTGTAGGTGCAACAGGATTGTGACAGTACCGTGATACGGCGTTGCCGGCAATACTTCGTCGGCTGGGTAATCCTTCAACCGGCTATGTTACGCCGGGAGACTTGGAAGGGAAGCTCGGCGGATCACGCCGCCACCTGGCCTTCGACCGCATGGACAAGCGCGTCGGGATCCAGCGGCTTGGTGACGAAGCCGCTGGCGCCGTGGGCAAGCACGGCGTGGCGGGTCTTTTCCTGACTGTCCGCCGACAGCACCATGATCGGAACCGGCGGCACGGCGGTTTCCTCCTCGTGACGGCGGATTGCGGCGATGGCGTCCAGCCCGTCCATAACGGGCATGTGCAGGTCCATCAGCACCACGTCGAAGCGATGCTTGTGGCCGGTGCCAGTGACGGCCTCAACGGCGGCCTTGCCGTTGCCGACCACTTTCACGCGGTGCCCGGCCTTCAGCAGCGTAGCCCGGGCAAGCATGGCGTTGATATCGTTGTCCTCCGCGATCAGCACGGACAGGCCCTGCCGGCGGCCGGCGACGGCGGATGGCGCGCCGCGCTCTTCCGCCTGTGGCTGGGTGAGGGCCGGTACGCTGCTGGTCAAAAGCACGCGCAGCAACGTCTCGCCACGCACCGGCCTTGCCAGGAAGGTGGAGTAGCCGCTGGCGCGGAACTCGCCCAGCATACCGCGATCGGTCGGTGCGATCAGCGTGATCGCCTCGCAATCGGCAAAGCCGCTCTGGCGAAGGCGCTTGAGCAACCTGCCGTCGCTCTCCTCCATGGCCGCGTCGACCAGAAGCACGTCGCAGCCTTCGGCGAAGGCTGCTGCCTGGGCGGCGGTCGCGGCCAGATCGATCTTGCCGCCATTAGCGCGGATGGTGCGCGCGATGGCTTCGGCCTCGATGGCGTTCTTCGACAGGATCACGGCGCGCCGGCCCGACAGCGCGTTCTGGCGGTTCTGCGGTGTTTCGATGGCCGATATTGCGGGGATTTCGAAAACGAATTCGGAACCTTGGCCGAGCCGGCTCGACACCGAAATCGTGCCGCCCATGGCGGTCACCAGGCGCTTGGAGATGGCAAGTCCGAGACCGGCGCCACCATGCGCGCGGGTCGACGAGCCATCGACCTGTTCGAATTCCTCGAAAATGCGCTCCAGGTCGTCTTCGCTCAGGCCGGGACCGGTGTCGGTGACACTGAAGCGTATGCGATCGGTGGTTTCGGTGCGGGTGCGGGCGACGGTCACCAGCACGCCGCCGCTGTCGGTGAACTTGATGGCGTTGCCGATGAGATTGAGCAACACCTGCCTGACCCTTCCAGGATCGGCTGATATCATCTGCGGCACGTCGGGTTCGACATGGCAGCCAACGCCGATGTTCTTGGCGAAGGCGCGAGCCGCCAGGAGTTCGATGATGTTGTCGGCGATCTCGCGCACCGACATTGGCTGCGGTTCGGGATCAAAGCGGCCGGCCTCGATCTTGGAATAGTCGAGCAGATCCTCGATCAGCGCCAGCAGCGCGCTGGCCGAGGTCGATACGGCGCCGACATAGGTCCGTTGTTCAGGCGAGAGATTGGTGTCCGCCAGCAGCCTGGCCATGCCCATGATGCCGTTCATCGGCGTGCGGATCTCGTGGCTGACGGTGGCGAGGAAGCGCGATTTGGCCTGGCTCGCATATTCGGCTCGCTCACGGGCAGTGATCAGCGACGATTCTGCGTGCTTGCGCGCGGTAATGTCGCGGGCGATGGCGCGATGCGAGACGGCGCCGCTCTCCTTGTCGCGCACGGACAGTTCGATCCATGAGAACCAGCGCGGGCCGCTCGGCATGCTAATGGCGACGTCGGTGGAGCTTAAGCATTCGTGGTCGGAAAAAGCGGCATCGGGAACGATGCCGACGTCGATGCCGAGTTCGGCCAGAGTCCTGCCGGCAAGGTCGCGCTGGTCGCTTCCGACAAGATCGGCGAAAACCTTGTTGGCATAGACGATGTGGCCGTCACGGTCGCGGTGGACGACGAGATCGCCAAGCGCGTCGATCAGCCCGCGAAAGCGTTCCTCGCTCTCCTGCATCTCCCACATGCGGTCGGCCAGGGTCTCGACCTCGGCACGGCTGCGAGCTGCGGTCTCGCCGAGGAGGGCAACGGTGCGACGCTCCGTGCGCCTGGCACGCAAATGCACGGCAAGTCCGGCCATGCCAGTCGCCAAAAGGCCGACGGTGATGAAGATCGGCGCTCCGGTCAGATGCGACAGCCCTGCCAGCACGACGATGGCGACGAGCGTCAGGAACGGCAGGCCTTCACGATTGGCAGCGGGCAGTTCGGGCGCTAGTGGCGGCGCTGCGATATGCTGCCGCCTTGGCGCCTGCGGGCCGATCCCGTCGACGCTTTCGGCGCTCTCCGTTTCTCTGATGCCGGATTCCGTGACCATGCGAAATCCTTGCCAGACAGAGATTATGGAAAATTGCGGCCGATCGTTCGAATTTTATCGGTCGCGCGGTTTTTGCCTATCTTTCGTGCAAAAACGGCAGGCGACAGAGCTCAGATGTCCACCACCACGCGGCCACGGATCTTGCCGTCGACGATGTCGTGCGCGGCGTCGATGATGCCGTCGAAGCCAATGGTCGTGGACAGGCTGGCGAGTTTCTGGAGGTCGAGGTCCGTGCCGATGCGGCGCCACGCCTCCATGCGGACCGCTTTTGGGGCCATCACCGAATCGATGCCGAGCAGACAAACGCCGCGCAGGATGAACGGGGCGACGCTCGCCGGCAGATCCATGCCGCCGGCCAGGCCGCAGGCGGCGACGGCGCCACCATAGGAGGTCATCGAAAGGACATTGGCCAGCGTATGACTGCCGACCGCATCGACGCCGCCGGCCCAACGTTCCTTGGCGAGCGGCTTTGCAGGCTGGGCAAGCTCGTCGCGCGAAATCACTTCCGCAGCACCCAGGTCGATCAGATAGGGGCTTTCAGCGCTGCGGCCGGTCGAGGCGATGACATGATAGCCGAGGCTGGACAGGATCGAGATCGCGACCGAGCCGACGCCGCCGGCCGCGCCCGTCACCACCACCGGGCCGCGATCGGGCACGATGCCGTGCCGTTCCAGAGCGATGACGCAAAGCATGGCCGTGTAGCCGGCGGTGCCGATCGCCATGGCATCATGCGGGCTCATGCCCTGAGGCAGCGGCACCAGCCAGTCGCCCTTGACACGGGCGCGCTCGGCATAGGCGCCAAAATGCGTTTCGCCGACGCCCCAGCCGTTCAATATAACCTTGTCCCCCTTGCGCCAGTCGGCATGGGAGGACGAGATGACGGTGCCGGCGAAATCAATGCCCGGCACCAGCGGCCAGCGGCGGATCACCGGGGCCTTGCCTGATATGGCAAGGCCATCCTTGTAGTTCACCGTCGTCGCCTCGACGGCGACGGTGACATCGCCTTCCATCAGGTCGGCTTCGGTGAGGTCGGTCACCGCGACCGACTGTTTCTTCTCGGCGTCGCGCGAAACGAGGATGGCTTTGAAGGTTTCGGACATGTCTTCTCCTCGGGCTTTTCGAATGGGCAATGTATGGCGGCGGAAGGCCAGGTCAATCGCTTGAGGGCTTGGCTTCGTGCCGCCAACCGATGAGTTCGTCGAAGACGACCAGCACTGCGCCGACCGCGATAAAAGCGTCGGCGAGGTTGAATATGGCGAAGGACCACACCGGGGTGTGGAACAGGATGTAGTCGATCACGTGACCGTAGGTAGCGCGGTCGAACAGATTGCCGAGCGCGCCGCCGACGATCAGCGCAAAGCCGATGCGGGTCAGCACGTGGCCGGGCGGAGTGCGGGAGGCGAGATAGAGCACGAAAGCGACGACGAAAGCGGCGATGACCACCAGGCCGGTTTCGCCGAAGGACGAAAACATCGAGAAAGCAATGCCGGTGTTGTAGGTGCGATACAATGCCAGGAACGGCACAAGATCGACCTTTTCCTGAAAGGCGAGGCCGGTCTCGACCAGGTATTTCACCCACTGGTCGAGCGCTATCGCGGCGGCGACCAGCAGGACGTAGGGGAACCATGATTTTGCCGTTTGGGATTTCACCATTTGGGATGTCACGGTTTGGCGTCCTCCGGGGCAAATTTCAGCGCGCCGCGCCGGATCTCGAACAGCATAATGCCGGTGGCCACCGCAAGATTGAGCGAATCGGCCCGGCCGGCCTGTGGAATCCGCAGCAATCTGTCGCAGCTTTCGGCCAGGCTTTCGGGCAGGCCCTGCTGTTCGTTGCCCATCATCAGCACCACCGGTCCTTTGGAAAAGTCGACCGAACGGTAATCGACCGCACCCTTCAGATGTGTGCCGGCGACGAGGCCGGGAAAGTTCTTTCGCCAGGCAAGAAAGGCTTCCGGAGTGGCCTTGGCCACGGGCACGGCGAAGATCGAGCCCATCGTGGCGCGCACGGTCTCGACGGAAAAAGGATCGGTGGTTTCGCCGACCAGGATGATGCCCTTGGCGCCGACGGCATCGACGGTGCGGATGACGGTGCCGAGATTGCCGGGATCGCGCACGCGGTCGAGCGCCACCCAGACATCGCCGTCTTGAGCGCGGATGTCTTTCAGCGGCAAGAACTTCTGCGAAAAGACGCCGACCACCATTTGCGGGTTGTCGCGGCGGGTGATGGCGACGAGCACTTTTTCCGAAACTTCGAGCACGGTGCCGCCGGCGGCAAC
>NZ_SUEO01000146.1:0-1068 GCF_004962925.1 Mesorhizobium sp. | reverse complement strand
CCGAATCGACCAGCCGAGGTCGAGCGCGTCGATGACCAGCTTCAGCCCCTCGGCGATGAAGGCGTTCTGCTGGTCGCGGAATTTCTTCAGCGCCAGTGCCTTGATGTCCTTGACCAACGGGTTGGCGAGGCTGGTGACTTCCTTCACTTGCCCGGGCGCGCCTGCGTGCCGCTCGCTCATTCAGGCCACCCAGCGCGAGAACAGCGACGTCGACAGTGCCCGGCCGGCGGATTTCTCGCGGATGATCAGCTCGCCGGATTCGACCGTGCCGCCCATCGCGGCGAAAGTGTCGCGCATCAAGGCATGGATGGCGAAGAAGGAAGCGCGGATCGAATAGGCCGTCAGCACCACGGCAATCGGCTTCGGCGTCAGGATCGAGCGGCAGAGGTCGGTCAGATCAGGCAGATCCTCGAACAACTGCCAGACTTCGCCCTTGGGGCCACGGCCATAGGCGGGCGGATCGAATAGGATGATGTCGTAGCGGCTGCCGCGGCGCTCCTCGCGCTCGGCGAATTTCATAGCGTCGTCGACGATCCAGCGGATCGGCTTTTGCGAGAGGCCCGCCATCTCCTGGTTCTCCCTGGCCCAGCCGATCGCCTTCTTGGACGCATCGACATGGGTCACCTCGGCGCCGGCACGCGCCGCCACCAGCGAGGCAAGGCCGGTATAGCCGAACAGATTCAGCACCTTGACCGGCCGCTTCGCCGCTGCGATCAGCCCGGCCATGTGGTCCCAGTGCGAGGCCTGCTCGGGGAACACGCCGACATGGCGAAACGAGGTGAAGCGGCCGAGATAATCGATGCCGTCATGCTTCATCGGCCAGGTCTCTCCGAGCGGCGTCCTCGGGAAGCGCCAGCGGCCGATGCCTTCCTCGTCGGTGTCGCCGGTGAAAATGGCGTCGGCGCGGTCCCAGTCCTTGGCCGGCAACGCTTTTTGCCAGATCGCCTGGCCTTCCGGCCGGACAATGCGATAGGGGCCGTATTGCTCGAGCTTTTGCCCGGCGCCGCTGTCGAGCAGCGCATAGTCGGCGTTGGGCGCCACTTCGAGGATCAGCGGCAGGTGTTCGAC
>NZ_SUEO01000145.1:10783-16239 GCF_004962925.1 Mesorhizobium sp. | reverse complement strand
GTTGAGGGGTGCTGGACGGAGTGCGGTGGGTGCCAAGCTGGAGCACCCCTCATCCGACCGAGATTTCGCTCGGCCACCTTCCTCCCACAAGGGGAGAAGGAAGAGCCGCGCGAAGCTTAAATGCTGGCGAGAGGACAGAGCAAGTGGTGGATGGGCGTGACGGAAAGAAGGCCAATGTCGATCCCAAGCTGCTGGAATTGCTTGCCTGCCCGCTGACCAAGGGCCCGCTTACCTGGGATCCGGAGCGCGGCGAGCTCATCTCGAGGGTCGCACGGCTTGCCTATCCGGTGCGTGACGGCATCCCGATCATGCTGCCTTCGGAGGCGCGCGTGATTCCCTTCGAAGACGGATTGCCGCCGCGCCTGGGCGGACCGTCCTGAACTGTAGTGATCTTTTGCTGTCCCGCCGACATTTCGCAAGATTGTGCGCCGCCGCACCGGTATCCTCTATTGAAAATTGCGCCCCTTGGGCATGACCCTTTCCGCCTTCCCCGATAGCGCCGCGATATCCTGCCGGTCGTTTTGCACGACAGGTACATCGGGCTTCTCCTCCAAAAGCACGGACAGCCAGGGCGTCAGATCCTCGACCTTTTCGGCGACGATATGGATGACGTTCGATTCCGACTGCAGTTTGCCGGTGACACGAACGAACCGCGCCCCCATGACAATGGGTCGGTAGCGATTGAAGGTTCTTTCCCAAAAAATGATGTTGGCGACGGCCTGCTCGTCTTCCAGCGTCAGGAAAATCGCTTTGCCAGTGCCTGGGCGCTGCCGCACGAGCACCAGGCCGGCGACGGAGACCCGCCTGCCATCCGGCACGAAGGGGAGGCGCGCATTGGACGTGACGCCGGAACGATCCAGCCGCTGGCGCAGAAAGGCAAGCGGATGCGCCTTCAGCGACAGGCCGAGCGAACGGTAGTCATGGACGACATGCTCGCCGAGCGGCATTGTGGGGAGCCTGGTTTCGGGCTCGAGGTCGCGCAAGCGGATCGCCGGCCGGTCGAACAGCGGCAAAGTCTCGGCGGCACTCTTGCCGTCGAGCGCGCGGACCGCCCACAATGCGTCGCGGCGGTCGAGGCCGAGCGAACGGAACGCATCTGCTTGCGCCAGCTTCTCGATCTCGTCGACATAGAGGCCTGAGCGCAGCCAGACATCGCGAACGGTTTCGTAGCCGTCGCCGCGTCTGGCGACAAACACCTCCATGCGCTCCTTCGACAGGCCCTTGACCTGACGGAAACCCAGCCGGACGGCATGGTTGGTCCGGATGACGCTGCGCATCGCGCCATGACGTTCGAGGATCCGGGCCGGATCGAAAGGCTCCTCCTCCAGCGCGCAATCCCAACCGGAAAAATTGACGTCGACCTCGCGGATTTTGACGCCATGGTCGCGCGCGTCGCGGACAAGCTGAGCCGGCTGATAAAACCCCATCGGTTGCGAATTCAGGATCGCGGCGCAGAACACGTCGGGATAGAAGGTCTTGAACCAGCAAGAGGCATAGACCAGCAGGGCGAAGGAGGCGGCATGGCTTTCGGGAAAGCCGTATTCGCCGAACCCCTCGATCTGCTTGAAGCAGCGCTCGGCGAAGTCTTTCTCGTAACCCCTCTTCATCATGCCATCGACCATCCGCTTGCGATAATTGCCGATCGTGCCGGTGCGCTTGAAGGTGGCCATGGCGCGGCGCAATTCATCGGCTTCGCCCGGCCTGAAGCCGCCGGCGACGATGGCGATCTTCATCGCCTGTTCCTGAAACAGCGGCACACCCAGCGTCCTGCCGAGTATCTCTTCCAGTTCCGGCCTGGGATATTCGGGTTTTTCCTTGCCCTGCCGGCGGCGCAGGTAGGGGTGGACCATGTCGCCCTGGATCGGGCCGGGCCGCACGATCGCCACCTCGATGACGAGGTCATAAAAGGTGCGCGGCTTGAGGCGCGGCAGCATCGACATCTGGGCGCGCGATTCGATCTGGAAGACGCCGATCGTGTCGGCGCGGCAGATCATGTCGTAGACGTGCCTGTCCTCTGCCGGGAGAGTGGCCAACACATAGGGTTGGCCATAGTCATCCCTCTCATCAGGATAATAATCCCTAAGCAGCTTGAAAGCGCGCTGCAGGCAGGTCAGCATGCCGAGCGCCAGCACGTCGACCTTGAGGATTTTTACCGCGTCGAGATCGTCCTTGTCCCACTCGACCATCTTGCGCTCGTCCATCGCCGTCTTGATGATGGGCACGATCTCGTCGAGCCGGTCCCTGGTGATGACGAAGCCGCCGACATGCTGCGACAGATGACGGGGAAAGCCCATGATCTCGTTGGCGCATTCGATCACATGCCTTGTCGATGGATCGGTCTGGTCGAGGCCGCCGGCCCTGGTCTCCTTTTCGCCGAGCTCCGAGGTCGACCAACCCCAGATCGAGCTGGACAACGCGCTCCTGACATCGTCCGACAGGCCCATCGCCTTGGCCACTTCGCGCATCGCCGACCGGCCCCGATAGCTGACGACGGCGGCGGCAAGCGCAGTGCGCTTGGCGCTGTATTTGGAATAGATGTACTGGATGACCTCTTCGCGCTTTTCATGCTCGAAATCGACATCGATGTCGGGCGGCTCGTTTCTTTCCTCGGAAATGAAGCGCTCGAAAAGCGAGTCGATCCGCTCGGGGCCCACTTCGGTGATGCCGATGCAATAGCAGACCACCGAGTTGGCCGCGGAGCCGCGTCCTTGGCAGAGTATGTCCTGGCTGCGGGCGAATTTGACGATGTCATAGACAGTCAGAAAATAGCGCGCGTAGTTCAGGCGCTCGATCAAGGCGAGCTCTTCGCGGATCCGCTTCGTCACATCGGCGGGAACACCTGAGGGATACCGTAACGCCGCTCCCTCTCGAGCCAGCCTTTCCAGTTCGTCCTGTGGCCCGAGGCCCGATTCCGTCGGCTCGTCGGGATAGTTGTATTGGAGGTCACTGAGAGAGAAGCTCAATTCGCCGGCAAAGCGCAGCGTTTCCGCCAGTGCTTGCGGATGCCTGCGGAAAAGCCGCGCCATCTCCATTGGCGGCTTCAAATGGCGTTCGGCATTGGCCGCCAGTTCCAGCCCCGCTTCGGCAACAGGCACGTTGAGGCGGATCGCCGTCAGCACGTCCTGCAATCGGCGCCGTTCGGACGTATGGTAGAGAACCTCGTTGGTCGCCATCAGCGGAATGCCTGATACCTCAGCCATGGAGGCTGCCTGCTCGATGCGGAAGCGGTCGTTGCCGTGATAATCCGGCGAAACGGCAAGCCGCAAAGCCTTGCCGAAGCGGTCTTTGAGCCGGCCAAGCAGCCTGAGATCATCTTGCGCCGGCGCCGACAGAGCCGGCAGGACCGCCAGCGACATGATATCGCCCCATTCGAGAAGGTCGTCGCGAAAGAGAAGCGGTGCGCCCTTTTCGCTTTCGTCGCGCATATTGGCTTGCGTCAGCATGCGGCACAGATGGCCCCAGCCCTTGCGGTCCTGCGGATAGGCGAGGACATCAGGCGTGCCGTCGCAAAAAACCAGGCGGCAGCCGGGATGATAGGAAAGGCCTTCCACCTTGGCCTGCTGCCAGGCGCGCACGACGCCGGCCACCGTGTTGCGGTCGGCAAGCCCGATCGACGAGAATCCCAAAAACTTTGCCGCGACCACCAGTTCCTCCGGCTTCGAGGCGCCGCGCAGGAACGAGAAATTCGATTGGATGCCGAATTCGGCATAGGGAACCGCCGTCAGCGCGTTCATGCGAAGACCCCATGCATGAACCAGCGCGGCGGGACTTGAGAGGCGCCGTAGAGGCCCTGACGGTAGAGCCAGTAACGGCGGCCATCGCTATCCTCGATGCGAAAATAATCCCGGGTCGGCGCGTCTTCCTGCCCCGACGCCTCCCGCCACCATTCAGGGGCGATGCGTTCCGGCCCTTCGGCGCGCGTGACCCGGTACAGCGCGCGCCGCCAGCGGAAGTTCATGGGCGGGCCCTCAGGCATTTCGGTGACCGGCACCTCGATCGGTTCAGGCGAACGGAACAGCCGGATCGGCCGTTCCGGCCGGAAGACAGGCTTGGATGAAGTGTCTTGTATCTTGCCCGGCTTCTTCGGCGGAGAGACCCTTTGCGGCGCCTCCGCGAAGGGAAGCGTGGCGACGGCGCGCTCGGGCAGATGACTTTCGACGGCAACCGGTTTCAAAACCGCGCTTTCGCCGAGCCGGGCGCGGATGCGGTCGGCGAAAAGGGCGATGTCGGCGCCGTCATCGCGCGTCTCGCCGGCGAGATCCGCCTGCTGCATGTCGAAGGCCGCGGCCGACAGGACTGAGAGGCGTACCAGATCGAAGCCATAGCCGGCATCGATGTCCTGTTCGAGCGCGGCTAGCCTTTCGTGGAACAATTTCTGGATCAGCAGCGGCTCGCGCAACGGCCGCGAGGTGCCGACGGCGATACGGCTTACGGCGCCGTCGACGCGGAAAAGCAGCAGCGCCAGCCTTCTTGCGCCCTCGCCGCGGCGCTCGAGATCCGCCTTCAAAGTCGTCGCCAGCATTTTCACCAGCCGCTCTATTTCGTCGGTCAGCACGATAGGCTCCGAGAGGTGGCGTTCGACCGAAAGCGGCGCGACCGGCAGGCGCGGCGACACCGCTTCCTCGAGGCGGCCGAGCGCCTGGTCGAGGCGCAAAAGCAGGGATACGCCGAAGCGGCGGGCGAGCGGCGCGCGCGGTGCTGTCATGACGGCCCCCGCCGTGCGCAGACCGACGCTTTCCAGGCTGGCGCGGATATCAGGCTCGATGCGCAGCGCCGCCAGCGGCAAGGGTGCGAGAAGCGCCTCCTCCTCGCCGCAAGGGACGATGCGGTCACTGGAAAACCGTGCTGCCGCCCAGGCAGCACCTGGTGTGGCGGCAAGGCCGGCGCGGACATCAAAACCTTGATGGAAAAAGCGCGACAGGATGTCGTCCAGCATTGACCGTTCGCCGCCGAAAAGGTGGGTGCAGCCGGTGACGTCGAGGAACAGGCCATCGGTTGCGTCGAGCGCCACCAGCGGGGTGTAGCGGTCGCACCAGTCGGCAAGGCTTTCGAGCAGGCGGCGGTCGGCCTCGGGATCGGCTTCCACCACGTCGATCGACGGATGCATGGCGCGCGCGTCGGCTATGCCCATGCCGCGCTTCAGGTGAAGCGCCTCAGCCCGCTCGTCGAGGGCGGCGATGCGCTGCGCGTTCCCCTGGCGATGGCTGATCACCAGGGGCAGGTGATCCGACGGCCGGGAACGCCAGGACCGCCCCAGACGCTGCCGCAGGATCCTTTCCGCGGCGAGATGCGGGAACCACAGGGACAGAATTCGCTGCCCTTCTTTCCTCGAAACTGCGTTCATCGGGATTCCACTCCAGTGTGAATTGTCCTGGCAAGGCCGTGCGGCTTTTGCCGATGCTGACGGTGAAGGCGGGGCGGCCGATCGAGCCGGCGAGCGGCCCGGCGATCGTCTC
>NZ_SUEO01000145.1:0-10773 GCF_004962925.1 Mesorhizobium sp. | reverse complement strand
GCCGACGGCGCCGCCGACAGGACGAGGCGTACGGGTGCCGCCGTCGGCTCAGGTTCGCCGGCCTGGCGCAGCAGGAACACCGGCCGGCCGGCATTCTGCGCCCGGGCGTGCAGCCGCCGCGTCGCGGTGAGATCCAGCCGCTGCGGACTGCCGCGGATTTCGAGGATGACGGCGGCGAGCGCCGTCATCCGGGCGGCCTCCTCAGCGATCCACAGCGCATCGAGGAGTTTTGGCGCCTCGGAAAACAGCAGTTGCTCCGGCTCGATGCCGAAAAAGGCGTGAAGCCCTCTGGCATAGGGGAAGCCCGCTTCCCGGAAGATCTCCGCGGTGCCGATCCACAGGACCGGCAGTCGCGGCCCCTGTTTGAGGATCAGGCTGACGAGCGACAGGGCGAAACCGGCGACGGCCCCGGCATCGCGGGTCGCGGCGCCGTGGATCTCGCTCAGCGCTGCCTTCGGCAGGCCGCCGCTGAGCGCGGTATCGAGACCTTCCGCCCCGGTGCGCAGAAACGCATCGGGCGGTGCCACGGCGAGGCCGCGGCGGACGAGTGTTAGATCCCGGGGCGTGATATCAGCTGTTGGATTCTGTGAGGTGACATCCGTATCAACGGGGGCTGCGCCAGCCGGCGCCTCCAGGCGCTCGGGCAGCGTTCCCTCGATCTTCGCGATCTGGCGGCGCAGGGCAAAAACAGTCTCCCGCGCCACGGCGCTTGTCGCCATGACGGTCAGCTTCCACTCACAATTGTTCCTGTTATGTTCTAATAGATTCCAGAGGGCGACCGAAGAGTCAAGCGGAGACATGGGGAATTTATTCCTGCCCTTGCGTGGGCGGCAACCCGGCCATTTGCCGAGCCCGGCTCGAAAGCCTATATGCCGGGATCAGAAGGACAAAGCATGGCCCGCATCTACAAGACCCGTGTCTGGCACGACCAGCTTTCGCCATCCATGGAGGAAATGGAGTTCCTGGCGCTGGAGGCTTACGCCCATCTGCCGGAGGAATTTCGCAAGCTGACCGGCGAAATCGTTATCCAGATCGCCGAATTCCCGACCGACGAGATCATGGACGATCTGTCGCTGGAAACGCCCTTCGATCTGCTCGGCCTGTTCGAGGGGCGTGGGATCGCCGAGCGCTGGAATCCGCAGACCGGCGAAGGACCGAACCGCGTCACGCTCTATCGCCGCGCCATCCTCGACTACTGGGCCGAGAACGAAGAGACGCTGGGCGACATCGTCACCCATGTGCTGATTCACGAGATCGGCCACCATTTCGGCCTGTCGGACGACGATATGGAGCGGATCGAAGAGGCGGCGGAGTGACGGGCCGTCGGGCGGCCATCCCGATGAATCCATCTGGTCGAATGGGTCGGCCAATCCTAGAAGTGTTCGATTTGTGGCTGAGACCATCGACGTTTGCTGCCGGTCGTTTCCGAGCTGTCAGAATCGCTGCGTCGAGACATCGGCATCTTGTAGTGGGGCACTGCTTTCACCACATTTTCCGCTGGCAGGCGCGTGGAACGACATGCGTGGCCCCGTTAGGAGAGACTGATGGCGCAAAAATCCGGTTTTGATTTCTTCGGCTTTGGCGGCAAGCCGGGCGATGAAAGCGAAGTGCGCGCGAAATTCTGGCGCACGGCCAAGAAGGCCGCCCGGCAGATCCCGTTCATGGAAGAGCTGGTCGCGGCCTATTACTGCGCCATGGACAAGAACACGCCGCTGCGCGCCAAGGGCATCTTGCTGGGGGCGCTCGGCTATTTCGTGCTGCCGACGGACGTCATCCCCGACTTCGTCTTTGGACTGGGTTTTACCGACGATATCGCCGTGCTGACCGCCGCGATCACTGCCGTCAAAGCCCACATCACCCCCGCGCACCGGCTCGCCGCCAAGCAAGCGATCGCCGACAACAGCTGAGCCGAGAGAGGCGAACTGGCGAAACTCGGCTCACCGGCGATACCGCATCAAACCCACCGCCGCACCCGCGCCTTATAGGCGCGATACGCATCGCCGAACTTCCGCTCCAGATAGCGCTCTTCCCGCGCGACGACGCCGGCATTGATTACCCACAGCAACGGGACGACGAGCGCAATAGCCCAAAAACTTCCCGCGGCGACGCCGAGGCCTAAATAAATGAGGGTCGTTCCCAGATAGAATGGGTTCCTGGTTCGCCGATAAATGCCGTCGACGACCAGCGCCGTCGTCGGCAGGGTCGGCGGAATGTTGGTACCAGCAGCATTAAAGCGCCCCGCCGCCATAAAGATGAACGCGAAGCCGCACACCGCGAGCACGGCCCCGGCCAGATAGCGGGCAAGCGCCTGCCCGGCCAGGACCGGGAGCGGAATGAGCGCCTCGAGGACCGCTGCCGCCGCCAGGAAGCACAGAAAGATCAAAGGCGGCAGCGCAATGACCCCGGCCGTGTCGCGGGCACCCGATCCGTCCGCTGCTGCGCCGCCAGCCATCGCCCGCATGGCAACACGAATGCCGAACATGACTGCCAGGACAACTGTGCCGCCTGCCAGGATCAGGACCGTCTCGGAAATGGCCATGACCAGCCTCCCGTACGCTGGCAATAACGGCGCGTCTTGCAAAGGAACATAGCATACTGCCACCTGCAGGGAAATTCGCCACGTGGCTCCGAAGCCAAGATGGCTGCAAGATCCAGCTGTTTGAAAAGTCAAACTCTTGCCGCTTTCGTGGCCTCCAAGTCGCGAAAGGGACGTTGCAACTGCCGCTTTTCGAGCGACGGGCGCAAGGATGGCGGCGGTTTCCTGGGGTGGATGTCCTTTTCCCAAAGGAAATTCACCGTTTGGTAACCCAGATTAAATCAAAGTGAAGCGACGGGCAGGACGCCGAGCCGGCCTGCTTCCGCACCATTTGGAATACGGGAAAAGCGATGCGCGGATTGATTGCTACAATTTCGAGCCTGGCACTGGTGGCCATGACAGCGCCGGCGCTGGCGCAGTCGGCGACCAAGATTGGCCAGCACAATGCCTGGGGCACTTACAGCTACCAGGCCTCGGGCGGCAAGGTTTGCTATGTGCTGACCGTGCCGACCGACAAGCAGCCGCCGACGCTTGACCATGGCGACATGTTCTTCTTCGTCAGCCAGCGGCCGGGACAGCAGGTGTCCTATGAGCCGCAATTCATCGCCGGCTACAATTTCCAGGAAAACTCCAAGGCCACCGTCACCATCGACGGCAAGAGCTTTTCCATGTTCACCCGCGGCAAGTCGGCCTGGGTCGAGAACGCCGCTGAGGAGCCGGTGCTGATCGCCGCGATGAAGTCCGGCAGCGACATGAAGGTGCAGGCGAAGTCCGGTCGCGGCAACACCACCACTTATGTCTTCTCGCTAAAAGGCATTTCGGCGGCGCTGTCGTCCATCGCCAAGTGCAAATAGCCATAGGCGGAGTTTGAGTAAGGGCCGGGCCACAAGTCCGGCTTTTTGCTTTTTAAGCGCCGCCGGCCGGCACATTGCGGCGAGCCTTGCACCGCCGCCGCCCATGACTCCGCCACCAACCTGTGCTATGCGCCGCGCTTCATTTCGGGCACGATGCTGTAATCGGCCGCAAATCGCTTATATTGGCGCAACAATGACCCTTTCATTTGATCTTACCACTGCTGGCGCCCGTGACGCGTTGCGCGCCCGCGCCATGCCGGCCGAAAAGCCGTCGCTGATCGGCCTGACCCGCGCCGAGCTCGGCGCTGCCCTCGTTGCATCCGGCATCGTGCCGGAGCGCCAGGCCAAGATGCGCGCCCAGCAGCTCTGGCACTGGATGTATGTGCGCGGCGTCTCCGACTTTGCCGGCATGTTCAACATATCCAAGGATTTGCGCGCCGAGCTCGACAAGCATTTCACCGTCGCCAGGCCCGAGATCGTCGAGGAGCAGGTTTCCTCCGACGGCACGCGCAAATGGCTGTTCCGGTTTCCGCCGCGCGGCGCCGGCCGCCCGGTCGAAATCGAGACCGTCTACATTCCCGAAGAAGGCCGCGGCACGCTCTGCATCTCGTCACAGGTCGGCTGCACGCTGACCTGCTCCTTCTGCCATACCGGCACGCAGAAGCTGGTGCGCAACCTCACCGCCGAGGAAATCCTTGCTCAGCTTCTGACCGCCCGCGACCGGCTCGGCGATTTCCCCGACCGCGACACGCCCGATGGCGCCATCGTGCCGGCCGAGGGCCGGAAAGTGTCCAACGTCGTCATGATGGGCATGGGTGAGCCGCTCTACAATTTCGAGGCGGTGAAGAAGGCGCTGCTGATCGCTTCCGACGGCGACGGGCTTTCCCTGTCGAAGCGCCGCATCACGCTGTCGACCTCCGGCGTCGTGCCGGAAATCTTCCGCACCGGCGAGGAGATCGGCGTCATGCTGGCGATCTCGCTGCACGCCACCAATGACGATTTGCGCGACCTTTTGGTGCCGATCAACAAGAAGTATCCGCTGAAAGAGCTGATCGCCGCCTGCCGCGCCTATCCCGGCCTGTCGAACGCCCGCCGCATCACCTTCGAATATGTGATGCTGAAGGACGTCAATGATTCGATCGAGGACGCCAAGGGGCTGATCAAGCTGCTCAAGGGCATTCCGGCCAAGATCAATCTGATCCCATTCAACCCGTGGCCGGGCACCAACTACCAATGCTCGGACTGGGAGACGATCGAGAAATTCGCCGACTACATCAATAATGCCGGCTACGCCTCGCCGATCCGCACGCCTCGCGGTCGCGACATCCTCGCTGCCTGCGGCCAGCTCAAATCGGAATCCGAGCGCATGCGCAAGGTCGACCGGCTGGCGCTGGAAGCGATGATGATCGCGGGGCACGGCGAGGCGTGAATCGTATCGCCGCTTACCTCATCCGCTTCGCTGTCATCCTGATCGGCTACGGCGTCGCTTCGCTGGCGGCCAGCGCCTTCCTCAATATCATGTTCCTGGCGTCGCTTGGGTTGATGACCGAGCAGACGCAGCCGGCGGCGCAGGCCTCGCTGTGGTTTTCCGTCCCCTTCGTTGCGCTGTTCGTCGCCTATTTCGCCTTCATGCCGGCGGCGGTCGCCATCTTCGTCTCCGAAATCCTGGGACGGCGCGACTGGCTGTTTTATGCGCTGGCGGGTGCGGTAGTCGCGGCGGTTTTTCTCGGCTTCGCCTATCAGACCGCAGATGCCAATTTCGAGATCGCCGATCCGCGCGTCGTCGCTGCCGTGATCGGCTGCGGCATGGTCGGCGGCATTTTCTACTGGCTGAGTGCCGGCCGCTCGGCCGGGAGCTGGCGGCAAGCCGGAAGGTCCACGCCTACTTCGCCTGGGCCGTCAGGATCTTGAGCGCGAAGGCCGAGAACACCCCGGCGAACAGATAATCGACGACGCGTGTGACGCGCGGGCTGGTCTTCATCGCCGCCGAGAATTTTTCGGCTGCAAACACCATCGGCGCTGTCACCGGGATCGACAGCACGACGAACATCGCACCGAGGAAGAACAGTTTTCCGGGCGCGTTCGGGTCATGCGCGGAGACGAACTGCGGCAGGAAGGTCATAAAGAACAGGATGATCTTCGGGTTGAGCAGATTGACGCCGAGCCCCGCCGCCCAAGCACGGAACAGCGAAATCTCGGGCCCGCTCTTCTTCTCGGGCGAAAACGCCGAGCCCTTGGTGATCGCTTGCCACGCCAGGAAGACGAGATAGCCGGCGCCGAACAGCTTGAGCGCAAGAAAGGCCGCCGGCGAGGCGACGATCAGCGCCGAGACGCCGACCACCACCAGCGTGGTGTGGATCAGCGTGCCGCACAGCGCGCCGGCCATCGAGGCAAAGCCGGTGGCGCGGCCTTGGCTCAGCGTGCGCGACACGAACAGCGTCATGTCGGGCCCGGGCGTGATCGCCAGGATGACGGTGGCGATGGCGAACTGGATCAGCGTGGTGGTGTCGGGAATGAAGGACATGGGCAGGCCCCGGAGGCGTAAGACGGCGAAGCCTATAGCGCAGGCACGATGCCTGCGCCAGCGACTGGCCCGCACAATAGCTGATCCAGAGTACCTGTCGTCCCCTTCGTCCCTTGCACTAGCCGGAACCGGCGTGATACCTCGCCCGCCGAGAACTCCTGTCGCGGAACCGCCAAATGTCAAAAGCAAAAGCCGTCAAGAAAGTCGTGCTCGCCTATTCCGGCGGCCTCGACACCTCCATCATCCTGAAATGGCTGCAGACCGAGCTCGGCGCCGAAGTCGTCACCTTCACCGCCGACCTCGGTCAGGGCGGCGAGCTGGAGCCGGCGCGGCGCAAGGCCGAGATGATGGGCATCAAGGACATCCGCATCGTCGATGTCCGCGAGGAATTCGTTTCCGACTTCGTCTTTCCGATGTTTCGCGCCAACGCCGTCTATGAAGGCACCTATCTGCTCGGCACCTCGATCGCCCGCCCGCTGATTTCGAAGCACCTGGTCGAGATCGCAAAAGAAACCGGCGCCGATGCTATCGCCCACGGCGCCACCGGCAAGGGCAACGACCAGGTCCGTTTCGAGCTTTCGGCCTATGCGCTCAATCCCGACATCAAGGTCATCGCGCCGTGGCGCGATTGGTCGTTCAAGTCGCGCACCGACCTGATCAACTTTGCCGAGCAGCACCAGATTCCGGTGCCGAAGGACAAGAGAGGCGACGCGCCGTTTTCGGTCGACGCTAACCTGTTGCATTCGTCTTCCGAAGGCAAAGTGTTGGAAGATCCGTGGAACGAGCCGCCGGAATTTGTTCACCAGCGCACCGTCTCGCCGATGGACGCGCCAGACAAGGTGACCGAGATCGAAATCGAATTCCTGAGGGGTGATCCGATCGCGCTCGACGGCAAGAAGCTGTCACCGGCGACGATGCTGGCGGCGCTCAACGATCTTGGCCGCGACAACGGCATCGGCCGGCTCGACCTTGTCGAGAACCGTTTCGTCGGCATGAAATCGCGCGGCGTCTACGAGACCCCCGGCGGCACCATCCTGATATCAGCCCATCGGGCGATCGAATCGATCACGTTGGACCGCGGTGCCGCCCACCTCAAGGACGAGTTCATGCCGCGCTACGCCGAGCTGATCTATAACGGCTTCTGGTTCGCGCCTGAGCGGCTGATGCTGCAGGCGATGATCGACAAGAGCCAGGAGGATGTCGAAGGCACGGTGCGGCTGAAGCTCTACAAGGGCAACGTCATCGTCACCGGCCGCAAGTCGAAGAAGACGCTCTATTCCGACGCGCTGGTCACCTTCGAGGACGACCGTGGCGCCTACGACCAAAAGGACGCCGAAGGCTTCATCCGCCTCAACGCGCTGAGGTTGCGGACGCTGGCGGCGCGTAGTCGAAAAGGCTAGCCAGTCCTCTGCGCACAGGGATTTGGCTCTTCGACTTGCCTGAAAGGGGCTGTGGACGGTCGTTGGCGCCCGGCCTGCAGCCGCCAATCTCCGACATTTGCGATTAGCCATAAGTCCCCCTCCCTTCGTCATCCTAGGGTCTGCGCCGCGTCGCTTCGCTCCTTGCTTCGCCCCAGGATGACGAAGGGAGGGGTGTTTCGGCTAATCCTAGAGGTCTGCGATTTGCCGCTGAACGAAATGATCGACACTCGCTGCCGATCGGCCTCCATCTGCTAGAGTCAATGTGAAACCAGACCGCGTTGGCCGATGCCTGTCCCACTGCCTTTCTGGTGGGCCTTGCGGAGGAGTTCGATCCCGCCTCGCTCGACCTCGCTGCACTGATCGAATGCAGGGCGCGCCGCGCTGTCACGGTTTTTGCACCGTCGATCCGCCCCTTCTGGCCCATGGCCGAAAGGCACTTCTTCAGCTCAATATCGCCTAAGGAGTATGCGAGGAAGCCATGCGAAAACTGATCTCCACCGGCTCGCCCTTCGAGAAGACCGCCGGTTATTCACGCGCCGTGGTGCAGGGCGACTGGTGTTTCGTTTCCGGAACGACCGGCTACGACTATGCAACCATGTCGATGCCGGCGACGGTCGAGGCGCAGACGCGCAATTGCCTGGCGACGATCGCCAAGGCGCTGCAGGATGGCGGCTTCGAGATGGCCGATGTGGTGCGGGCGCATTACTACATCACCGACGCGGCTTTCGTGGACATCGTCTTTCCGATCCTCGGCGAGGCCTTTGGCGACATCAGGCCGGCGGCGACGATGATCGTCTGCCAACTCAACAAGCCGGAAATGAAGATCGAGATCGAAGTGACGGCACTCAAGCGCACGGCCTGAGCGCGGCGGTGGTGCAGAAGCTTGCGTGACGCCGGCGGGGACAGAGGGGGCGCAAGGATCGCCAAAGGTGCCCTGAACCAAACGCTTGCGCATAGGCCGCTTGGCGTTTAGCAAGGCCGCGGCTCACGACAGCGCCGCGCGTCCTTTTGGACGCGCAAAGGACGCTGTAGAATTTTGGTTCTGCGCATGATCCTTTCCGAAATCGATTCCGATTTTCGGGGTCATGCGCCACAGTTAGGACGGTTCTGATGGCTTCGAAAAATCTTCTCCTGCTCGCCGGCGACGGCATCGGCCCCGAAGCGATGGCCGAGGTAAAGAAGCTGATCGCGGCCATGAACAACAAGCTCGGCAGCGGCTTCGTCACCGATGAGGGGCTGGTCGGAGGCTGCGCCTATGACGCGCATGGCGCGGCGATTTCGGATGCCGACATGGCGAAGGCGATGGCTGCCGACGCGGTGCTGTTCGGCGCCGTCGGCGGGCCGAAATGGGATGCGGTGCCTTATGAAGTGCGCCCCGAAGCCGGACTGCTGCGGCTGCGCAAGGATATGGAGCTGTTCGCCAATCTCAGGCCTGCCATCTGCTATCCGGCACTGGCGGCGTCCTCCTCGCTAAAGCAGGACGTGGTCGAGGGTCTCGACATTCTGATCGTGCGCGAGCTCACCGGCGGCGTCTATTTCGGCGAGCCCAAGCAGATCATCGACCTCGGCAACGGCCAGAAGCGCGGCATCGACACGCAGGTCTACGACACGTTCGAGATCGAGCGCATTTCGGGCGTCGCCTTCGAATTGGCGCGGACACGCAAGAACCACGTCACCTCGATGGAAAAGCGCAATGTGATGAAATCCGGCGTCTTGTGGAACGAGGTCGTCACCCAAACCCACAAGGCCAGATATGCCGACGTCAAGCTCGATCACATGCTGGCCGACGCCGGCGGCATGCAGTTGGTGCGCTGGCCCAAGCAGTTCGACGTCATCGTCACCGACAATCTGTTCGGCGACATGCTGTCCGACATCGCCGCCATGCTGACCGGCTCGATCGGCATGCTGCCGTCCGCCTCGTTCGGCGCGCCGGATGCCAAGACGAAAAAGCGCAAGGCGCTTTACGAGCCGGTGCACGGCTCGGCGCCCGACATTGCTGGCAAGGGCATCGCCAACCCGATCGCCATGATCGCCTCTTTTGCCATGTGCCTGCGCTATTCCTTTGGCATGGTGGCGGAAGCCGACCGGGTGGAAAGCGCGATTGCCGCGGTACTCGACGATGGCCTGCGCACCCGGGATATCTTCTCGGTGGGCATGACCGAGGTCGGCACCGCTGAGATGGGCGACGCGATTATCGCCAAGTTCCTGGGCTAAGCCTGTGGCGGTCGACGTCCGCTGGGCGGACGACCGGGGATGCGGCAGCACTCGCTGTTATGCTGTGCGAGATGGCGGTGCATTACCGGCAGCCGCCGCTCGATGCTGACCGGGCTCTGTCTGCCGCGCAGAAATGGCTTGGCCAGGAAAGCCCGGCCTATCCGCATTTCGCACTCGCCTTCGCCGAGGGCGAGGTTTGCGGGCTTGCGTCGGTTGCGATCGCACATCCCGGCATCGATCTCGAACGGCTGCTCTTCCTGAAGGATCTGTTCGTGCGGGAAAACATCCGCAGCGCCGGTGTCGGTCGGGCGCTAATCGGCTTTCTCGCCGGCCATTGCCTGCGCGAAGGCATCGGCCGCATCGACCTGACCACCGAGGACTGGAACGAAGGTGCGCTGCGCTTCTACGACGGGCTTGGTGCCGAGCGCCATGGCCAGAAAGTATTTCTCAGGCTGTCGGGTGAAGCTCTAAAGGCGATCGCTGCTAGATCTTGACGCCGGCCGGCACCGCACCCCATTGGTTTTGGCCCGTTTCGGATGGGATCAACCCGAAGACCAGCAACGCCAGGCCACCGAAAGCCGGAACGTAGCAGAGCAGGGCAAGCCAGCCGGTCAGCCCGACGTCGTGCAGGCGCCGCACAATGAGCGCAAAAGACGGAATGACCGTTACCAGCATGAATATGAAGGGAACAATGTAACCTAGCGCCGAGATGTCCAGGTTGCCGCTGAAAGCGCTGAGGGCAGCGTTGATGAGCAAGGCTAAACCGGAAGTCACGATCAGGACGATAGTCCAGTAAAGGAAAAAGCCCCAGAATTCCTTGCGGCGGGCGCGACCGGTGAAGTTGACGTGGTTCTCTCTCAGGGCACGCCGGAAGTAAGTCCACAACCCCGCGGGTCCGACAGGCTCGGTCTCGGCGAGACGGCCAAAGTGCTGCGGCTGATCGGCTCCCGACGCCGCCATACCGCCAACCGGCGAGGCCGCGGCGACGATGTCGTGCGCCGTTCCATCGTCCGGCCGGAACTCGACAGGCGTGCCTCTGACCAGCGCGACGTGCTGGCTCAGGTCCTCACGCGCGAAGATATAGCGCTTTCCGTCTGCTCCGTTGATGTAACCGAAGTCCTGATCCTCGTCGTAGTGAAATACTGTGCCTCGCATTGTTTTCCCCCTACTGCATTGCCAAAACTATCTAAAGTTGCATCGTATTGCAATAGCACACGTAAAGAG
>NZ_SUEO01000144.1:13009-16575 GCF_004962925.1 Mesorhizobium sp. | reverse complement strand
CCTCAAGAGGGAGGGGCTCACTCGCCGACCTTCTCGCCAAAACTCGAAAAAAACTGCCCGGCCAGTTTCTTCGAGGTCGATTCGATCAGCCGGCTGCCGAGCTGGGCGATCTTGCCGCCGACGTCGGCCTTGGCTGCGTATCTAAGGATCGTCGTCCCCGGGCCATCGGCGGTCAGCGTCACATCGGCGCCGCCCTTGGCGAAGCCGGCGATGCCGCCCTTGCCTTCGCCCTGGATGGTGTAGGAATGGGGCGGGTTGAGGTTCTTCAGAGTCACCCCGCCATTGAACGTTGCCTTGATCGGGCCGATCTTGAGCACCACGGTCGCCCCCATCTCGGTGTCCGATTTCTTTTCGAGGCTCTGGCAGCCCGGAATGGTCTGCCTCAGAACGTCCGGGTCGTTCAGCGCTTCCCACACCTTTTGCAGGGGTGCGGCGATGCGTTCCTCGCCTTCGATCACCAAAGCCATCAAAATCTCCCGGATACAAAATTGACAAACCCCGATCCCGTCTAGCGTGGGGCCCGATGTATGTCTATCGCACCAAAGTCCGGAATCGGATGGCGCGTGCCTCTTGCCTGCTCTCGCGCGTTGTCATATCGATTTGTCATACAAATACGGAGACCATGATGGCCGGCGCCCCAACACAGAAGAAGAAATTTCGCTCGCAGGAGTGGTTCGACAATCCCGACAATCCGGGGATGACGGCGCTTTACCTCGAGCGCTACCTGAATTACGGGCTGACGCGTGCCGAACTGATGTCGGGCAAGCCGCTGATCGGCATCGCCCAGACCGGTTCGGATCTGTCACCCTGCAACCGCCATCATATCGAGTTGGCCAAGCGCGTGCGCGAGGGCATCGTCTCGATGGGCGGCATTCCTTTCGAATTCCCGTGCCACCCGATCCAGGAGACGGGCAAGCGCCCGACCGCCGCACTCGACCGCAACCTTGCCTATCTCGGCCTGGTCGAGGTGCTCTACGGCTACCCGCTCGACGGCGTCGTGCTCACCATCGGCTGCGACAAGACGACGCCGGCCCTGCTGATGGCGGCGGCCACCGTCAACATTCCGGCCATCGCGCTGTCGGTTGGCCCGATGCTCAACGGCTGGCACAAGGGCAAGCGCACCGGCTCCGGCACCATTGTCTGGGAATCGCGCCAACGCCTGTCGGCCGGCGAGATCGGCTATGACGAGTTCATGGACATCGTCGCCTCCTCGGCGCCG
Source organism: Mesorhizobium sp. (assembly GCF_004962925.1). GTDB lineage: Bacteria > Pseudomonadota > Alphaproteobacteria > Rhizobiales > Rhizobiaceae > Mesorhizobium. Next base: position 15,356 of record NZ_SUEO01000144.1, on the reverse strand, counting down.
TCCACCGGCTATTGCAACACAATGGGCACCGCCACCACCATGAACTCGCTGGCCGAGGCGCTCGGCATGCAACTGCCGGGCTCGGCCGCGATCCCCGCGCCTTATCGCGAGCGCGGCCAGGTCGCCTATGAGACCGGAAAACGTATCGTCGACATGGTGCATGAGGATCTAAAGCCATCCGACATCATGACCCGGCAGGCCTTCGAGAACGCCATCGTCGTCAATTCGGCCATCGGCGGCTCGACCAACGCGCCGATCCATCTCAATGCCATCGCCCGCCATCTCGGCGTGCCGCTCGACAATGACGATTGGCAGAAGGTCGGCCTCAAGATACCGCTCATCGTCAACCTGCAGCCGTCGGGCGAATATCTCGGCGAGGATTATCACCATGCCGGCGGTGTGCCGGCGGTGGTGGCCGAACTGATGAAGGCTGGGCTGTTGCCCCATCCCGACGCCATGACCGTCAACGGCAAGACGATGGGCGACAATTGCAGCGGGGCCGTCAACGAGAATCTCGACGTCATCCGCACCGTCGCCGAGCCGCTTAAGGCCAATGCCGGCTTTATCAATCTCAGGGGCAATCTGTTCGATTCGGCGATCATGAAGACCAGCGGCATCTCGCCCGAATTCCGCGAACGCTATCTGTCGAACCCAAAGGACCCCGAGGCCTTCGAAGGCAACGCGATGGTCTTCGACGGGCCCGAAGACTACCACGCCCGCATCGACGATCCGGCGCAAGGCATCGACGAGCATACGATCCTGTTCATGCGCGGCGCCGGCCCGATCGGCTATCCGGGCGGCGCCGAGGTCGTCAACATGCAGCCGCCGGCCCATCTCATCAAGAAGGGCATCCATGCGCTGGCCTGCATCGGCGATGGCCGCCAGTCGGGCACGTCGGGCTCGCCGTCAATCCTCAACGCCTCGCCCGAAGCCGCCATAGGCGGCGGGCTGGCGTTGTTGAAGACCGGCGACCGCGTCCGCATCGACCTGCGCAAGGGCACCGCCGACATTCTCGTCACCGACGACGAGATCACGCGCCGTCGCGCCGAGCTGCAGAACAGTGGCGGCTATCACTATCCCAAGCACCAGACGCCGTGGCAGGAGATCCAGCGCGGCATGGTCGACCAGTTTTCCGAAGGAATGGTGCTGAAGCCGGCGGTGAAATACCAGGATGTGGCGCACACCAGCGGCGTGCCGCGGGACAATCACTGAACGCCTCTTCTTCCCTTCTCCCCTTGTTGTGGGAGAAGGGCCGAGCCGCGCCCAAGCAGCGCCTATAGATAGCTGGTGATCTCCGGCGCTTGGTCCTGCCTGTCGCGCTTGCCGTCCTCGTAGACGATTGGTGCTGCGGCGAGTTCCTTTTCGGTGACGTCGTCGAGGCAGGCGACGTTCACTGCCCAGAAATTCCCGCCCATGAAGTCGAGATAGCCGCGGGAGAGAAAGTTCGCGCCGCAGTTCGGGCACATATAGTGGTTGATGTCGCCTTCCGGCCAGTTCGACGGCGTCGCCTTATAGTCCCGCATCCGGTCGCGGCCATCCGTCACTCGCACGGCTTCATAGGCTGCGAAGGATTTCCGGTAGCCGAGTTTCCAGCAGAAGCTGCAATTGCATTTACGGATGCCTTCGGCGAGGTCGATATCGGCTTCGAAACGCACTGCGCCGCAATGGCAACTGCCGTGATAGGTCTTTTTCATGGTTTTCCTCCCAGACGTGTTCTGGCTCCGCCAAACCGGCCGTCGGAGCCAGAGCATACTTTGCTCCAGGCATGACGCTTGACAAGCGGGCGCTACAAATCCACGATCATGGCAAGGGGTGCATCGCGACGACCCCGTGAGGCGTCAGCCCAACGTTCGCGTCCAAGCTTCTCTCTCAAGGAGGTGGACGCCATGCCGTCGACAACCGCTATCACCGTATCACAACTGTCCCGTCTGATTGGTCTGCCGGGCGCGCCCGCGATCATCGACGTTCGCATCGAAGATGATTACGACGCCGATCCGCGCCTGCTGCCGGCCTCAAACCGGCGTGATTTCAAAGCCGTCTCGACCTGGGCATCCGAATTCGCCGGCAGCCGAGTGGCGGTCGTTTGCCAAAGAGGACAAAAGCTCTCGCAAGGCGTTGCCGCATGGCTGCGGCATGAGGGCATCGGTGCCGAATCCCTCGAAGGTGGGTTCGAGGCGTGGCGCGATGCCAAGGGGCTTCTGGTTCACGCCGGCAAGATGCCGCCCCGCGATGAAATGGGCCGCACCGTATGGGTGACGCGGACCCGCCCGAAGGTCGATCGCATCGCCTGCCCCTGGCTGATCCGGCGCTTCATCGATCCGAGCGCGGTCTTCCTCTTTGTCGAGGC
>NZ_SUEO01000144.1:9645-12999 GCF_004962925.1 Mesorhizobium sp. | reverse complement strand
TCGAAGAGTTCGGGCTCGAATCCGAGGCGCTCGACCGCTTGGCCTTGATTGTGCGCGCAGCCGACACCGCAAGCCTCGACCTGGCCCCCCAGGCAGCCGGATTCCTGGCCGCCTCGCTTGGCCTGTCGCGGATGTTTCGCGACGATCTGGAACAGCTGGAGGCAGGCATGCTGCTCTACGATGCGTTTTTCCGATGGTGCCGCGACGCCACCGAGGAGACGCACAACTGGCCAGGCAAGCCATCATGAGCGCCCACACCTCTGAAAAAACTGGGGCTTCTGGCAAAACTGGCGAGACCGTCGAAGCGCCGTCAGCGCCAACCTTCCGCGAAGGCGTAAAGCTCTGGGCAAAAATCGGCCTGCTCAGCTTCGGCGGACCGGCCGGGCAGATCGCGCTCATGCACAAGGAACTGGTCGAGGAACGGCGTTGGATCGGCGAGCAGCGTTTCCTGCATGCGTTGAACTACTGCATGCTGCTGCCCGGCCCTGAAGCCCAGCAACTCGCTATCTATATCGGCTGGTTGCTGCACCGGACGATCGGCGGCCTCGTCGCCGGCATCCTCTTCGTCGCGCCGGGCGCGCTTGTGATGCTCACCTTGAGCATCCTCTATGCGCTGTATGGCGACGCCCCCCTCGTCGAGGCGCTGTTTTTCGGGGTGAAAGCGGCCGTGCTCGCCATCGTGATCGAGGCGATGATCCGGATCGGACGACGTGCCCTGAAGAATCGGGTCATGGTGTCGATTGCGGTCGCCGCCTTCATCGGCATCTATGCATTGAACGTGCCGTTTCCGCTCATTATCCTGCTTGCCGGCCTGGCAGGCTGGATTGGCAACCGTGTTGCGCCCGCCCTTTTCTCCGGCGCGTCGCACGGCAAGGGCGATGCTCCCGACATCAAGGGCGCGGTCGATCTGATGTTCGAGCGCGGCGAGCTGGCCCACACCAGGCCGACGCGGTGGCATGCGCCGCGCACCATTGCGATCTGGCTGCCGATCTGGCTGGGGCCTGTGCTTCTGATCTGGGCGTTCACCGGATCCGCCAGCGTGTGGATTGAGATTGGTGGCTTCTTCAGCGTCATGGCGGTCGTCACCTTCGGCGGCGCCTACGCGGTCCTTGCCTATGTCGCGCAGGCAGCGGTCGAATCCTTCGGCTGGCTCGCACCCGGTGAGATGGTTGACGGCCTTGGGCTTGCCGAGACGACGCCGGGTCCGCTCATTCTGGTTCTGCAGTTCGTCGGTTTTCTCGCCGCGTTCCGCCAGCCCGGAGCCTTGAACCCACTGCTTGCCGGATCGCTGGGGGCGATGCTCACCCTGTGGGCGACGTTCACGCCTTGCTTCTTCTGGATATTCCTCGGTGCGCCCTACATCGAAGCCCTGCGTGGCAACAAGGCGCTGTCGGCGGCGCTGAGCGCGATCACCGCCGCCGTCGTCGGCGTCATCATGAATCTCGCTCTGTGGTTCGGCTTGCACGTCATTTTCGGGGAGGTGCGCAACATCGGGCTTGGAATGGACGTGCCGGTGTTTTCATCGACCGACTGGCGTGCGGCGCTGCTGTCGTGTGCTGCCATGATCGCCATTCTGAAGCTGAAGATCGGCATGCTGCCGACGCTTGCGGGATCGGCCCTCGCCGGTGTCTTGTTGTTGGCAGCGAGCGGATAGCGACTGCGTGCGGCGGGCGCTTCGCTGCGGTTTCGGGCATTCGGATGAAGGAACATCATGGCGAGACGACGCTCTTCCCTAGGCTTCCTCGGCATGTTCGGTCGCTCAGGCGACCTCAGGCAACTCGACGCCGCGTTACGTGGCGTCGACCTTCATCCCGCCCTTGTGCCGGAGGGAGCTAAGCTCACCATCGTCAATCTGATGAAGGATCACTGGGCCGACGAGCCGCCACCACACGCCTACCCGCCGGTGGCGCAGCTACTTGGCTATTGTATAGCCGGCCCGGAGGCGTTCGAGCGATCCAACGGCCTTCAACATAGGCTGGATGCGGAGCGCCGGCTGGAGGCAGCCCTTGAGGCCGGCGACAGCTTCGATGCGCAAATCGTTCTGATGGCGTTGCATGCCAAGCTGATCAGTGGCGAGGTCGTCGAGCGCTACGGTTTGAGCGCCGACTAGACCATGATCCCGGAAGTGGAAACCCGGTTTTCGGAAAAGATCATGGTCCAGCAGAAAGGTAGAGCCCCATCCCGATTTTGTCGGGGTGGATTAGGCTCTGACCGTTTTGACGAGAAGCGTCCTCAGCCGCCCATGCCGCTGCGCGGCAGATGGATCAGATTGCCGAAGCGAGCGCGCAACTTGTCGTCGAGGAGCTTCGGCACGTGGCGCGGGAAGCGCTCGGCGAGGATGCGTTTCTTCTCTATGATAGCCCGCTGCAAGATGTCGGGCCTGCCTTTCTCGTTCCACTCCTTCGGCGAAAAGCGGTCGCCGACCGCCGGGTAGAAGTACTCGGTCTGCATCAACCGCAGCGTCTGCTCGTTGCCGAGATAGTGACCCGGCCCCTTCAGGCAGACGTCGGCGATGGTGTCTATCGATAGCGACTCATCGGTCACCTCGATGCCACGCACGCAGCGCAGGCAATGGCCGAGCATGTCGTTGTCGATGATCAGGCTTTCCAGGCAGAAGCCGAGCAGGGAAGCGTGCATGCCGGCCGATTCGTAGACGAGGTTGAGGCCGGCAAGACCGGCCATCACATCGGTGATGCCCTTTTCGTAACCGGACTGAATATCGGGCAGTTTCGAATCCGTCATGCCGGCGGCCGAACCGCCCGGCAGGTCGTAGAATTGCGCCATCTGAGCGCAGGCGGCGGTCAGCACCGCTTGCTCGGCCGAGCCGCCGGACATGGCGCCGGTCCTGAGGTCCGAAACGAACGGCCAGGTGCCGAAGATCGCCGGATGCCCCGGTTTGATGACGTTGACATAGACAAGGCCTGCGAGCACCTCGGCCACCGCTTGCACCACCGCACCGGCGATCGCCGCCGGCGCTGTGGCGCCCGCCTGACCGGCCGACAGCAATAGGATTGGAATGCCGCCTTCGACGCAGGCCTCGAGCACGCCGCAGGCGTCCTCGGCGAATTTCATCGGCGGTACGACAAAACAGTTCGAATTGGAGACGAAAGGCCGCGCGCGAAAATTCTCTTCGCCGCCGGCAATCGCGTAGAGCATGTCGAGCGCCGGCTTTACGTTCTCGCGCACCGTGAAGGACGTGCCGACATGCTTCGACGTCCCCATCACGCAGGCGTAGAGCGTGTTGAAATCCATGTCGAGAGGATCGGGAATGTCGCGCGGCACCATCGGCCGCTGGAAGAAATGGATGTTGTCGAGCCCCTCGACGATGCGGGCGGCGTCGTAGATGTCCTGCAG
>NZ_SUEO01000144.1:2253-9635 GCF_004962925.1 Mesorhizobium sp. | reverse complement strand
CTCGCGATACTCGCGCTTCTCGACATCGACCAGATGCACGGCGGCACCCGCCGTGCCGTAATGCACGCGCTTGCCCTGGATCAGCATGTCGTGCTTGGGATCCTGGCCATGCAGCGTGAAATGCCGTGCCGCTCGTCTGATGGTGTCGAGGACGAGCGCGCGGGGAAAACGAATACGCCCGTCCTCGCTGAGGATGGCGCCGGCCTTGGTCAACGCCTCGATGCAGGATGGGATGGCATTGGCGAAGCCGACCGTTTCAAGCAGCGTCAGCACCGCTTCGTGGATGCGCTCGCGGTCGTTTTCGCTGAGTGGCCCGTAGCTTCCGCCTTCGAGGCCGGCGCGCACCGGCTTGATATCGTCGGCGAGTGGCGCCGCGCGCATGGCGCGGCGCGCTTCGCGCCCGCCGGAACGCCGCGAACGTTGGTCCGAGGGCGTATCCGGCTTCTCAACAGCCACTGACATGGAGGCACTCCACCTTTAGCTGCGAAGCTGGCGGCGGCGGTTGGTCCACCATCGGCCTGCTTCGTCCCCTTATGCCTCGAACTATGCCGTCGGCATTGGCACAGCCTATGAGCCAGACGGTCCCGTCGCATATGCCAGAGCGCTAAACAACGATGGCCGGTCCAAACGCGGACGAGGCATCAAGCCGCCGCCGGCCTGCGCCCGGCCGCCGTTGCCAGTTCGCGGATGCCAGGCTCGATGTGCTGCAGCGCAATCGAGGAGATGCCCAGTCGCATGAAGCGCGACGGCTTTTCAGTGCGGTCGAAGAAGCGGTCGCCCGGCTCGATGATGACGCTGCGCGAGGCGGCGGCCTCGGCCAGCCCGCGCGAATCGGTGCCGCGCGGTCCCTCGAGCCAGAGCGATGCGCCGCCGGCCGAATCGGTCGAGCGCCACTCCGGCAGGAAGGCGGTAATCGCATGGATCAGACGCTTGCGCCGTTCGTCGAAGGCGCTCGACAGCCGCCGCACCAACGCCTCGTGGTGACCAAGCGATAGGAACAGCGCGACCGCGCGCTGGTTGTTGGCCGGCGGATGACGCAGCATGAAGCGGCGCAGCGCGCGAAGCTCGGAGATCAGCCCGGCCGAGGCGACGATGTAGCCGAGCCGCAGACCGGGAGCCAGCGTCTTCGACATCGAGCCGACATAGATGACGCGACCGGAACGGTCGAGACTCTTCAGCGCCTGCTGCGGCGCCTCGTCCAGGAGCTGGCTGTCATAGCCGTCCTCGATGATGATCTGGTTGTGGCGATTGGCGCGCGCCAAAAGGTCCTGCCGGCGCTCCGCCGACAGCGGCACCATGGTCGGGCAATGGTGGCTGGGCGTTACGAAGACGAAGCCGGAATCATTGGGAATAGAAGCGGTTACGATGCCGGAGTGGTCGACCGGGACCGGTGTGACGTCGGCGCCCGCCAGCCGGAAGATCGAGCGTGCGTCGGGATAGCCGGGGTCTTCCATGGCCACCTTGGAGCCCTTGGTCATCAGCAGCGTCGCCAGCATATAGAGCGCGTTCTGCGCGCCGAGCGTGACGATGATCTCATCGGGATTGGCGAAGATGCCGCGCCGCGGCAACAGCCGCGCCTGGATCTGCTCGATCAAGAGCGGATCGTCGCGGTCGACCATGTCGGATGCCCAGTTGCGGATCTCGAGCACGGCGAGCGCCATGCGGTTGCACTCGCGCCACTCGGCAGTCGGGAACAGTGCCGGATCGAACTGGCCATAGACGAAGGGGTAGGACGACTTGATCCAGTTGTCGTGCTTGGCCGGCGGTGGCATGTCGCTGGCCGCGATCTGCCGACGCGCCTTCCAGTCGATCTCATTGGCCTGGTCGGGCGCCTTCTGATGCGGCCTCGCCGGGGTCGCCAGCACGTCGGGATTGACAAAATGGCCGCGCCGTTCGCGCGCCACCAGGAAACCCTGGTCGACGAGCTGCTGGAAGGCCAGCACCACGGTGCCGCGTGCCACGCCGAGTTTCTCGGCCAGGATCCGGCAGGACGGAAGCGGCATCGAAGCGGCAATCTGCCGGTCGAGGATGGCGGCGACGATCGCTTGACGGATCTGCGCCTGCAGGGTCTGGCCGGAGTCCGCCGAAATCCGGAACAGGCCGGACCATATGGCCGTGTCGTTTCGCTGTGGCATGGGAAATGTTCCTCGATGGCCAGCCTTTTTCATTTGGCTGGACCAGTCGAATGTACCGGTGGCACAAGGCGTTGCGCCAATCAATTTTTCTGATCGTTGGGATTTACGCCAGTGATCCTTCGCTGCGCTGCGTCATCCCGGTGTGACGCAGTGCGTCATCGCGGCGTGACGTAACGCGTCATCGCGGCGTAACGCAGTGCGTCATCGCTGCCCATTGAAACCAGTGGGTTTCGGCTAGATAGTTTGCCGCGACGACACGCGCCGGAAACATGCGGCCTGTTATGTTGGCATCAAAGACTTCGGAGTAAGCCAGTGGATCAATCGTCCTTTCAAAAACAGCTCGACGCCTTGCGCGCTCACCGTGCGGCCAAGTCAGGCAGCATGCGCGAGGCTTTCGCTGCTGATCCGCAGCGCTTCGAAAAATTCTCCGCCACCGACGGCGACCTGCTGCTCGACTGGTCGAAATGTGCGGTCGATGCGCAGACGATGGATCTGCTTGAGAGGCTGGCGGAAGCCGCCGATCTCGAAGACCGGCGCGCCGCGATGTTCTCTGGCAAGAAGATCAACGTCACCGAGGGCCGCGCCGTGCTGCACACCGCGCTGCGCAACCTGAACGGCAAGGGCATCGTGCTTGACGGCCAGGACGTGAAGGCGGAAGTCGTCGCCGTGCTCGACGCGATGGGCGCCTTCGCCGATGCCGTGCGCTCCGGCAAGGCGGCCGGCGCCACCGGCAAGAAGATCACCGATATCGTCAACATCGGCATCGGCGGGTCCGACCTTGGCCCGGCCATGGCAACGCTGGCGCTGGCGCCCTATCACGATGGGCCGCGCACGCATTACGTGTCCAACATCGACGGCGCCCATATCCACGACACGCTGAAGGGCCTTTCCGCCGAAACCACGCTGTTCATCGTCGCTTCGAAGACCTTCACCACCGTCGAGACGATGACCAATGCCGAAACGGCGCGCGACTGGGTGCAGAAGGCGCTCGGCAAGGAAGCGGTCGGCAAGCATTTCGCCGCCGTCTCGACTGCGCTGGACCTGGTGGCCAAATTCGGCATCGCGTCCGACCGCGTCTTCGGCTTCTGGGACTGGGTCGGCGGACGCTATTCGGTGTGGGGCGCGATCGGCCTGCCGGTGATGATCGCCGTTGGCCCGAAGAATTTTCGCGCTTTTCTTGATGGCGCGCATGCGATGGACGAACATTTCCAAACGGCGCCGCTGGCCAGCAACCTGCCGGTGCTGATGGGGCTGATCGGCTGGTGGCATCGGGTGATCTGCAAATATCCCGCACGCGCCGTCATTCCTTACGACCAGCGCCTGTCAAGGCTGCCGGCGTATCTGCAGCAGCTCGACATGGAATCGAACGGCAAGAGCGTCACCCTCGACGGCGGCGCTGTGACCACCCCGACGGGTCCGCTGGTCTGGGGTGAGCCCGGCACCAATGGCCAGCACGCCTTCTTCCAGCTGCTGCATCAGGGCACCGATTTCATCCCGGTCGAATTTCTCGCCGCGGCCATCGGCCATGAGCCCGGTCTCAAGCATCACCACGATCTGTTGCTCGCCAACTGCCTGGCGCAGTCGGAAGCCTTCATGAAGGGCCGCACGCTTGAGGAAGCGCGCGCACAGATGCTGGCAAAAGGCATGACGCCCGCCGAGGTCGACAGGATCGCCCCGCACCGCGTCTTCTCCGGCAACCGGCCCTCGGTGACCATCCTCTACAGACAACTCGATCCGCATACGTTCGGGCGGCTGATCGCGCTCTATGAGCACCGCGTCTTCGTCGAAGGCACGCTCTTCAACATCAATTCCTTCGACCAATGGGGTGTCGAGCTGGGCAAGGAACTGGCGACCGGGCTGCTGCCTGTCGTGGAAGGCAAGGAGAATGCCGCAAAGCGGGACGCGTCGACCGCTGGGCTGGTGGGACACATCCACCGATTGCGCGGATCGGAGTAAGCGGCTTGGCCGAGATCAAGGGAATATTGTTTGACAAGGACGGCACGCTTGTCGACTTCAATGCAACATGGCTTGGCGTTGCCGATTTCATGGCGATGGATGCGTCGGAGGGCGACCGCTGGAAGGCCGACAGGTTGCTTGCCGCGGCGGGCTTCGATTTCGCCACCAAGCGCTTCAAGCCTGACTCCATCTTTGCCTCCGGCACCAACATGGACGTTGTCGAGCTTTGGTTTCCGCGCCTGTCCGACGAAGACCAGATGCTTGCCGTCGCCCGCTTCAACGAGATCACCTCCATGCAGGGCTCGGCGATGGCGGTGGCGCTGCCGGGCATCGTCGAGACGCTCGGCGTTCTTCACAGGAAATCCTACCGGCTCGGCGTCGCCACCAACGATTCGACCACTGGCGCGGAAAAGACATTGCTGACGCTGGGCGTCGCGCAGCTGTTCGACGCCGCCTATGGTTACGACGCGGTGGCCAATCCGAAACCGGCGCCGGATACGATCCTTGCCTTCTGCGACCTGACCGGCCTGAGGCCGGCCGCGATCGCCATGGTCGGCGACAATCGCCACGATTTGGAGATGGCGCGGGCCGGCGGCTGCGGGCTGGCAATCGGCGTGCTCTCCGGCACCGGCACGCGGGAATCACTGTCGCAGATCGCCGACGTCATTCTGGATTCGGTTGCCGACCTGCCCGACTTTCTTTCGGCAAGGGTCAAGGAGACGATCTGAGCCCGCCTCCAGGCTGCTCCGGCTCGAACGAGAAGACGCCGCTCGGCTTCATTCCCGTATCTTTTGCCTGGCCGACATCCGGCACCTGGTACTCGGCTAGCAGGCGAAGCCGCGAGCGGGGCAGGTAGGCGCGGCCCGGGTCGCCGATAAGCACATTGATGCCGGCGGCCAGGCAGCGGTCGAGAAAGGGGATGACCCGGTCGGCGAGATCTTGCCCGTAAAACAAGTCGCCGGCCGCCACGACATCCACCGGTAGCGGCGGACCAGCGGTGATATCCTCCCCAACCACCGTGATCGTAACGCCGTTCGCCGCCGCATTGAGACCGAGCGCGGCGACGCCGTTAGGGTCGATCTCAGCCGCGATCACTTCGCTGGCTCCGGCCTTTGCCGCGGCGATGCCGACGAGGCCCGACCCGGCGCCGAGGTCGAGCACGCGAAGCCCGGCCACGGACTTCGGCCGATCGAGGATGTAGCGGGCAAGCACCGCGCCGCCGGCCCAGGCATAGGCCCAGTAAGGTGGCTGCGGCTCCGGCCCGTCCTCGTCGGCTTCGGTTCCTTCTTCTTCCGGCCCGGCAGCTCGCCCTTCTGGATGTGTGAGCCGCCACAGACCGCTCGCTGGATGGGCTGCATAAAGCCGGATTTCGGGAAGCGCGGGAACAGGGGCGATACGCATGTTCGCCTTGATGAATGTCAGCGGATCGGGACGGGAAAGCGTGTTCGCCGCGTCGTCGACAGTAAGGCAATCGCCCAAAGTTATATACCTATCCCCGTAACGCCCGCCGCAGGATCTTGCCCACCGGCGTCTTCGGCAGTTCGGTCCGAAACTCGATGTATTTTGGCCGCTTGTAGCCGGTCAGGTTCTCGCGGCAATAGACAGTCAGCACCTCAGCGGTCAGCAACGGGTCCTTCTTGACGACGAACAGCTTCGGCACTTCGCCTGAATGCTCGTCCGGCACGCCGATCGCCGCCACTTCGAGCACGCCCGGATGCAGGGCCACGACTTCCTCGAGTTCGTTCGGATAGACGTTGAACCCGGACACAAGGATCATGTCCTTCTTGCGGTCGACGATCTTGGTGTAGCCGCGCTCGTCCATGAAGCCCATGTCGCCCGACTTGAAGAAACCGTCCTTGGTCATCACCTTGGCGGTCTCGTCCGGCCGGTTCCAGTAACCGGCCATCACTTGCGGTCCGCGGATGCAGACCTCGCCGACTTCGCCGAGCGGCAAATCATTGCCGTCGTCGTCGCGGATGGCGATCTCGGTGGACGGCAGCGGCAGGCCGATCGTGCCGGTGAAGTTGCCATCGCTGAATGTGTTGGCGGTAGCCACCGGTGAGGTTTCCGAAAGCCCGTAGCCCTCGGTGACCGGGCAGCCGGTCAGCGCCTTCCAGCGTTCGGCGACACCCTTCTGCACCGCCATGCCGCCACCCAGCGTCAGGATCAGCGGCTTGAAGTCGAGTTTGCGGAAATCCTCATTGTTGAGCAGCGCGTTGAACAGCGTGTTGAGGCCCGGAAAGATGTGGATGGGGTATTTGCCGAGTTCCTTGACGAAGCCTGGAATGTCACGCGGATTGGGAATGAGTATGTTCCGGCCGCCCATCTGCATGCCCATAAACGCGTTCACCGTCAGCGCAAAGATATGATAGAGCGGCAGCGCGCAGATGAAATTGAGATGCGCCGGTTTCGGCTTGACCGTGTAGGCGTCTTCGACCCAAAGCGCGTTCTGCGCGACATTGGCCAGCACGTTGCTGTGCAGCAGCACCGCGCCTTTCGAGATGCCCGTGGTGCCGCCGGTATATTGCAGGAAGGCGATGTCGTTGGCTGCGACCTTCACCGGCTTGAAGTTCACGCCGGCGCCTGCCTTCAACGCGGCGTTGAACTTGATATGGCCCGGCAGCGACCAGGCCGGCACCATCTTCTTCACGCGGCGCACGACGAAATTGACGATCGTCCCTTTCAGGCCGCCAAGCATGTCGCCCATCGCCGCGACCACGACATGCTTGACCGCCGTCTTGGCGATCACCGCCTGCAAGGTGTTGGCGAAATTCTCGAGAATGACGATGGCTTGCGCGCCGGAATCCTTGAGCTGATGCTCCAGCTCGCGCGGCGTGTAGAGCGGGTTGATATTGACCACGACATAGCCGGCGCGCAGCACTGCCATCATCGCCACCGGATATTGCAACACGTTCGGCATCATCAGCGCGACGCGCGCGCCTTTCTGCAGCCCTATCGATTGCAGATAGGCGCCGAAGGCGGCCGATTGCCGCTCGACTTCCGCATAGCTGATGGTCTTGCCCATGCAGGTGAAGGCGGGCCTGCCGGCATACTGCTTGCAGACGTCGGCGAGCAGATCGCCGATGGAGCCGAAGGGCAGGACGCCGATCTCGGCCGGAACGACTTTCGGATAGCTTTTGAGCCAAGGCTTTTCCGGCAATCGGGCGGCAGGCGCTTTCGGCAATCTCCTGGCCGAACCCGGCTTCGATGCCGATGAAGCCGTTGTCGCTGCGGCCTTCGGCCTGGCCGCGGCAACGGCTTTGGCGGACGGCGATTATGACTTGTCGGGGC
>NZ_SUEO01000144.1:0-2243 GCF_004962925.1 Mesorhizobium sp. | reverse complement strand
GTCGGGGCCGGCCGGTTTTGCGGCAGCTTTGGCCGCTTTCGCTGGTGCCGTCGTCCTTGGTGTTTTTGCCACCTGTCCCTCCCGGTTGTTCTTATTGTCTCTGCTTGCCCGCCGCGTCGTCTCCGAATGACAGAGACGTCCCTCCGCTGCCGCCGGCATCCAGGAAATCCAACATGCCATCTATGTATTGCGACTATCGGCAACCGTGCAAGTCTGCCCCTGCGGCAAGATGGCAAAGAAAACCTTCCGCGCCAATGACAGGCCGAAGGTCGCGGTTCCTCGCTATCGGTCGCGTTGAAGATAATAAAAAAATGCAGTCGTTAATAATACCGTGATCGGCAGAAAGTGACATTTCATTCTCGTTTTTAGCGGAAGTGCAGAATTAAATTCTGCTTCCCATGGGGTAGGCAAGCTGGGTGTTCCAAAGCCGGAAAAACGGTGCTTATATGCGCGCTTCGCGAGCCTGATAGAGGGGCTTGGAAGAACATCAGGGAGTCCTCCATGAAAAAGAAACTGACTTTTGCGGCCGCGTTGCTGGCCGCAAGCGTCCTCGGCGGCGTGGCCAATGCGAAGCAATTGGTCTACTGCTCGGAGGCGTCGCCGGCCGGCTTCGACCCATCGCCGTGGAGCGGTGGCAACGACTTCGACGCGTCGTCGCGCACCATCTATTCGCGCCTGGTCGAGTTCGAACACGGCAAGACCACCATCGCGCCCGGTCTCGCCGAGAGCTGGACGGTTTCCGACGACGGTCTCGAATACACGTTCAAGCTTCGGCCCGGCGTGAAGTTCCAGACCACCGACTATTTCACGCCGACGCGCGACCTCAATGCCGACGACGTGATCTTCTCCTTCGAACGCCAGTGGAAGAAGGAAAGCCCGTGGTTCAGCTATCTGGAAGGCACGGGCTGGGAATATTTCACCGGCATGGGCTTCCCGGACCTTCTCAAGGAAATCGTCAAGGTTGACGACCTGACGGTGAAGTTCGTGCTGAACAAGCCTGAAGTCGCTTTCCTGCCGGACCTCGGCATGGATTTCGCATCGATCGTCTCCAAGGAATATGCCGACCAGCTCGACAAGGCCGGCACCAGGCAGCAGTTCACCCAGAAGCCGATCGGCACCGGTCCGTTCCAGTTCGTCGACTACCAGGTCGATGCGGTCGTGCGCTATGCGGCATGGGACGGCTACTTTGGCGGCCGCCAGAAGATCGACGATTTGATCTTCGCCATCACGACCGATCCGGCCGTGCGCGCGCAGAAGCTGAAGGCAGGCGAATGCGATATCATGTCGTACCCGGCGCCGGCCGACATCGCCGGCCTGCAGGCTGACGCGAACCTCAAGGTTGACGAGCAGGAAGGCCTGAACATCGGCTACATGGCCTACAACACGACGCTGCCGCCCTTCGACAAGGTCGAGGTCCGCAAGGCCCTCAACATGGCCGTCAACAAGCAGGCCATTCTCGATGCGGTCTATCAGGGCGCTGGCCAGGCGGCCATCAACCCGATCCCACCGACCATGTGGTCCTATAACAAGGACATCAAGGACGATCCGTACGATCCGGACGCGGCCAAGAAGATGCTGGCCGACGCCGGCGTCAAGGATCTGTCGATGAAGATCTGGGCAATGCCGGTCAGCCGCCCGTACAATCCGAACGCCCAAAGGGTCGCGGAACTGATCCAGGCCGACTACGCCAAGATCGGCGTCAAGGCCGAGATCGTCAGCTACGAATGGACCGAGTATCGCGAACGCGGCAAGCAGAAGGACCGCGACGGCGCTTTCCAGCTCGGCTGGACCGGCGACAATGGCGATCCGGACAACTTCCTGTTCCTGCTCGGCTGCGATGCCATCGGCCAGTCCAACTATGCGATCTGGTGCAACCAGGAGTTCGAAGGCCTGTTGCAGAAGGGCAAGGCGACCACTGATGTCGCCGAGCGCACCAAGATCTACGAGGAAGCTCAGGTCGTGTTCAAGCGTGAGGCCCCGTGGCTGACCATCGCCCATTCCAAGGTCTTCATGCCGATGAACAAGAAGGTTTCGGGCTTCGTCATGGATCCGCTCGGCATTCACCGGTTTGACGGCGTCGACGTCACCGAGTAACTCCTGAGAAATTGGGCGGCGGCGCTGGACTTCCAGCGCCGCCGTTCTATGAAGTAAGATGCTCCGTTATCTCCTCCACAAGCTCGCCTTAATCATCCCGACCGTGTTCGGCATATCGCTGGCGGCGTTCGCTTTCGTCCGGCTTCTGC
>NZ_SUEO01000143.1:6118-16812 GCF_004962925.1 Mesorhizobium sp. | reverse complement strand
GCCGCGCCCAAAGGCCAGCGCATCGTTTCTATCCTGCTGCTCGAGGATCTGGCGATCGTGCCGCTGCTGGCCCTGATCGCCTTTCTGGCACCGGGCGGCGCCGATATGAGCTTGACGCAGCGCCTGACGGAGGTGGGCATCGGCCTTGCCGCCATCCTCGGGCTGGTGCTGGCCGGGCGTTTCCTCCTCAATCCGTTCTTCCGCATCCTGGCGGATGCCCGCGCCCGCGAGGTGATGACCGCTGCCGCTCTTCTGGTCGTTCTGGGGTCGGCGCTTGTCATGCAGCTCAGCGGCCTGTCAATGGCGATGGGGGCTTTCCTGGCTGGCGTGCTGTTGTCGGAATCCACCTTCCGCCATCAACTGGAGGCCGACATCGAACCGTTCCGCGGCGTGCTGCTCGGGCTGTTCTTCCTTGCGGTCGGCATGTCGCTCGACCTACGTGTGGTCGCCGATAACTGGCGGATTGTCGCCGTCTACGTCGTCGCCTACATGGTGATAAAGGGGATAGGCATCTATCTCGTCGCCCGCATCCTCAAGACCGGTCACCGGGAAGCGATCGAGCGTGCCGTCTTCATGGCGCAAGGCGGCGAATTCGCCTTCGTTCTCTATTCCGCCGCCGCGACCGTCGGCATCATCGACAGCCAGGCTAACGCGACCCTGACGGCGATTGTCATCATCTCCATGGTGCTGACACCGCTGGCCACCTTGGCGTTGCGGTATTTGACGCCGCGCGACGAGCAGTCGCTCGAGGGCGTCGACATCGCCGACGGCCTTACCGGCAGCGTGCTGATCATCGGCTTCGGCCGCTTCGGCCAGATCGCCAGCCAACCGCTGCTGTTGCGCGGGATCGATGTGTCGATCATCGACAATGAGGTCGAGATGATCCAGGCGGCGGCCGATTTCGGTTTCAAGGTCTATTATGGCGACGGCACGCGGCTGGACATTCTGCGCGCCGCAGGCGCCGGCCGCGCGCGCGCCGTGTTGATCTGCGTCGACAAGCCCGATGTCGCCGTCCGCATCGCAGAGCTCATCACGGCAGAGTTTCCCCTGCTGACCGTGCTGGCACGAGCCTTCGACCGCGGAACAGCACTGCAGTTGATACGTGCCGGCGTCGATTTCCAAATTCGCGAAACCTTCGAATCAGCGCTTGTCTTCGGCGGCTCCACACTGGAGGCGCTGGGCGTCGACCCGGCGGAAGTCGCCGAGGTGATCGAGGATGTCCGCCACCGCGATGCCGCGCGTTTCGAGTTGCAGCTCGCCGAAGGCGTTCGCGCCGGAGCGCGCTTCCTCAAGGGCAATATCGGCACGCCCATTCCGACCCCGCTCAGCCAGCCGCGCCGCACCGGTCAGGCGCTTAATGAAGAGACCGCCGGCGTTCTGCACAAATCCGAGCCTGCGGACTAAACACGTGGAGCAAATAGATGACCGAACCGGACGAGCGCGCGCTTTCCGTCACCAAATTCTGGCGTGACGCCGGGAAGGATGCATGGTTCGAGAAGCATGACGGCTTCGATGCGGAGTTCCGCAACCGGTTTCTCGATCTGCATTACGCCGCCGCGCGGCGCGAATGTGACGACTGGTCTGAGCAAGCCGAAGGCTCACTGGCGCTGATGATCCTGCTCGATCAGTTCCCGCGAAACTGCTTTCGTGGCACCGGCCATATGTATGCCACCGATCCGCTGGCACGGCATTTTGCCGAAAAGGCGATCGCCGCCGGCCAGGATCTGGCGCTCGACGAAGACCTGCGCGCCTTCCTCTATTTGCCGTATGAGCATTCGGAGCATCTCGCCGACCAGCTCAAATCGATGGACCTCTTTACCGCCAAAGCTCAATCCTATCTGAAATATGCGATCGAGCACCTTGAGATCATTCAGCGCTTCGGCCGCTTTCCGCATCGAAACAGGATGCTTGGCCGCGAGACGACGCCGGAAGAACAGGTCTTCCTCGACGTCGGCGGATTTTCCGGCTGAGCTCAGTGCATCGGACCCAAAAGTGGTTACCGGTTTTGGGTCCGATGCTTTAGGCCAGCCACCAATCCCGGCCAGACGGCAATTGCTCGATGCCGGCGCTGTCGAGAGCGGCAAGCCGCTCCTGTACGCTTCTGCCGCCGACGGTGAGGCCAGGCGCGATCTCGGCCAGCGGTGCCAGAACGAAGGCGCGCTCCAGCATACGCGGATGCGGCACTTCCAGCCCGGTTTCGTGGATGATCCGATCGCTGAACACCAGAATGTCGACGTCGATCAGGCGTGGACCCCAGCGCTCCTCGCGCACCCGTTTCAGTCTGCGCTCAACGTCGAGACAGAGATCGAGCAATGCATGTGGTGCGAGCGCAGTCGAAATTTCGGCAGCCGTATTGAGAAAATCCGGTTGGTCGAGCTTGCCCCAGGGTGGCGTGCGGTAAAGCGAGGAAACGACGACGACGCGCGTATTCTCGTCGGCATCCAGCATGCGCAGCGCCGCGCCCATCGACCTTGCCGGGTCGCCGATATTGCCGCCAAGGCTGAGATAGACAGTGTTATTCGGGCCAGACAACGGTCACCTCGACATGATCGAGCACCCCGGGAACCGGCGCGTTCGGCTTGCGCACAGTGATCTCGGCCTTTTTGATCTGGGGAAACCGGGCCGTCAGCGCCCGCGCCACCTCCAACGCCAGCGCTTCTATCAGAAAACGCCTCTCCCCGGTTATGATCCTTTCGATCACCCCGAAGGCGATACCATAGTGGACGGTATCCTCGATGGAATCATCGACCAGAGCGCGGCCGGGCTCGACGGTGAGCGCAGCGTCGACATAGAAGCGCTGGCCGAGCGTCTCCTCCTCATCCAGCACGCCGTGCCGGGCGAAGAAGGCGCAGTTCTTCATGCGGATGACATACATCGCTCAGCGTCCCGCTCGATTAGAGCGACGCGCGTCCACTTGGATGCACAAAACGACGCTCTAACGCTTTAAATCTACGCATCGCGCCGAAAATCGATTCCGATTTTCGCGCCTATGCGGTGGTTTCACGCGCCAGCATAGCATCCGCAAGCGCCAACGCATCCACATTGATTGCGACATCGTGGACGCGAAATAGCTGCGCGCCCTTGAGTCTCAGGATGACGCTCGTCGCCGCTGTTCCGGCGCCCCTGGCCGAAGCGTCGCGGCCGGTGACGGCGCCGATGAAGCGCTTTCGCGATGTGCCCGCCATCAGCGGAAAGCCCAACGCATCGAGTTCGGAAAACCGTGCCATCAGGTCGAGATTTTCCTCCGTTGTTTCCTTGGCAAAGCCAAAGCCCGGATCGAGCACGATCTGGTCGTCGGCAACGCCGCTTCGCCGGGCGATTTCCAATGATTTCCTGAGGAAGAAAAACTGATCCTCGATCACGTCGGGCAGTTTTTGCCTGTCACGCCCGGTGTGCATAACGATAAGCCCGGCGCCGGTCTCGGCCGCGACCCGCGCTATATCAGGTTCGCGCTGCAGGCCCCAGACATCGTTGACGATGTGCGCGCCGGCGGCGACGGCAAGCCGGGCGGTGTCCTCGCGATAGGTGTCGACCGAAATCAGCGCGTTGCCAAGCCTGGCCAGCGCCTCGATGACTGGCAGCACGCGGGCCTGCTCTTCCTCGATGGTTACCGGAGATGCGCCGGGGCGTGTCGATTCCCCACCGACGTCAATGACCGAGGCTCCCTCTTCCATCATGCGGCGCGCCTGCGCCATCGCCTGTTCGGGCGCAACGAACAGCCCTCCGTCGGAAAAACTATCCGGCGTGACATTGAGGATACCGACGACCACGGCCTTGCTGCCAAGGTCGAGATGGCGCCCATGCGCAAGCTGCCATCGCCCTGTCGTCATTGTCCATCAACCATGTATGATCCGCCAAAGATCAATTCCGTTGCGCCGGCAACGGCCGTAACGCAAGGTGGGCAAAGAGGCAACATGATGAAACGATCCTTGCTTTGCGCCCTGATGCTGGCTTTTTCCGCCTTGCCGGCGGGCACGGCGAGCCTAGTAAAGACATACAGCTACTTCAGCATCGGCGGCAGAACCCTCGATGACATCGGAACCCAGCTTACGAAACTCGGGCCCCGGGTGAAAAGCACCGGGATGCGGCATCCAGGCGCCACGCAGATGGCGTTCACCACCCGCGTCAGCTATGCGGAAAAATCTAATTCCTGCCGGATTGCCGACGCCGACGTCACCGTCAAGGTCAAGGTGATCCTCCCCGAGTGGCGCCGCTCGCGCAAGGCTGATGCGGGCGTAAGGCTGTTCTGGGATACATTGTCGGCCGACATCAAGCGCCATGAGGACCGCCATGTCGAGATCGCCAAGAACCATGCGCGCGAACTCGAGGATGCGCTGAAGGCGACCTACCCACGAAAGAATTGCCAGGAGGCCAAGGCCAAGGCCGCGGAGATCGCCGCCGCTATTCTTGCCAAGCACGACCGGGCCCAGGTGCAATTCGATCGCGTCGAAACCATCAATTTCGAAAGCCGCATCCTGCGGCTGCTGCGCTATCGCATGGAGCGCATCGAGAACGGTCGGCTGCCGGGTTAGCTCAGGCCAGATGGTAACGATTTAGGCACCGGCAGGGCTGTCGCCTCGACACATCAGGGATCGCCTGCTATTGCCACGCCGCTGTTATACGAAACGCATGCCGGCCGGCGATCCCGCCTGGCGGGATTCGAAGCCCCGTTGCCCCAACGAGGTCCACAGCCCAATTCAGAGGGTTTCCGGCCTGTCGCCGTCACCGGCGCTTAGACGGACGGCTTCGGCTCTTCCTCTGGAAACAGTGTCGCCAGCAGGCGGACGGAGTGGATCGATGGACAAAGCTGTCAGCGAAGCGGCCACGGCGCCGATAGAGGCGTCGCCGCTGACGGAAAGTGAAAAGAACGCCATCATCGGCGGCGTGCTGCTGTCGATGCTGCTGGCGGCGCTCGACCAGACCATCGTCGCGCCGGCAATGCCGACCATCGCGCATTTGCTTGGGCATGCCGAATATCTGCCGTGGATCGTGACCGGCTACCTCCTAACCGCGACCGCCACGGCGCCGCTCTACGGCAAGATCTCCGACGTCTACGGCCGCCGGCCGACCGTCTATGCGGCAATCCTCATCTTTCTCGCCGGATCGCTTGTCAGCGCCATGGCCCCCAACATGCTCGTCCTGGTTGTTGGACGAGCGATCCAGGGCGCCGGCGGTGGCGGCCTGTTCGCCCTGACGCAAACCGTGATCGGCGACCTCGTTCCACCGCGCGAACGGGCACGTTACGCGGCCTGGATCGCAGGCACATGGGCGGTTGCCAGCATCGCCGGGCCGCTGCTCGGCGGCACCTTCGCCGAACATCTGCACTGGTCGCTGATCTTCTGGATCAACATCCCGCTCGGCCTCCTGGCCATGGCGATCATCAACAAGCCGCTCAAGAAGCTGCCGGTCGCCGCAAAGCATCACCGCATCGACGGCCTCGGCGCGCTGCTTCTTGTCGTGGCCACCGCGCTATTGCTTCTTGCACTGAATTGGGGCGGCAGCGCCTACCCCTGGACGTCGCGCGAAATCCTCGGGCTGCTCGCCTGCTCGGCGGTCTTTGGCGGCGCGTTTGCGCTGCGGCTCATATGCGCCGCCGAGCCGCTGATCTCGCTCGAAGTGCTCGGCAATCCGATCGTGCTTGCCGGCACGCTTTCAATGTTCCTGCTGCAGGCCGCTAATGTCGGCCTGGCGGTCTACCTGCCCGTCTATCTGCAGTCGATCCTTGGTCTCTCGGTCAGCAATTCGGGCATCGCGGTGCTCGGGCTGTTGCTCGGCACCGTCGCCGGCGCGACATTCAGCGGCCGCATGATACCGCGCTTCGTCCATTACAAGCGCATCGCGGTGGCAGGAACGATCTTCGCTATTGGCTGCCTCGGCCTGCTCAGCCTTGTTGCCGGACATGCCTCGCTGGCGGTTGTCGAGGTTCTGACGACCTGCATAGGCCTGGGTGCCGGGACGACGTTTCCGGTTGTCACCATTGCGGTCCAGAACGCCGTCGACCGCCCGCATCTTGGTGTCGCGACCGGCGTGCTGGCCTTCCTTCGCTCGCTGGGCAGCGCGCTTGGCGTCGCCATGCTCGGCGCGGTCGCCCTCGGCTACGGCCTGCCGTTGGCCAGCGAAGGCGCGCAGGCGGCCGGCCATACCGCATCGGCCACACCGTTCGTGATGATCTTTCTTGCCGCTGCGGCGACGCTGCTCGTATCGCTAGTCACGCTCGGCCTGATGCCGGAGAAGCCGCTGCGCGGCCATGCCGAGACTGCGGCGTCGATTCTCGTGGAGTAAGAGCGGAGCGCCTAGCCGGCGACGCCGAGCTTCTTCTGCAGGCTGGTCGACGAGGTCGTATACTGGAATACGATGCGCTCGCCGGGGCTGACGATGCGCTTGGCTGCCTGCGCCATCAGGGCGACCTCATGGAAGCCCGACAGGATCAGCTTCAGCTTGCCGGGGTACCAGTTGATGTCGCCGACGGCAAAGATGCCCGGTACCGACGTCTGGAATTTCTCGGTGTCGACCGGGACCATGTTCTCATGAAGATTGAGCCCCCACTCGGCGATAGGCCCGAGCTTCATGGTCAGGCCGAAGAACGGCAGCATGCGTGTGCACGGCACCTCGGTGTCACCGTCCGGTCCCTTGATGGTCGCGGAGGAAAGTTGGCCGTCCGTGCCGGTCAGTCCCGTCACCTGCCCGACCTGGAAATCCAGTTCCTTCATCTCCTGCATGGCGTACATCTTGTTGACGCTGTCGGGCGCTGCACGGAACTCCGGCCGCCGGTGGACCAGCGTCACGCTCTTGGCCACCGGCTGCAGGTTCAGCGTCCAGTCGAGCGCCGAATCGCCGCCGCCGACGATGACGAGGTCATGGCCGCGAAATTCCTCCATTCGGCGAACCGAGTAGAAGACGCTCTTGCCTTCATAAGGCTCGATGCCAGGGATCGGCGGCCGCTTCGGCTGGAACGAGCCGCCGCCGGCAGCGATAACCACAACCTTGGCTTCAAACACCTCGTTCTCGTCGGTGATGACGCGAAAGCTGCCGTCCTCGAGCTTTTCAAGACTTGAGACCATGCGGTTAAAGGTGAAGTCGGGCTTGAACGGCGCGATCTGCTCAAGCAGCTTGTCGACCAGGCCCTGCGCCGAGATCGATGGCCAGCCGGGAATATCGTAGATCGGCTTTTCTGGATAGAGTTCGGCGCATTGCCCGCCGGGCCGGTCGAGTATGTCGATCAGATGGCATTTCATATCGAAGAGGCCGAGCTCGAACACGGCGAACAGGCCGACAGGCCCTGCCCCGACAATCAATACGTCCGTCCTGGTAGTATCGGTCATGAATGCGCCTTCGATGCGCAGGGCCTTGAAAATCGGAATCGATTTTCGCTGGGGATCATGCGCCAATCACAGTGCTACAGCGTCCTTTGCGCGTCCAAGCGGGCGCATGGCACTGTAGAGAACGGCGCGACACTGCATGACCATTGGCCCGCTGCCAAGCCGGGGCCGGAAAAATCGGCTATAAACCCCGCGCTTCAGCCTTCACTCAGCCTTGGCGCGCGGGCACGCGCACAACCAGGCCGTCGAGAGCGTCGCGCACCTTGATTTGGCAGGAGAGCCGCGAGTTCGGCTGGACGTCGTAGGCGAAGTCCAGCATGTCCTCTTCCATCGCCTCCGGCTCGCCGACCTCTGCCGTCCATGCCTCGTCGACATAGACATGGCAGGTCGCGCAGGCGCAGGCGCCACCACATTCGGCCTCGATCCCCGGCACGGCGTTGCGGATCGCGTTTTCCATGACGGTCGAGCCGTTTTCGGCATCCACGTCAAAATGTGTGCCGTCATGGGCGATGAAGGTCAGCTTGGTCATTTGTCACCTGAAGGGAGTCTCAGCCGAGATAATCACTCCGGCAGACAAGTCAACTGCCGCGCAAAAGCGGCGCTCTATGCCGTTTTTTTCGGAAATGGGTTTAACGGCTGATGGCGGCGACGAAATCGCGAACTTCTTCGATCAGGGAGCCAAGCCGCTTAAGGGTGTTGGTATCTTCAGGCTGAAGTTCGATCGCGCTAGCGCAATCGGCAATGGGGAAGGCGCCGATGCCACGCGCCGAGCCCTTCAGCCCGTGCGCCAGAAGCAGTCGTTGCCTCACATCGGCGTCGACGATCTTGTCGCGAACGGACAGCGCCTGCTGCACGAACAGCGCCAGCACCTCCTGCTCGAGGCTGCGGTCGCCCATCGTCTGGCGCGCGAGATGCGCCAGGTCCACCGGCCGCGACCCGGCCGTTCCCGACACGTCGCCGCCGGGCATCGAGAAGGCAATGCCGTTTTCGCCACGCATGAATCTGCAACTCCGTTGTTCGACTGCCGCAAAAAAATAGGCGCATCCTGTGGACGACGGGTTAATGATTGGCCCGGAAAAATGTTGCGATAACGGCGCCGGAATCACAGTTTTGTTAACCTTATATTTAAAGTTTTACGTATCGCACCGAATGCATGTTTTCTTTACCCCGGTGTGTCATTACGATACGACAGGTCCATTTTCAGCCTCTTGCGTGGGACACGACAAGCAGAATCAATAAGTCCCGCGGCAGCTTGTACAGGGTAGCGAAGGCATGGCGAAGAAAACAACGACGACAAGAACGCTCGACAGCGACGTAGCCAGGGAACTCGAAAAAGCACTTGATATCGATCTGAGCGGGGATGCCGGCGGCGACCTCGACATCGCGGCATCGATGGAGGATCTGGAAGCGCAGATATCGCAGGCTGCCGACGAGTTGGCACGCGAAGGCCGCAACCAGAATGCCGAGCCTGTCGCCAACCAAGGCCAGAATGCCGAGCTTGTCGCCAACCAGAGCCAGAAGGCGGAGCCTGCCGCCAACCAGGATCAGAAAGCCCAGGACCAGAAAGCACAGCCTGCGGCAAAGGCCAAGCCGGCTGAACTGCGCCCTGTGGAAACGCGCAACGGCCCGCAGCCGGCGGGTTTCACGCCAGCCAATGACCCTCGTCAAAAAGATTACAAAACGCTGCTGCACACCCTCAATCGGCGTGCCTCGAACACGATCTACTGGGTCGTGGCGCTCGTTTCGCTCGCCTGGATCGCAGGCGCCGGTGCATTGGCCAATCTGCTGTTTGGACCAGGCATTTGGCAAATCCGCACGCCCGACCAGTTTTTCGCCCGTCCTGAACTGATCGGCCTGGCGGCCGCTGCGATCCTGCCCGTCCTCCTGTTCTGGGCGTTTGCAGCCATGATTCGCCGCGCCCAGGAAATGCGCATCGCCGCTCAGTCGATGACGGAAGTGGCCTTCCGCCTGACCGAGCCGGAAAATATCGCCCAGGATCGCGTCATGATGATCGGGCAGGCCGTTCGCCGCGAGGTGGCGGCCATGGGTGAAGGCATCGAGCGCACGCTTGCGCGAGCCGTCGAACTCGAAACCCTGGTCCACAGCGAGGTGAACCAGATCGAACGCTCCTACTCGGAGAATGAATCCCGCATCCGCTCGCTTGTCGACGGGCTGGGCAGCGAGCGCGAAGCGGTGGTCACCCACGCCGAACGCGTGCGCGCCTCGATCACCGGCGCGCATGAGACGCTGAAGGACGAGATCGGGGCTGCCAGCGACATCATTCGCGACAGCATTCTCAACGCCTCGACCAACCTGTCGATGACCATCACCAATTCCGGCGACACGCTGATCGACAGGATCAACCAGAGCTCGATGTCGATCTTCGATTCGGTGGAAGGCCGGCTCGAATCGATCACGGACCGCCTGTCGACCTCCGGCGAAGCCTTCGCCAGCCTTCTCGATACGCGCATCGCCAAGCTGACGGACACGACCGACGGCCTCACCCGGTCGCTGACCGATCTGCTCGACGATCGGACCTCCGGCATGGTGTCGCTGCTCGGCGGCGCCGCGCGCACGCTCAACTCCGAATTTGAAGCCAGCCTTAACGGCATCGAGCGGACGCTGGCCGAACGCGGCCAGACGCTGATTAGTGAGTTCCAGACCCGCGCCGAAGCGCTGGACACCGGCACCCAGAAGCTCAACGCCGCGCTCGAGGCCCGCGCACGCCAGATCAACGAGACCCTGGTCGAGCGCGCGCGCGAAATCGCCCACACCTTCCAGGAAAGCAAGGAGACGCTGTCGGCGATGATCGATCAGGGCAAGACCCAGATCGGCGCCGACATGGCCGACATCGTTTCGTCGACCTCGTCCATGCTTGAAGCACGCGCCGGCGATTTCGCCGGGCGCATGGAAGCGGCCCGTCATGTGGCGGCTTGCCGATGCCCGTGTCGGCATCGAGGAAGCCGTCGAGAACCACAGCCGCAAGCTTTCCGAGAGCCGCGAACGCATGGCAGCGGCAATGCACGACGATCTGGCGAAATTCGCCGAAAGCCGCGCCGGCATCGACGCGGCCGTCACCGACCAGGTGCAGAAGCTTGCCGAAGGCCGCAGCCTGATCTCGCGCGCGCTGGAAGAGGATCTGCGCAAGGTCAACGAATCGCGCGCCACCATCGATGCTTCGCTCGGCAGCCATCTCGAAAGGCTCGAAGAGGGCCGCAACAGGCTTTCACAGGCCCTGAACGAAGACTCCGGAAAACTTGTACAAGCCCGCACGATCATTGACGAAATGGTTGCCGGGCATGTTGGAAAGCTGGCCGAAGGCCGCAGTATTCTTTCACGCGCTCTCGAGGCCGATCTCGGCAAGCTGGCCGACAG
>NZ_SUEO01000143.1:0-6108 GCF_004962925.1 Mesorhizobium sp. | reverse complement strand
GGCCTGGTCGCCGGTCAGGTCGAGAAGATCGCCGAAGGTCGCGCCATCCTCGCCAAGGCGCTGGAAAGCGACATCGTCGGCATCAAGGGTCTCATCGAAAACCATTCCGCCAAACTGGCGGAAGACCGCACCGAGCTTTCGCGTTCGCTTGAAAACGACCTGTCCGGCATCAGGGGCCTGATCGAGCAACATTCGGGCAGGCTCGCCGACGATCGCAGCCTGCTTTCGCAGACGCTCGAGGCTGACCTCGCCAAATTGGCGGACAGCCGGTCGAGCATCGACGGACTGGTCGCCGGCCAGGTCGAGAAGCTGGCCGAAGGCCGCGACATCCTCAAGCGCGCGCTTGAATCCGATCTCAATACGATCAAGGACGTCATATCAAGCCAGTCGGAAAAGCTGGCGGAAGACCGTGGTCAGCTCTCAAGGGCGTTGGAAATCGACCTGCAAAGCGTGAATGGTCTTATCTCCGATCACATGAACAGGCTCGCCGAGGACCGTTCAACCCTGTCGAAGGCGCTCGAGGACGATCTCGCCAAACTGGCCGAAAGCCGGTCGAGCATCGATGGCCTGGTTACCGGCCAGGTCGAGAAGTTGGCCGAAGGCCGCGACATACTCAAGCGCGCGCTGGAATCCGATCTCAACACGATCAAGGACGTCATATCAGGCCAGTCCGAAAAGCTGGCGGAAGATCGTGGTCAACTGTCGCGAGCGTTGGAAACCGACCTGCAGAATGTGAACGGCCTTGTCTCCGATCACATGAACAGGCTCGCCGCAGACCGCTCGACCCTGTCCAAGGCGCTCGAAGACGATCTCGCGAAGCTGGCGGAAAGCCGGTCGAGCATCGACGGGTTGGTTGCCGGCCAGGTCGAGAAGCTATCCGAGGGCCGCGACATCCTTAGACGTGCGCTGGAAGCAGACCTCAATACGATCAAAGGTGTCGTCGCCGACCAGTCCCAGCAACTGACCGACAATCGTGCACAGTTTACGCGGGCCCTGGAGGCCGATCTCGGCAGCGTCAACGGTCTTGTAAACAGCCATGCCGAGAAGCTGATCCAGGACCGCTCGATCCTGTCCAAGGCGCTCGAAGACGATCTCGCCAAGCTGGCGGAAAGCCGGTCGAGCATCGACGGGCTGGTTGCCGGCCAAGTCGAGAAACTGGCCGAAGGCCGCGACATCCTCAGACGTGCGTTGGAAGCAGACCTGCAGAAAATTGCAGCGAGCCGCAGCGACGTAGACGACATCATCGCCGGGCATGTAGGCAAGCTGGCCGAAGGCCGCGACGCGCTGACCCGTGCGCTGGAGGACGATTTCTCCAAGCTCGCCGATACACGCAAGGAAGTCGACCGTTCGTTGTCCGGCCATATCGACCAGATCGCCGCCAGAAGCACCGACATCTCGGACGCCATCGCCGCCGACGTCGAAAAAATCGAGCAGGCGTTCAGCCGGCAGACCGGCATCATCGAGGAGCGCGCCGGAACCATGGAGCGCGCGTTGTCGACCGGTGTCGACAACGTCCGCAGCGTGCTCGAAAAGAGCGCCGTCTTCGTTGCGGGAGCGCTGCGTGAGAAGGTCATGGAAGTCACCAGCGCGCTGCATGAGCAGGCGGGTGCTGCGTTCAGCGACGCCGATCGCAAGATCGCCGAGCGTGCAGAGCAGACCTCGGCGGCCTTGCTCGCCAGGGCGGAGGATATCGCCCGCACCTTCGAGGAGGCGGACCGCCGCCTCGCCGCACGTGCCGAGGACACGTCGAGCGCGCTCATTGCCCGCGCCGAGGACACATCGAGCACCATCATGGCCCGTGTCGACGATACATCGAACTCCTTGCTGGCGCGCGCCCAGGAAACCGCCGACCAGCTGGCAGCCCGTGCCAGCGAGATCGCCGGCACATTCGATGCGGCGGACCAGAAGCTGGTTGCCCGCGCGGTCGAAACGGCGCAGTCGTTGGCCGCACGCGCCGGCGACATCCTGCGCAATTTCGAAGGCGCCGACGAACGGCTCGGCGTGCGCATCGGCGAATCGGCCGAAGCGCTCGCGGCGCGGGCATCGGACCTTGGCCGCATTTTCGATGCCGCCGACCAGCAGCTGATATCGCGCATTGCCGAAGGTTCGGAAGCGCTGTCGGCCCGCGCATCCGAGATCGGCCGTATCTTCGACGAGGCGGATCACCGTCTGGTGTCGCGCATCGCCGACAGCTCGTCGACGATCGGAGAGCATACCGAGAACATCGTCGGGGCATTTGCCAGCACCGAGCAGCGGGTTGCCGAACGTGCCAGGCAGACCGGTCAGGAGCTTGCCGTCCACGCCCGCGAAATCGAGCAGGCGCTGGCCGGCGCCGACGAGCGCCTGGCATCCAGCGCGGCGGCTGCGGCGGCTCGTGTCGAGGAGCAGGTTGCCGGCGTCGAAAACCGTCTCGTCTACACCACCGAGACGATAGGCCAGAAGCTCAACGAGCAGGTTTCGACTGCCGAGGCGCAACTCATTTCGCGCGCCAACGCGATTGCCGAAACCTTCACCGCGGTCGGCCAGCATATCGGCCAGAGCACCAACGACGCGGCGAAGACCATCGGCACCAACACCCGCGAGCTCAACACCATGCTTGCGGCACGTTCGGCCGAGATCTCGAAGATCCTCGACGAAACGGCACGGCCGCTGGTCGAGCGCTTCGCCCAGGGCGGCTCGGAACTGCAAAAGAGCATGGAAGAGGTGACCGAACGCGCCACCGAGAAGCTGCGCAGCGAAAACGCCGCCTTGGTCGACGCGCTCGCCAGCCGCACCGCCGAAACATTGTCGGCCGTCGAAGGCGCACGCTCGTCGCTCGCCGACAGTGTCGCCGATCTCATCGGCCGCATGAGCACCTCGAGCTCGCAGCTCGGTCAGTTGATCGAACAGGCGGCGGCCAATCTCGGCCAGGTCGACGAACGCCTGACCGGCAGCACGCAAAGCTTTGCGGCGACAACGGAAAAAGCCGCGCAGACCTTCGCTAGCTCGGCGCGCCTGGTCGATTCGAACACGACGCGGCTTACCGAATTGTCGTCTTCCACCTTGCGCGAGGTCGCCTCGATCGCCACCAAGTTCGACGAGCACAGCCGTCTGCTGTCCAGTGCTTCGGACCTGTTGAGTTCGGCCCAGAGCAACCTCGAACACACGCTCGAGAGACAGTCGTCGCTGGAGGACCTCGCTGTCGGCCTGGTCAAGAAGTCGGAGGATCTCGAAAAGGTCATGCGCTCGTTCGAGACGCTGGTCGGCCAGACGTTGCAGAACGCCGAAGGCAAGACGCTGGAGTCGGCGGACAAGATCCGCACCGCCATTTCCGACGTCGTCGATTCGGCAACGAAGCGGTTCGCCGACGCGACCGAGGAGATGCGGCGCACCGCCGGCTCGATCAAGAGCGAACTCGACCTCACCCGCGCCGAGCTCAAGAAGGGCGTCATCGAGATGCCGGAAGAGGCAAAGGAATCGACCACGGCCATCCGCCGCGCCGTTTCCGAGCAGATTAACGCGCTGAAGGAACTCTCGGATATCGTTGCGAAATCGGGCCGCAGCACCGACTCCTCGGAGCCGCGTAACCTGCGTCCGGCACCGCAAGCGCCTGTCGCGCGCGCCGCTGAGCCGCAGCGCCGTCCTCCGGCCCCGCAACCGGAACCTCGTGCCTCGCAGGCGCCATCGGGTGAGTCAGCACTGCGCGGCACGCTCGACCTGGAACGCCCGGCTGAGACGGCGCCGCGCCAGCGCGACCCCAATGGCCGTACGCCGCAAGGCGGCTGGGTGCGCGATCTCTTGACCGGGGCATCGCGCGAAGAGGCCGCCGCCAAGCCCGCGCCCTCGGAAGCGCCACGCCCGGCCCCTGCCCAGCGCTCGCCGCTTCATGTCGTGGAGTCACTCAACTCGCTTTCCGTCGACATCGCCCGCGCCATCGATCACGATGCCTCGATCGAATTGTGGAACCGCTACCGGCGCGGCGAGCGTGACGTGTTCACGCGGCGCCTCTACACGCTGAAGGGCCAGCAGACTTTCGATGAGATCCGCCGCAAATATCAGATGGAGGCGGAGTTCCGTGCCGCCGTCGACCGTTATTGCGATGATTTCGAAAAGCTGCTCAAGGACGTGTCGCGCAACGACCGCGACAACATGATGGCGCAGACCTACCTGACGTCGGACACAGGCAAGGTCTACACGATGCTGGCGCATGCCAGCGGCCGCCTGCATTGATCAGGCGATAAACGAAACAAAAAAGGCGGGAGATGTTCCCGCCTTTTTTCATGCTGTGCCGACGTCCTCGGGATGATGCTCTATTGATTGATCTCCGGTTCGACGAGCCTTGCCAGGTTTCGCAGCGACTCCTGCCAACCGAGATAACAAGCCTCAGCTGGAATGACGTCCGGAACACCTGCCTGCGTGATATCCAGCTCCGTGCCGACTGACACTTTCTTCAATATCACAGTGACCTGCATCTCGCCGGGCAAGTTAGGATCGTCGAACTTGTCCGTATAGCGTAGGCGTTCGCCCGGAACGAGCTCGATATATTCGCCGCCAAACGCGTGGCTTTTGTCCGTTGTGAAGTTGCGGAACGACATTTTGAATGTGCCGCCGACTTTGGGTTCCAGATGATAAACCGTGCAGGTAAAGCCGTTGGGCGGTAGCCATTTCGCGAGCGCGTCCGCCTCGAGGAATGCGCGATAGACTTTTTCTGGGCTGGTTGCCAGAACGCGGTGCAGGCGTACGGTACTGGGCATATCATTTATTCCTATGGTTGGAGTGTCGATCCATGCCAAGGACGAACGCGGCTTGACCGATCCGACAACAAGTTAGGATTTTCTGGAACCGGGGTGCAGACCTTCATATTAGGCTCTCTGCGATCGCTTTCGACCCGTGCAGGAGTCCTCAGGCCAGCCGAGACACGGCGACATTGCTCAAAACGGCGCTCATCACAAGGACTAGGGTTAGTCCGCATGCTATGTCCTGCCCCGCAAACGAAAATGAGATCCGGCGGATGGCGTCTTCTATCTATCGCTTTGTTAAGCAAAAACTGCTGTCACACGGGGTGCGAAACACGGCCGACGGCAACCTTGCAATTACCGACAGAAGATTGTTCCTTGACTTCGTTTGTCTAGAACGAGCGGTTAGGCTACAGGATTTCGCGACAGTCCAGTCTGCCGTGGTGGCGATTGAAAATCGTTGCTTATCAATGGGTAAACGTCACATCGTGGTGTTTGCGTATATGTATCTCAGGTTTTCGGATGCTACCCCAAAGCTTACTCACCTGGATATCGAGCCTGAGGAAGGAGGCGTCCGCCGAACAGTCGACTACCGGCGCAGGGTGTCGTCAACAGAGCGACTCGTCGGTGAGTGGGCCACCGTGTGGTACGACCGCTATTCTAAAAGTTTCTTTCGTGCACTTTATGAGAGCAACAGCGCCACAGCGGGCTAGCGAAAAGAATACCTAATCGTCCGCAAACCACCCATCTCGGCTATTAGCGACAGCCAGATGATTTGATCCTAGCGCCAGCAGGCGGCCCTGGCGGTGTCAGATCACCGAATCGGTCCAGCGGACGATGTCCTTCGCCGCCTGGCCGAACGCGCTGTCGAGCGCGCCGACATAGGCCTGGTTGCCGCTGCCCGAGACGGGCGCGGTCGCGGTAAAGCTCTTTGAGGCGCGCACCTCGCCATTGCGGTCGTTCAGTATCCGCACGAACAGGTCGACCTCGGCATGTTCGCCGCCATCTACCCGGACTTCGAAGGAACGGACCTCGACGATCACCTGGTAGTCGATCGCCAGCCCCTCGCCCGGCTTGCCGACACCGGCGAAGCTGCCCGAGCGCTGGAATGTCTCGGCCAGCCGCGCCTGCACGATCAGCGGCAGCCGATCGGCCCATTGCGCGCCCTTGAGGTACTGGATCGAGCGCACGGACGGCTTGATGACGATGTTCTGGCTGTCCAGCGCCTTGAGCGCGGAAGGTTGGGCGATGAGGATCTGGCGGCGGCTGTGGCCGCGCGCATCGAGCGGCGGCGCCGACAGTTCGAATGTGTCCAGGGGCGCCGGCCCGCCGCCCGGCAAAAACGCGCAACTGGCTAGCGAAAGCGTAAGCAATGCCACACCCGCTTTGAGCC
>NZ_SUEO01000142.1 GCF_004962925.1 Mesorhizobium sp. | reverse complement strand
GGGGCTGGGTAGACTGGGCCGGACTCACCTAACTCACCGGGTCCAGCCACGACATGCATCGCCAAAGGCAAGGACCCTCCCCGCTGAGCGCGGGCTCAGCCATGGCCGCTGAGGCTACCGCACTCTTTCGAGTGAACGTAAGGACTTAACGAGCGTAGGGGAAACGTCCGCAGAATATACGATGTGCCTCAGGGCCCGAGTGCTTATTCGGTCAAGATGATCTGGGCTAAGGCTCCCGCGTTCGCCGCAACGAAGGCGTACATCATTCCCTGGATGCCACCGCCAATGAACAATAGTAGACCAGTTATATCCCGCTGCCCATTTCTTCGGCTACGAGGCCGGGCTCGATCAACGTACGGCTGATGAAGCCCAGATGCTCGGGATTGGTGCATGGCGGGCGCCCCAGAAGGCTGTCCAGGATGCGGCGCGCTCGCCAGGCCAGCAGGCCAAAGTTCGGATCAGCCAGCCCGCGCTGTCCAAGGCAGGCGTTCTGAACGAAAAGGCGTCTGTCTCGCGGTCCGTCCCAGTACACCGAAAAATCCTCGCCGATGGCGAGCTCATTGCCGATCTGTTCGAGGCGATCTGCGATCGGTTCCAGGAAGTCCGGCAGCGCGTTCTCGTACCCGGTGGCCAGGATGACGATATCGGCGGTTACTTCTCCGATGTTGTCCATGCCGCGTTGCAGCGTGAGCCTGTGCCCTGCTCCGGCGTTGATGCAGCGCGACACGTTGCAACTTGGCCGCAATGTGATGTCGCATTGGTGTGGCTCGAGAAAGGCGTGTTGGTAGAGCGCCTGATAGACCGCGCGCAACTTGCTTTCTGAAATGCCCTCGGAGGCAAGCGCGAAACGCCGCAGGAACAGCTGGCGATGCACCTCGCTCATGGCCGCAAAACGATCCGAGAAGCAAGGCGTGAACAGCCCGTTTGTGAACGGGTGGTCGTCGAAAGGCATCTCGCGCGTCAAGACCCAAGTGATCGCCGCGGGCCGCCGTTCTTTCGGCCGGCCGACAAGGTGCAGCAGCAGCTCGGCTCCCGACTGTCCGCCGCCAACCACGCAGACATGCTTTTTGTGCACCTCAGGATGGATATGCGCTAGGTCTGATGAGTGGAACAGGTTGGGTCCAGTCCAGCCATGAAACTGAGGCGGAATTTGCGCCTGCTTGCCTATGTCGATGACGAGGTTTCTCGCATCAAGGACCGCGTTGTCCGTCCGCACGCGAAACTCGCCGTCAAAACGGATTTCGCGAACGGCCTCGCCGCCACGGACAAGCGGATTCTTCTGGAACGCCCAGTTGAGATATTGAGCGAACTCGGCTCTGAGCACCCCGTGAAATTGCGCATTGAGGAAATGGTAAAGACGCCCGTTCTCGTGGAGGTAGTTTACGAATGTGTAGGCTGATCGCGGATTGACCAGAGTAACCAGATCCTGGAAGTGGCCGACCTGGAGCTCCGCGCAATCGAAAGCGCTGCCTGGATGTCCGCGGAAATCGACCTGCCGGTCCAGGAACAGTGCCCCTTGCGCAATCTCTTCCTGTATCTGACACGCAAGGCTCAAATTAGACGGCCCAGCACCGATACCAATGCAAAAGAGGTCCACTTATCCTTGCTCCTCTAGGAGTGTTTTCCAACTCAGCGGGATGTGCGCGGCGACCGCCAGGCATTGAGCATTGCGAACCTCACAGGCATCCTTGAGCCGCGGTCCCGAGTGCGAGGACGGCAAAAGCGTGTGCCGCCTTCCAGGTCTTGGGCTCAATGTCGGCGGCATCGACAGCGGCGCGGCATGATCCCAACCCAAGAGCGGAAGGAAAGCGTGTGATGCTGTCGCGCGGCTCTTCCGGATCTTACGGCGGCATCTAGCGCCGGCCTCCACCCCAGGATTGGCTGTTTCCCAGCCACGACGGAAGCGGCGCTTTCTTTCGAGGGCGTAACCATGGATAACGGCTCTTAATGCGTTCGGAGACTCCCATGCATGCAGCGTGCCGGATAAAGAAAACTGTCAAACCAACGAGTTCGCGTAATTCCAGCTCGTCTGGAACCCGACATTGTCGCACGCCCGACGATCGGGCAGAGGAAGCTCCGCGGCAGCGGCCCTTGCACACCGCAGGCCTGACAGGGGCAGCCGCCGATTTGACCCGCGTCCGGGTACTGATCAGGGGCCTTCCAACAGGGTTCGCGCCCCGAGGCGGGCGTCCCCTGGTACACCCGCCCTGTGGCTTGGCTGCGGTCTGCTGCAGCCGTTCGTCTTTACTGCCCGTTACAGACGATCTCGCACGAGTTGGATGCACGAGAGCGTCCTGAAGTCGAGGCGTCCGGTTTGGCTCTGACAAGAGCCGCAAGATGTTCGCGGATCCAGCCATGTCTCCGCAATCCGACCGGTAACCGACGACGACTTCGGACTGGTTGGCGGTCCTACGAGCTGATCGGTGTTCCTACGGAACTGATCAACGAGCCAAAAACAGGGGCAATGTGGTCTTCTCAAAACTCCAGCTCGGCGGACCGCCGAAAATCCGCTCACGCAGCCCACGGCTGCCATAAGCACCCATGACTATCATGTCGGCGCAGGTGTCGGCCGCGTGCTGCGTCAGCACTGTGGCCGC
The DNA here is from genome assembly GCF_004962925.1 of Mesorhizobium sp. GTDB lineage: Bacteria > Pseudomonadota > Alphaproteobacteria > Rhizobiales > Rhizobiaceae > Mesorhizobium. The sequence goes on along the minus strand of NZ_SUEO01000142.1, from coordinate 14,591 downwards.
TGATTTACCGGCGCTCTTAAGCAGGTCAACCGAGACCCGAGCACCGTGCCGAGTAAGATAGGCAGCGATGTCTGCTCCAGACTGCGCACCTTTCCCGTTGTTTTGCGCCTTCGGATCGACCATAGCGACACAAACTTCCTCAGCAGCGGATAGGAGACTAAGAGATTCCCGAACCGCACGCGAGGCCTCTACGCGCGAATCCCAGCCGACCAGCACGCGTCGAGGCGACAGGGTCGCCTTAGCGCCCTTCGGCACGATGAGCACCGGCTTTCCGCTATCGAACAAGCAGCCGTTGACAACAGGAGGTCCGAGAGTCTCATCGTTGAGGAGGTCTCCTCCAACGATCGTCAGGTCAGCGCAGAGCGCCCGCTGTCGTGCCACTTCACCGAGGCTAGCCGGATCGCAATAGTCGGTGTCAACGTCACAGGAAAGCGACATAGCTTTCAGCCGTTTGAGGATATCCGCGGACCGCCTTTCCATTCTGGTCACGTCCCGGGAAAATTTCTCGATTTGCTGAAATCGATAGTTCGGTACTGCAATTGCCTGTGCACGTCCTGTATTCCATTCGGGGGGCGGAGACGACATCAAGAGCAATGGAGGCGGTATAATGAGTACCGATAGGTGCGCGCCGACCTCGGCACACAGTCCGGCAGCTGTTGTGAGGTCCTCATCAGAATGATCAGCACCCGTCACACTGAATATGCTTTTAAATTCCATTTGCCTGCTTCTCCTGGTCTTCGTTAGGAGCGCCTCAAAGCGGCAACACCGCTCTCAGGAGGAAGAGAGAGCGGCACCACATTCGATCACCGATTTCAGTCGTCCGGCTTCTCGAGCGAGTAGCCGGCCGACCTGACGGTGCGAATGACGCTGCCGGGCAAGGCCGTTTTCAGCGCCCTCCTGATTCGGCTGATATGGACATCGACGGTGCGTGCACCGACATGAATGTTGGGCAGCCAGGCCGCCCCGATAAGCTCGTCCCGGCTGAAGACCTTGCCGGGGGCCTCAATCATAAGCCGCAGCACGTTGAAATCGATCCGTCCGAGATGGATGTCGTGGCCATTACCGCGAACCCGATGGGCATCGAGCTTCATCTCCAGGCCTCCACAACAAATCCAACTGTCGTTTTCAACCCCGTTCGGACCACGCTTGGTCAGCCCGAGCCTCGCCCGCAGGCAGTCGAGCAGCTTGGCCGGAGCCACCGGCCGCACAAAGCTCTCAACACCTGCCTTCAAGAGATCGAGGTGCTGGTGCTCGGCGCCAGGCGCGATCAGGGCGATGATGGGCAGGTCGGTGGTGCGCGGTTCCCGCTTGAGGTGGGCGCAAATTGCGGACCCGTTTATGCTGGCTGGGTCGCAATCCAGCACTACGGCCTGAAGCTCCCGTTGTTCGGCCAAGGCCAGCGCAGCCTTCGCGCCGTCTGCCGTCTCACTGCTGAAACCGTCAACCTCCAGTATGTGGCTGTAGAGCAGATAGAACTCGGCATCTTGCGAGCAGATCAGGACCAGCGGCTTCTTCATCGGCGATACCCCAACAACCTGGTCGGCCTCGAGCCCCTGGATCGAGGGGACTGGCCAACATAGTTTCTCGGGTCCGTCATGATGGCCTTTCTCGAAAATCGCGCCCATCATGCCAGCGCCACGTGGGGAAAGGTTTCGATGACTGAAATCGCATCGTCGACCAGCTTCGTACCGGCCGTGGCGAGCTTCAGGAGCGTCTCGAAGCCAAACCGGTGGACATCGCGCAGCGTTTTGGACAAAACGACCAGCCGTCCGGTCGTGAAAAGCACCCGACCAAAACCCTCATGGCTCACCTGGATCATCGGCGATGCCATAAGGCCGCAGCGCTCCTCGATCGCAAGCCCGATGGCGGCGTAGTACTTGTCGAGCCTCCACAGCACGTCGGGATCGGGATCTCCGATGATTGGGATCCCTCGGCGCTGTTCCTTGGTAATGATGAAGTCGCCCAGCAGCTCAGCGTCCGCTTTGCGTTCCCACGAGCCATAGGAATCCTGAGAACGGATCAGCCGCACGAGGCATTTGACGAACGGGGTGCAAAGAGCCGCCTCGTCTTCGGCGACAGCTGGGGGGATTGCGGGGTCAGGCATTGGCGTCCTCCTCTTTTCAGTCCTCGTCCTCGAAGGACGGTTTCTTTTCGGCAATGCCCGCTCGCGCCAGCACCTTGCGCAGCCAAGGCGGAGGACACGTCCTGAGCATCATCTGCGTGCGCAAGAGCACCTGTGGGATCGATTGGGGCTCCGCCACTTTGATCGGGTGGATTTTTGCCGCGACAAGCTTGGCTGCCGAAGGGCCGCCAATTGCCAGACAAAACAGGATCTGACAGCCTTTCAGCGCATCCACCTTGGGCGTGATGCGGTCATCGCCCTCGGCCCGATGCTCCCCGCTTTCATCCGAAACGTCATCGAAGGCCACGGCTTCGACGAGATTCCATTCCTCGCGCGTCACGTCGTAGACAGCAAAGCGCCTGGCCGACCCGAAATGGGCATTGAGGTTCTGCATGTCCTGAGTGGCGATCGCAACGCGCAATGCGCCCGCACGTCGTTCAGGCATCGGGGCGAAAACCTCATTACTGACCAGCGAGAGGCGGCGAACAGCGTTCATGTGATATTTCTCGATTACGGAGTGGATCAAGCGCCTCAGGAGTGGGCGCGTGTTGGTTGGCCTGGAAGATGTTGGCGACCTCGAAGATCAGGTCGCGGGTGCCCTGATAGAGAATTGCGAGCTTGTGCTGGCTGCCTAGTCGATCGAAGACCGGGAACCCGATGCGCATGAGCGGAATTCGGAGCCGCTCCGATGCTTGGCGCCCGTGCGAATGCGTGACAAGCAGGTCAGCACCGACGGCAAGACTTTCCAGATCGCCGAGATCGCCGATCTGAACCGAAACCGCCGGGACTTTCTCGAGAATTTTAGACCTGTCGGTCGTTGTGACGGCCGCGGCTATCTCGGAGCCGAGGCCAGCAAAGAAGGTTGCAAGTTGGAACAGCTGGTCTGGTTCGGCAGCGATGGCAATTTTCTTGCCGCCGAAATGGAAATGTCCGTCGAGCATCGCGTCCTGCAATTGCGCCCGGCGCCGGCGCACGCGGGCCGGTGCCGCCGCGCCCGAAATCGAAGACAGCAGCGACACGAAGCGGTCCGTGTCCTGCAGCCCAGTCAGTGACTGGAACAACACGTAAGGCACGCCGGTCAACCCGAGCAGCGCTTTCGCCGGGCGGCGCATGTGCTCACCGATGGCGATGCATTGCATGGCCGTGCCCAACTCGCGAATGTCCTCGACGCTGGTGCCGCCGTATGTGGTCGCTACCCAGCGGTCAGGAACCGTACCGTCGAGCGAGCCTGAGATGTCGGGCAGAATAACCGGCTTGAGCCCAAAGCTTTCAACCATGTCGCGCATGTGCTCGACGTCGGCGACAGTGAGGTTGCATCCGGGCAGGATTGCGATCTTCTTCGGGTGCCGCGCCCGTTCGCCCGAGCGTGTAATCCCTTCGATCATTGCGGTGACTGCCCTGGCCCAGCCCTCTTCGATCGCGCCGTCAAAATCCGGCGTGTTGGCCAGCACGACCTCCGTACCCGCAAGCTCTTGCCTGTGCTTCAGCTTAATGTTGGCAATATCACCCGCGCAATCTTCGCCACGCGTCTCCACGAGCGCGGTCGTGCACACCCCGATCAGCTTTGGCTTCGTGCGGTTCTTGAGGTTGAGGATCGCCTCTTCCAGATGGTCGGCTGCGCCGAGGATGGTCGCCACCTCATCCATCGCCGTAGTCTGCAAGGGAATCGCTTCTTTGAAGTGCCGCACGAAGAGAACGAGCGCAAAGCTTGTGCATCCCTGGCTGCCGTGGAACAGCGGCATCGCACCGTCGACGCCAAGAAAGGCAAAGGCGGCACCCAGCGGCTGCGACGACTTCAGCGGGTTGACCGCAGCCGATTTGCTCTGGAGAAGGATGCGGGCCATCGGTCGCCTCAACACTCGTGTGCCGTCGCGCAGGCGAATTCATCAAACAGGTACGCGGTCTCGTTCCTCGTGCACGGCAATTCGCCTATCAGATCAGGCTGGCAATCCCACGGGGCCGGCTGGCGCACCTGAGACCAGATCGGATTGTGAATGGCGAGGTCGATCTGGCGTACGAGTTCCACCATGCCGTCATAGCCGGCATAAGGATGCTGGCGCTCCTGGTTGATATCGAGCCAGGGCGTCTTGGCCTTGAGCGCAATGAATTGCGTGCGACCGCCCGACAGCATGATATCGGCCCTGTGTTCAGAGAGCATGGCGTACAGCTCGCGCGCAGCCATGGATTCGAACATGTGCTTGTCGTGCTTGAGAACTTGTTTGATGCGCTCCTTGTCCTGCACCGTAGATTTCTTGACCGAGGTGCCGACGATCTCGATTCCGATCTCCATCAGCGCATGGACAACCGACCAGGACTTCACACCGCCTGTGTTGAGCAGCACGCGCTTGCCTTGGAGCCTTTGCCGGTAGGATTCGAGTTTCTTCCACGCGATCGCCTCCTGCTGCGCGATCAGCGTCTCTGTGCGCTCGAGGATCTCCGGATCGGCGCCCTTCCTCACCAGCAGCCTGACAAGGTTGCGAAGAGCTTGCGATGTGTCGGAGATGCCATAGAAGGAGCCCTCGAAGAACGGGATGTCCCAGCGCTCCTCCATCTTGCGGGCAAGACTGATCAGCGCGGTCGAGCACACCATCATTGCCGCCCGGGCGCGGTGCGCGGAAGCAATGTCGCGGTAACGCGCATCGCCGGGAATGCAGGCGCGCACCCGGATCCCGAGCCGATCGAGGAGCGGCTTTACAAGCCAGAATTCGCCCGAGAGGTTGAATTCGCCAAGGATGTTGATGTCGTAGGGCCCGGGGTCGTCGGGTTCGACCGTGCCGATGACATGATCGAGCAACGCCTCGGCGGCGAGCTTGTTGCCGAGGTTCTTGGAGCCTGCCAGGCCAGGCGCATTGATCGGCACCACGGCCAAACCGAACTTTTCCGTGGCGCGTTTGCACACGGCCTCGATGTCGTCACCGATCAGCGCCGTTACGCAAGTCGAGTAGACGAAGATCGCCGGCGGCGCGTATGTGTGCTTGATCTCGCGGATCGCCTTGAAGAGTTTCCGCTCGCCCTGCCCCATCACCAGGTCGAGTTCGGTGAGGTCGGTCGTGAAGCTTGTCCGCCACAAGGTCGGCCCTGACGAAACCGCACCACGGTTGTCCCAAGAATTGCCCTCGCAGGCAAGCGGCGCATGGACCAGATGCGCAACGTCGGTGATCGGCTGCAGGACGATCTTGGCTCCGTCAAAGGCGCAGCCGCCGGCTGCCGCCCCTGGTGTCAGCGACTTCGAGCAGCCCTCCTTGCGCGCCTTGGCATCTTTGCCACGGTTCTTATCGCAGGCGGGCTCATCGAAGGCGTCCTTGATTTTGGCGCTGAGGGAGGACATTGCTCAGCCTCCCCAGTCCATTGGGCAAGGAATGGCCTCGGCGAAAAGCCGGCCACGGCTCTTAGCGCGTGAGGTCATAGGAATAATCCGTCACACCCGTCTCGCTCGTCTCGCGATCGAGTTTGTCGAAGATCTTGTCGAGGATCGTCGTAAGCACGCGCAACGCGCCCTGGTAGCCAAAGAGCGCAAAGCGGTGATGATGGTGCCGATCGAAGATCGGAAACATCAGCCGGATCAGCGGCGTTCCGGTGTCGCGCTCCAGGTACTTGCCGTAGGAATTGCCGATCAAAAGGTCCACCGGCTCGGTAAAGAGCAGTGAGCGCAGCGCCCACAGGTCCTTGCCCGCCCAAACCTGGGCAGCCTTGCCGAAAGGCGAGGATGCTAGCAGCTTCTTCAAATCGGCTTCCCATGCCGAGGTGCCATTGGTGGCGAGGCAATGGGTTGGCTCGCCGCCGGTCTCCATGACAAAGCGGGCCATCGCGTGAACGAAGTCGGGATCGCCGTAGATGGCGTATTTCTTACCATGCAACCAGGATTGGCTGTCCGCCATGGCGTCTACCAGTCGGCCGCGCTCGAGGCGAATTGCCTCGGGGATCTCCTTGCCGGAAATCGCCGCGACCTCCATCAGGAATTCGTCGGTCGCCTGAACGCCGAGCGGATAGTGGAACGAGGCCGTCGCCTGCCCGACCTCCTCGCAATAGCCCAACGTCTTTCGGGTGTTGTGATGCTGCAGCGAAAGCGTTGCCTCGGCGTTGAGGGCCTTCTTCACCTCGTTGATCTTCGTGCCCCCGTCATACATGCGGTATTCACCGTCCGAAGGCGTGTCGAACTGGTCAGAGGCATCCTGGATCAATGTGTAGGACACGCCCATTACATCGAGGAGGCGCTTGAGCTCCCGGTTGTTGCCGACGCAGAAGCCGTCGAAGCCCGGAATGATGTTGATGGTTCCCTCGACTTGCGTACGCTCCTGGCCTTTCCAGAAGTGCTCCAAAATGCCTTTGACCATGTTGTCATAGCCGTCGACATGACTGCCAACGAAGGCCGGCGTGTGGGCAAAGGGTACGTCGAAGTCGCGCGGGACTGAATCTTCGTCCTTGGCGTTCTGGATGAAGCTGTGCAGGTCGTCGCCAATGACCTCTGCCATACAGGTCGTCGACACGGCAATCATCTTCGGGTCGTAGAGCTGGTAGGTGTTGGCGAGCCCGTCGACCATGTTCTTCAGGCCGCCAAACACCGCCGCATCCTCGGTCATTGAGGAGGAGACCGCCGCGGCAGGCTCCTTGAAATGGCGCGACAGGTGCGAGCGGTAATAGGCGACGCAACCTTGGCTGCCGTGGACGAAGGACATGGTTCGCTCGAAGCCGGCGGCAGCGAATACCGCACCCAGCGGCTGGCAGGCCTTGGCCGGGTTCACGACAAGCGCTTTGCGGGCGAGGTTCTTTTCGCGGTATTCCCACGTCTGGGCGAAATCGCGCTGATCGGAAACGATCTCATCGGGGTGCGGACATTCGAAGTTTAGCTTCTTCTCAGCGAGCATCTTTCTGTATTCCGGCTCGCGGAACAGGGGAGCGTGATCGAGAATTTTTTCAGCCGACTGCGGCATGATGATTACCTCTTTTGTATCTGGCTGCGCGGTACGGCAGCTCAGGACGTCAAGACATTCCAGGCTCCGGCGTATCAGAGGCCGCGGGAGTTCACCGTCTGAGTGGGACTGGGGCTAAAGCAGATGTTTATTCGGCAGCCATCGCCCGCTCATCGCCCCGGCTTCTTTTCCAAGGCGCGTGGAATAGGTCCCAGACCGGGTTGTTGATGGCGAGATCCACATCACGTGCGAAAATGGCAAAGCCATCGTAGCCGTGATACGGGCCTGAATAATCCCAGGAATGCATCTGGCGGAACGGTATGCCCATCTTCTGCACCGGGTATTTTTCTTTGATTCCCGAGCCGACCAGATTTGGGCGAATCCCTTCGATGAATTTCTCCAACTCATAGCCGGTCACGTCATCATAGATCAGCGTGCCGTTCTTCACGTAGTGGCCGGTGCGCTGATAGTCGTCGCTGTGGGCGAATTCATAGCCGGTGCCCACGATGACCATGCCGAGGTCCTCGTAGGCCGTGACGACGTGGCGGGGGCGCAGGCCGCCGACATAGAGCATCACGGTATTTCCTTCCAGGCGCGACAGGTACTTGGCGATGACCGCATCAACAAGCGGCCTGTACTTGGCAATGACCTTTTCGGTCTTCTCCTCGATTTCCGGCCCAAAATGCTTGGCTATGTTGCGCAGAGAGGCTTCGATCTGGGAGGGACCGAAGAAATTGTACTCCATCCAGGCGACGCCATACTTTTCCTCCATATGCCGACAGATGTAGTTCATCGACCGGTAGCAGTGGATAAGATTGAGCTTGGCCTTCGGGGCGCGCTCGATCTCTGCGAGTGTGGCGTCACCCGACCAGTTGCCGACCACGCGCAGCCCTATCTCCTCAAGCAGTATGCGCGAGGCCCAGGCATCGCCGCCGATATTGTAGTCGCCGATGACGTTGACGTCGTAGGGGCCGGCCTCGAACTTGACGTTCTTTTTGTCGAAGACCCAATCCCGGATCGCATCATTGGCGATGTGGTGGCCAAGCGACTGCGAGACGCCGCGGAAACCCTCGCAGCGTACCGGCACGATCGTCTTGTCATACTCCTTGGTCTTTTTGCGAGAAACCGCCTCGGTGTCATCGCCAATCAGGCCGATAGGGCATTCGGATTGCACGGTGATGCCGTTGTTGAGCGGAAACAAGACTTCAATCTCGTCAATGATCTGTTCCAGCTTCTTGTCGCCGCCGAAGACGATGTCCTTCTCCTGGAAATCGGAGGTGAACTGCATTGTCCCGAACGTGTCGACGCCCGTCGTACCGACGTAGTAGTTGCGGCGCTGCGACCAAGAATATTGGCCGCAGCCGACCGGGCCGTGCGAGATATGGACCATATCCTTGACTGGCCCCCACACCACGCCTTTCGAACCCGCATATGCACAGCCGCGAATCGTCATCACCCCGGGAATGGACTTGATGTTCGATTTGACGTCGCATTCGGAAAGGACCTCGCTTTCCCCGCCAGCCTCGTTGCCGCTCTTTGCGACGTTGAGGTGCTTCTTGCGGCGCTTCGCCGCCTTGTCGGGATAATGCGACAGCACCTCTTCGATAAGCTTTGCATGAAGAGCACCGTCATTCTCGTATTCCCGGCTCATGAGTCCCCTTTCAAGGTTGGGTGACGCCTCAACGAAATAGGCGCCGTTCTCTGCAAGGCGCGCCGATTCATGGCAGCGCTAATGTCACTACTGGGCCGCCGCCTTCGCCGCTTCCTTGGAGTGAAGCTCGGCAAGCATCTGCTCGTCGGTCTTCATGATGCCGAAGTCGAGCAGCATCTCCTCCAGCTCCTCCATGGTGATCGGCGTCGGGATCGTACCCTGGCCCGAATTGGCGTGGATCTTCTCGGCCAGAGCGCGGTATTCCCCTGCCTGCTTGGAGTCCGGCGCGTACTGGATCACCGACATCTTCCTGAGTTCGGCATGCTGGACGATGTTGTCGCGGGGCACGAAGTGGATGAGCTTGGAATTCAATCGGCCAGCCAGTGCTTCGGCCAGATCGAGTTCACGGTCGGTTTGACGTTCATTGCAGATCAGCCCGCCCAGCCGCACACCGCCCGAATGGGCATATTTGAGGATGCCCTTGGCGATGTTGTTGGCGGCATAGAGCGCCATCATCTCGCCGGACATGACGATGTAGATCTCCTGGGCCTTGCCTTCGCGGATCGGCATGGCGAAGCCGCCGCATACCACGTCGCCGAGGACGTCATAGGAGACATAATCGACATCGTCATAAGCGCCATTCTCCTCGAGGAAATTGATCGATGTGATGACGCCGCGGCCGGCGCAACCGACACCCGGCTCGGGGCCGCCGGACTCCACGCACTTGATGCCTCTGTAGCCGACCTTGAGCACGTCCTGGAGTTCGAGGTCTTCCACCGAACCTTCCTGTGCGGCGAGATCCAGGACGGTATCCTGAGCTTTCGAATTCAGGATCAAGCGTGTGGAATCGGCTTTGGGGTCGCATCCTACGATGAGGATTCTCTGCCCGAGGTCGACAAGGGCGGCGAGCGTATTTTGGGAGGTGGTGGACTTGCCGATGCCGCCTTTGCCGTAAAAGGCGATCTGACGCAGACCTGACATAATAGCTTTCCTTCCTTCGTTCTAATCATCGCGACTGCCCGCGACACAAGTGCCGATAGGCAGCTCGTGCCGCCTCACACCAAGCATCGCAAAAAGCGTACCAGCGTGATCGGCCGATCCGAGAAGAAACTTTGTTATTAAATTCCAGCCACTTAGACGGCGGCAAAACGCGCGAGCGGGCCTTTCAGGCGTCTGTCACGGACACGACAAAGCCGACACAGATTGTCGTGCGCCATCGAAACCGCCCTGTGTCGAGCTCGAAGCGGGATAATGGGGAGCTAGCCCAAAGCTGATGGCGAGACCATCGGAAGACGTCGGCTATTGTCTTTCCAGCCTGCTATTGATCGGGCGGTCGCTGGATGAGCAGGAGCCTGGGGCTTGACCGCCGCGCGGAATAGTTCAGGCAGCTTGCGGAGCGGGAACGCCGGCGGCCGATAGACATCCGCGCTTAACCTTTCATAGCCCGTCTACGAGTTGGTTCCGCCGACGCGCTATATCGAAGGCAAATAATTCAGTACCTTAGCACGAGATCATTGATATTTTCAAAAAGATACGTATTATACGGATATAACGGATTATCGGGACAATTCTATGTCGGTCATTAGCTCGGTTGAATTTCAGCGCAACTTTGGGCTGTATCAGGACAAGGCGCTAGCGGAACCCGTGATCATCAGCAAGAATGGCCGCGAACGGCTTGTGCTGCTTTCGGTCGATGAATACCAGCGCCTAAAGGCGCATCGTGACGGCACTAGCGCGGGGCCTGAGAACGCAGCCCCCCCTGCTTTGCAGAGCACGGCGCACTTTTCACTTAAGAACCAAATACCAACCGAGCCACTAAGGGAATTGCTGTCGCACTTTCATTCGATCAAATCTGCCTTCGTGTACGGTTCAGTCGCCAAAGGCACGGACACAGAACGCAGCGATATCGATTTGATGGTGGTCGGCGATAACCTGAACCTCTCTGAACTTTATTCAGCCGCACAAAACGCGGAACTGAGACTAGGCCGAAAGGTCAGTCCGACATTTCTGTCGCCGGAGGAATGGCAACGAAAGGCGTCGCAGAAAGGGTCGTTTGTCCGCAAGGTAAGTACCCTTCCAAAGATTTTCCTCATCGGCTCGGAGAAAGATTTACAAGCGTGGGCAAGCAAGAACTAGACAACCTCGTAAAGATTGGGCTGATGAAAAGTGAGCCCCCATCGCTGTCCGAATATGACGGCATGCTGGGTGGCGCGCGCAAGAATTTAACTGACGCACAGAAAGGTCTCGACCCCGACAGCCAATTCACTCTCTTATATGGAGCTGCGCATCGGCTTGCCCTGGCAGCCCTACGCCGCGAAGGCTATCGCTCGGACAATCGCACTTCGGTGTTTCAAGCGCTCGTTCATACCGTCGGAACCGACAAGGCTGACATTCAGATTTTTCTAAAGGCGCACAACGAGCGAAACCTCTCCGAGTACGAGGGCACACAGACATTGATGCCAAATTGCTAGCTAACCTTATTGAGTGCACCACGAGGCTAGAGGTTTCGGTTGGCAAACTAGAACCGCCAGAAGATGACGAGTGAGCGGCAATCGAACACGCGCGGGCAAAGGGTCCGACGGTGCGGGTAGCGTATGCCCCGACCGGAACGAAGCCGAGCCGAGTTGCGCCGTAATCTCGGACGGCTTCACCTGTTGCGTGAACAAATCCATGAGATCGTTGGGCCAGTGAGGAAATCGATCTTCTTTATGGAAGGCATTTAAGCAACGGATGCATTCCCATGCACATCGCCGTTCTGTTTAGCAGCTGCCGTTGACCGGCGGGCCAGCCCCTTTGGCGTTCTGGTGTCTGACAGTCGAGCGTCAGGCCGGACCATGAGATACATCGATAAGGGCTGGACAAGGATGGGAGGGATGACGTGCTTGCGACGGAGGAAACAGTCAAGCAGCTGGGGCGAGAAGGCCAGTTCTTGCGGATTTCAACTTTGCGTGACGACCGCTCATCGGAGTCAAGGTAACACACGCCGGCAGCGGGTGTCCGGGCGGTTTCCAGCCGCACAATGCGAGACCGCTGGCGCGAACAAAGCTCGGCTGTACTCGGCACGCTGAGAGAGCCTGCCAAGCCGTCGGAGCCCGGCCTTCCGGTGCGACGCAAGCCGCAGACTAGACCGCCCTCTTGTTACCCCAAAGCAGAACGTGCAGCTGCGGCAACACGCGGGCTTCGAACCACCTGTCGCTGGTCACCCTTTCGACAAGCCATTCCATTCGCATCATTATTCCGTCCAAGTCGACAGAGGTGTCTTCACTGCCAGGGCGCGGCGGCGTGTGATTGCCGGGTTGCAGATAGATCGGAAGGTGCGGATATCGCGCCGCGACTTCTTTGGCGTAGGCATAGTCACTCTCGTCGAAAACGACGAGCTTGAGCACGATTTGCGGCTTCTCTTGCGCCGCTTCGAGGCACGCCTCAAACGCAGCCCAACTGGTCGTCATTTCGCTGGACGGCGGCTTTGGGCTAAGGGTCAGCACGTCAAGATCCGCAAACCACTCCCTCACTACGGAACCCTGCGTTTCCAGTGCAAAACGATAGCCCTCGCGATGGCCTCGTTCTATGAGGGGACCGAACGGCTGAATGGCCGGGTTGCCGCCTGACAAGGAGACCATAACCGGCCTGCCGCCGGAAAGCGCATGGACGGTTTGCCACACGGCATCGATCGGCATCGGTAGCCATTCATGGCGATACTGATTGTCCACCGCGTGAAGGCTGTCGCACCATGAACAGCGATAATCACATCCGCCGGTTCTGATGAACACCGTCGGCAAGCCGATGAGCACGCCCTCGCCCTGGATAGTCGGCCCGAATATCTCGCTCACACGGATTGCGGGATGCATGTCGGTCACGGACGGTATTCCGCCCAAGTTTTCGGTGTTTCGCTAACGCGCACGGCCGCGGTCTGCGGCAGACGTGCCTTGCACCATTCATAGAAATGTCTGGCCAGGCATTCCGCCGTGACCTTCTCATGTCCCAGCACGTCGTTGAGGTGCCGATGGTCGAAGCTCTCGTCAATGTAGCGTTTGAGCGGCGCCAGATCGTGATAGTCGCGCACGAAGCCGTGGGCGTCCAGTTCCTTGGCCGACAGCTCCACTACGACGACATAGTTATGCCCGTGCAGGCGCGCGCATTGATGGTTGGGAGGCAAGGAGGTGAGCTGATGCGAGGCCGAGAAGTGGAATTCCTTGCTGATGTGGAACATTACGCGCGCCTCCTGCGCAGCGCCTCAAGCCAGAAATCGGCGTCCTCGTAGTCGGTGGGATCAGCGTGCCCGGCGAGATGGAACGCTTCGCGCCGCTCGACGCAGGTCCCGCATCGTCCGCAGTGACGCACGCCGCCCTTGTAACAGGACCAGGTCTCAGCAAACGGGGTGCCGTATCTTGCGCCATCCGCAACAATGTCAGCTTTTCCGAGATTCACATACGGTGCATAGAGGCGTATCTGCGCATAGCCGTCGAGCGCGCGGTCTTGCATTGTCTGGAAAGCTTCAATGAAGGCCGGACGGCAATCGGGATAGATGAAATGGTCCCCACCATGCACGGCCGCCGCCACCGCTTCGGCGCTGTGGGCGGCGGCGAGACCGAAGGCGATTGCCAACATGATGGCATTGCGGTTCGGCACCACCGTAATCTTCATCGTGTCTTCGGCGTAGTGGCCGTCCGGCACGTCGATACTGCCAGTCAGCGCTGAGCCGGAAAGGCCACGGCCAATTTCGCCGATGTCGATGATCTGGTGCGGGACCTTCAGTCGCTGCGCGCAAAGAGCGGCGAAGCCCAATTCCTTCCTGTGCCGTTGGCCATAGTCGAAAGATAGAAGGCCGGTGAGTTCGTGCTCCGCTGCCACCATGTGAGCAAGGGAAACGGAGTCCAATCCGCCAGAGCAGACGGCGAGAGTCTTCATCATTGGTATCCTTGTTTTGACCGGGTAAGGCTGCGACCGGAGATTTCTCTGCGCCCCCACTACTCCAGCGACTCAGTTTTGTGAACCGGGAGAATTTGCGCTCAGCCCGATTGGAACGGGAGTGCGTCGCGTCCAACACGCGTGATCAATAAAAGTTGAGCGCTTCAGCAGTTTGTTCGCATCGCGCCAACTTTCGCAACCTGCTGTCGGATCGTCGACTTCGAGGCAAGGTGATGTTCGGCCGACATCGGCTGACTCTCAATTAAGCCGCAGAACACATGTTGGCTTTCTGGCCTTCGCTTGTGCGGTTGGCACGACAATTGATATTCTATTTGTGGGGCGGCACACCCCGCCAGCCGAAAGTGGCAGTGAGCTCCTTCAGGCGCAGGTTGATGTGCTGATTATTCGGCGATTTTCCGATCTCGAACCAGAAAGCGAGGGCGGCATGGATGCCAGCAAATTTGACATTGGCGACATCCGCCTGGAGAACCCTGCGCGGCGAGCGCTGCCGGGCCGGCGTGCCACATGCTACTGGAAGACCACGGGCCTTCACCGACCTTGTCGCGGGGCGACGTAGTCGTCATGGGCAACCTGCCCGCCCATAAGGCCGCCGGCCTGCGCGGCGCGATTGAGGCCGCAGGCGAGCCTGCTCTACCTGCCGCCCTACAGTCCCGACTTCAATCCGATTGAGAACGCCTTCGCCAAACCTAAGGCGCTGCTGCGAGCAAAGGCCGAGAGAACCATCAAGGCTCTATGGGACTGACGTTGCCCCCAGCAGTTTTGAGTTCGTTTCCGGCGTGGGTTGTGCCCTGCTGGGCGGGTGAAGCGACGGGCGCTGGCGCGGAGCCTTTGGCATAGCGCAGCGCGAGCGACCGTCGCGGATTGAAGGTGCTGGCGAACTTGGCCGGGGTCTGCCAGGCGATTTGGGAGTGCGGCCGCGCGGTTTTGTAGTCGGCGTGCCACAGGGCGATGGCTACGCGCGCCTGAGCCAGCGAGGTGA
>NZ_SUEO01000141.1:12680-17275 GCF_004962925.1 Mesorhizobium sp. | reverse complement strand
TTCGGACGAAGCGGTGATGTCGAGGAAGCAGAGCTCGTCGGCGCCGGCGGCGTCATAGGCCCTTGCCGCCTCGACCGGATCGCCGGCGTCGATCAGGTCGACGAAGTTGACGCCCTTGACGACGCGGCCGTTCTTGACATCGAGACAGGGGATGACGCGGGCTTTCAGCATCAAATCCTCTCAAGCGCGGCAAGAAAGTCGCCAAGCAATTGCCCGACGACAGGCGGAACCTCGCCCTTGGCGTCAAAGGCAGGGTCGTAGGCAGACAGGGTGACGCCGACAATCGGGATCGACTTGGCCAGTCCGCAAGCCAGTTGCCGCAGCTGATCCGGGTTTGGGCCTCCAGGCTGCGCATAGCGGTTCACTTGCAGCACATCCGGATCGTGAACGTCCAAATCCAGATGCAGATGTACTTGGGCCGCGCCGGCCGCCTTCAGCTTTCCGACGTTGTCGAGCGCATCGGCCCATTGGGTGCGAATGATCGGCAGCGTCTCTAGAAGCCGCCCTTCATCGGGATCGAGGTCGCGCGCATCGACCAGCATGCACCGCGATGGATCGATCGCCTGGAAGCCGGGAATCGCTGACGTCATCGGGCGCCAGCAGAGCCCCAGCGTCGTCGCCAGCGCCATGCCGTCGAGGAAGCCATAGGCGGACGTCTCGGGCGTGTTGAGATCGCCATGCTGATCGATCCAGATGATCGAGTCCGCGGCGTCGCCAGCCACAGCACCGGCGGCGGTCAGGCAATTTCCGGCGAGCACGATGGGAAAACGCTCATCGTCGCGCGCCAGATCGACCTTGGTGGCGACTGCCCGGCAAACGGCGAAGCCTGTCGCGATTTCGCGTCTCTGGGCATCGCCGACCTCGCCGATGTCCTCGACGACCACATCGTGGCCGCGGAAGGTAAGTTCATCGACAAGGCCGCCGGCAATGATGGCGTCGGGGCCCTGGCCACAGCCGGCATGGTAAAGGCCGCTGTCATAGGGTGCGAGGATGATCGAGAGTTTCATCGCGCCCTCGCCTTCTCCGGTGCCGCCGCCAGGATCGCCAGTGCCTCGGCCGGATCGATACGCCCGTCATAAAGCGCGCGGCCCGAGATGGCACCTTCGAGTTTTTGCGCATCAGGCATGGTCATGCGCACGATATCGGCGATCGAGGCCAGACCTCCAGAGGCGACGACCGGGATCGAAACCGCTTCGGCGAGATCGATGGTGGCGTCCCAGTTGATGCCAGTCAGAACGCCGTCGCGATCGATATCGGTGTAGATGATGGCGGCGACGCCGGCGCCCTCGAATTTCTTCGCCAGTTCGATGACGCCGAGGCTCGAGGCCTCTGCCCAGCCCTCGACCGCCACCTTGCCGCCCTTGGCGTCGATGCCGACGGCAATCCTTCCGGGGAATGCCCTGCAGGCCTGCCTGACCAGATCGGGATCGCGTACGGCCACCGTGCCGAGAATGATGCGGGCCAGCCCGCGATCGAGCCAGTCCTCGACCTGCGCCAGGGTGCGGATGCCGCCGCCGAGCTGCACCGGATTTTTCGTCGCCTTGAGGATGGCGCCGACCGCCGCGCCGTTGACGCTCTGGCCTTTGAAGGCGCCGTTGAGGTCGACGACATGCAGCCATTCAAAGCCCTGTTGCTCGAAGGCCCTGGCCTGCGCAGCCGGGTCGTCATTGTAGATCGTCGCGGTCGCCATATCGCCATGCTTCAGGCGCACGCACTTGCCGTCCTTGAGGTCGATGGCCGGGAACAGGATCACCGGTCAGGCGCCTTCGACAATGACGAAGTGGCCGGTCGAGGCGGCAAGCCTGTACTTCAAGGCTGCCCTGTATTCAGGCGATTCGTAGCATTCTATCGCCATGTCGTAGGACTCGAACTCCACCAGGACATGGCGATTGCCTGTCGGCCCTTCCGGGTTCGCGTGACGCCCGGCCCGCACGGGAAACTTCGCACCATATTTCGCAAAAGCCGCGGCGTTCGCCTCGATATATTGCTTGTAGACCTCAGGGTCGCGGACATCGACCATCGCCATCCAGTAGCCTTTCTTGCTCATCCTAGGGCCTCCAGCGCAGGAAATTGGTGATCAGCGCCAGGCCAAGCGTCTGGCTCTTTTCGGGATGGAACTGCGTACCGGCGAGATTGTCGCGGGCAACGGTAGCCGTCACCGGACCACCATAGTCGGCAATCGCCAGCACGTCGTCCGCTTTCCTGGCGTCAAGATGATAGGAATGAACGAAATAGGCGTGCAATCCTTTGCTGCCGGTTGGAATGCCGGAAAACAGCGGGTGCTTGCGCGTGAGCTCGATCGTGTTCCAGCCGATCTGCGGGATCTTCAGCGTTGGATCGGCCGGGGTGATCTCCTTGACGTCGCCGGCGATCCAGCCAAAGCCTTCTGTAACGGTTTTTTCCAGACCCCGCTCCGACATCAGCTGCATGCCGACGCAGATGCCGAGGAACGGCCGCCCCTTGACGATCGCGACCTCCTCGACCGCTTCCCACATGCCGGCCACAGCGCGCAGCCCGGCCGCGCAATCGGCGTAGGCGCCGACGCCGGGCAGGACGATGCGGTCGGCGGTTCTGACACGCTCGGCATCGGCGGTCAGGTCGATGGCGGCGGCGATGCCGGCTTCGTGCGCGGCACGCTCGAAGGCCTTGGTGGCCGAGCGCAAATTGCCCGAACCGTAATCGATGATCGCGACCCGCATGTCAGGGTCTTCCCGGCGTGTGGGTCAGTCCCAGTACCATACCCGTCTGCGCCGGCCGGGCATGGGCGGCGTCGGGAACGATGCGTTGCGCGGGCGCTTGCTCATCCGAATGCGCTTCAGCTTCCAGCACATAGCGCGTATCGGCATCATCGAGCCTGTCGGCCTCGACGACACCCCATTCATGCCAGCCACGGCGGCGCAGTGCGGCAATCCGCAAGGCCTGTCCTTCCAGCCCGACATAGAGCGATACAAGCAGCGACAGCAACGGACCCGCCAGCCCCAGGCTCAATCCTTCGGCAAGCATCGAAAGGAGAGCCATGGCGACAAAAGCCAGTGCTGCCTCGACCCACAACCGGTGCCAGAGCAGCCACAGCGGCGGCACGAGGAAGCCGAGCCAGGAAAAACCATCGCGGACAAAGGCCGTCATATCAGGCTTTTCGCTGCGGCCGGGCGGCTCCATAACGACATAGATGGCCATCAGGCTATCCCTTCAGAGATCCCTTGGTGGAGGGAACCGCATCCGGCTGGCGCGGGTCGCTTTCAAGCGCTGCGCGCAGCGCGCGAGCCACAGCCTTGAAGCAGGTCTCGGCAATGTGGTGATTGTTGGCGCCGTAGTGATTGGTCACATGCAGCGTGATGCCGGCATTCTGCGCCAGGGCCTGGAAGAATTCGCGCACCAGTTCGGTGTCGAACGTGCCGATCTTCGGCGACGAGAACGCAACGTTCCAGACCAGGAAAGGACGGCCGGAGACGTCGATCGCCGCACGCGTCAGCGTCTCGTCCATGGCGAGATCGATCGAGGCATAGCGCATGATGCCGCGCCGCTCGCCCAGCGCCTTGGCCAGAGCCTGGCCGAGCGCGATGCCGGTGTCCTCGACCGTGTGATGGTCGTCTATGTGCAGATCGCCCTTGGCCTTGACCGTCATGTCGATCAGCGAATGGCGCGAAAGCTGGTCCAGCATGTGGTCGAAGAAGCCGACGCCCGTCGAAATATCGGATTTTCCCGAGCCGTCGACCTGGACCGATACCGAGATGTCGGTTTCCCCAGTCTTGCGGCTTGCGTTGGCGGAACGGGGCGGCATGACCTCATCCTTGTCCAGAGTTCCGACGTTCCAAACGTCCACATGCTTGAAAACGAGAGCCTTCTAGCAGCATGATCCGGCGATTGCCAGTTGCCATGCCAAGGGATATCGAGCCTGCGGATGACCGGTTTGCAATCATCGGACCTATGCATACATATGGCCGATCAAGTCACTCGTAACGCGCCAATCGCCTTCGGGATCGGTGCTGATCGGAGCAGAAAATGTCTGATAACCTGACCATGCACGCCACGACCATCGTGACGGTGCGCAAGGGCGGCAAGGTGGTCATCGCCGGCGATGGCCAGGTCAGTCTCGGCCAGACCATCATGAAGGGCAACGCCAAGAAGGTGCGCCGCATCGGCAAAAGCGGCAATGTCATTGCCGGTTTCGCCGGCGCCACCGCCGATGCCTTCACCCTTCTGGAGCGACTCGAGGCTAAGCTCGAACAATATCCGGAGCAACTGACGCGGGCCTGCGTCGAACTCGCCAAGGACTGGCGCACCGACCGCTATCTGCGCCGGCTGGAAGCGATGATGCTGGTCGCCGACAAATCGGTCTCGCTGGCGCTGACCGGCACCGGCGACGTGCTCGAACCCGAACATGGCGTCATGGCCATCGGTTCGGGCGGCAATTACGCGCTGGCCGCGGCGCGCGCGCTGATGGACAGCGACAAGGATGCCGAGGAGATCGCCCGCAAGGCGATGCAGATCGCATCCGACATTTGCGTCTACACCAACAACAACTTCGTCATCGAAACACTCGATGCCGGCTGAGCCGGCCGTGCTGTATGACTTTCGGCCGGTGACGGAGGCGG
>NZ_SUEO01000141.1:0-12670 GCF_004962925.1 Mesorhizobium sp. | reverse complement strand
GCCACGCCGCATGTCGCCGAGTGGTGGGATGATCCCGAGACGGAGATCGCCCAGATCCGCGAACACATCGATAGCATTTCCGTCGAACCGCTGATCATCGAGCTCGACGGCGAGCCGATCGGCTATATGCAGAGCTACGACCCGCATTTGGAGGACGGCCATCCCTATAACGACCAGCCGTTCGGCACGCTCGGCATCGATCTGTCGATCGGCAGGCCTGAGCTTGTCGGGCACGGCCACGGCTCGGCGATTGTGCGGCAATTCGTAGAACAGCTGTTCGAGGAAGGGGCGCCTCGTGTCATCATCGATCCGCATCCAGCCAACGGACGAGCCATCCGCGCCTATGAAAAGGCCGGTTTCAGAGCTATCGATCGCAGGCAATCGGAATATGGCGACGCCGTGCTGATGGCAATCGACGCCGAAGAGGGCGATACCGAAGAAAGCGACGCCGAAGAGGGGCAGTAACAGCATGAGCACAACCGGCGCCGACAAAACCGTCTCGGCCTACGAAGACAGCTGGCGGATGGGACTTCTGCTCGTCCTTGGCCTGATCATATTCCAGGCCGGGGCCCTTTATGGCATGGGCCGAACGCCGATCTGCACATGCGGCTATGTCAAGCTGTGGCACGGTATCGTGCAGAGCTCGGAGAATTCCCAGCATATTTCCGACTGGTACACATTCTCGCACCTCATCCACGGCTTCCTGTTCTACGCGCTGGCGTGGGCTCTGTTCCCGCGTTCGCCGGTCGGGCTCAGGCTGGCATTTGCGGTCGTCATAGAGGGCGGCTGGGAACTTCTCGAGAACAGCCCTTTGATCATCGAGCGCTATCGCGCCGGCACAATTTCCCTGGATTACTACGGCGACAGCATCATCAATTCGGTGGCGGATACGCTGGCGATGGTACTGGGATTTGTGATGGCGCGGAGGCTCCCTATATGGGTGATCGTGACCCTCGCTCTCATCTTCGAATTCGGTGTCGGCTACATCATCAGGGACAATCTGACACTCAACGTGATCATGCTGCTGCATCCGTTCGAGTCCATCCGGCAGTGGCAAAGTGGAATTTAGTGATATGAGCACATTCTCGCCCCGCGAAATCGTTTCGGAACTCGACCGCTTCATCATCGGCCAGAAGGACGCCAAGCGCGCCGTGGCTATCGCCTTGCGCAACCGC
This sequence comes from Mesorhizobium sp., assembly GCF_004962925.1. Taxonomy (GTDB): domain Bacteria; phylum Pseudomonadota; class Alphaproteobacteria; order Rhizobiales; family Rhizobiaceae; genus Mesorhizobium. The sequence goes on along the minus strand of NZ_SUEO01000141.1, from coordinate 11,495 downwards.
TGGCGCCGCCAGCAGCTCGAAGGCCAGATGCGTGAAGAGGTGATGCCGAAGAACATCCTGATGATCGGCCCGACCGGCGTCGGCAAGACCGAGATTTCGCGCCGCCTGGCACGCCTTGCCGGTGCGCCGTTCGTCAAGGTCGAGGCGACCAAGTTCACCGAGGTCGGCTATGTCGGCCGCGACGTCGAGCAGATCATCCGCGACCTGGTCGAGATCGCCATCGGGTTGGTGCGCGAGAAGATGCGCGAGGACGTCAAGGCGCGCGCCCATATCAATGCCGAGGAACGTGTGCTGGAAGCGCTCGTCGGCAAGACGGCGAGCCCGGCCACGCGCGACAGTTTCCGCAAGAAGCTGCGCGACGGCGAGCTCGACAACAAAGAGATCGAGATCGAGGTGAGCGACACCGGCACGGGCGGCATGCCCGGCTTCGAGATCCCCGGCATGCCGGGCGCCAATATCGGCGTGTTGAATATCAACGACATGCTGTCGAAAGCGATGGGCGGGCAGAAGACCAAGACGCGCAAGACGACGGTGAAAGAATCCTATACGCTGCTGGTTGGCGACGAGTCCGACAAGCTGCTCGACCAGGATGAGGTGGTGCGCAGGGCGCTCGAATCGACCGAAAACGACGGCATCGTCTTCCTCGACGAGATCGACAAGATCGCCTCGCGTGAGGGCGGCATGGGCGCCGGTGTTTCCCGCGAAGGCGTGCAGCGCGACCTGCTGCCGCTTGTCGAAGGCACCACGGTGGCGACCAAATACGGACCGGTGAAGACCGACCACATCCTGTTCATCGCTTCGGGTGCGTTCCACGTTGCCAAGCCGTCCGACCTGCTGCCCGAACTGCAGGGCCGTCTGCCGATCCGCGTCGAACTGCGCGCGCTGGAGAAGGACGATTTCGTCCGCATCCTGACCGAGACTGAGGCCAGCCTGATCAAGCAGTACATCGCGCTGATGAAGACCGAGGGCGTCGACCTCGTCTTTACCGACGACGCCATCGATTCTCTGGCCGGCATCGCCGTCGATCTCAACGCCAGCGTCGAGAACATCGGCGCCAGGCGGCTGCAAACGGTGATGGAGCGGGTGCTGGACGAGATCTCCTATGACGCGCCGGACCGCCACGGCACGTCGGTGACCATCGACGCCGCCTATGTGCAAAAGCATGTCGGCGACCTGTCCAGAAACACGGATTTGTCGCGTTTCATCCTGTAAGACGGTGCCGGGCGGCGGGCGATTTCCGGACATTCTGCAGTGTGTGGCCAAATGGAAGCATCTGGCCACCTTTTGTCTCAGTTGTCGAAGGGCCTCTCGACTCCCCTTCCAGCTTTACCTAGTTTGCCCGGCGACTACAGCGCCGCGCGTCCTGTACGCGCAGCGGACGCTGTGGCACTTGATTTGGCGCATGACCCCCGAAAATCGATTCCGGGGGTCATGCGCTGTTACAGGCGGCGGCGCATGAAAAAACTGATCCTCGTCATTCTCGGACTGACGCTGGCGACAGCCATGTTCGCCGCGCAAGCGGCGACGATGGTGCCGCCGGGCAACAGCAATGCCGAGCAGCCCAACATACCGGGCGCATCGAGCCGGCGCACCCAGGCCACCAACACCACCTTCCAGGCAAAATACCGCAAGGTCTATGCGCTGCTGCAGAACGACGCTGGTCTTCGCGGCAAGATCAGCCAAGCGGCGGCGACCTATGGCATCGATCCGATGCACATCGTCGGCGCCATCGTCGGCGAGCATACCTACAATGTCGACGCCTACGACCGGCTGCAGACCTACTACGTCAAGGCGATCTCCTATCTGTCGAGCAAGCTGTCCTTCGCCTATGAAGGCGAGGACATCACCGATTTCGTGCAACGGCCGCAATTCCAGAAATGCGCTGGCAAATCGGACAGTTACGCGCTCTGGGCGTGCCGCGAGCAGGTGTGGAACCAGTCCTTTCGCGGCAAGACCGTCGGCGGCACCAGTTTTCCCGATGACCGCTTCGGCGCCACTTTCTTCCAGCCCTATTATGCCGGCCAGACCTTCGGCCTTGGACAGCTCAATCCGCTGACGGCTCTGCAGATGAGCGATCTCGTGCACCAGGTTTCCGGCCTGCCGAAGCTCGACGTCGGCGATCCGAACGGGGTCTACAAGACCATCATGGACCCGGACCTCACCTTGTCTTATGTCGCGGCGACGATCCGGAAATCGATCGATGCCTACCAGAGCATCGCCGGCTTCGACATATCGGACAATCCCGGCATCACATCGACGCTCTACAATGTCGGCAATCCGGAACAGCGCGCCTACGCGCTGAAGGCCGAGAACGACAAGCGCCGCGCCGCGGGCGAACCGGAGAAGCTGCCCGAGGAAAATTACTATGGCTGGCTGGTCAACGACAAATTGCCGGAGCTGAAGGCGCTGTTTTAGCGGTGAAGGTCTGCGGCGGAGGTCGCGCGCGATCTGATGGGCAGCAATGGTGGAGCGTTGTCGCACCTGCTGTCCATCGGAACGAGCAAGGAGCGTCAATTTGCGGACCGCAGATTAACCTAAGACTCTATGAGTCTGAGGACGGTGAAGACCGCGACCGAGAGAAAGACGACAGCACTGCCCATATTCGCAAATCTGCCGACCTGTGCACAGCAGACCGGTAGTCGGAGGCGCGCAACCGTGAGGACGCAGGCAGAGCGAAAAGCCAAGGCGGTGCAAACATATACCGCGCTCAACACGATCATCTGTTCTGAGATCGAATGACCCGGATCAATGAATTGCGGAAAGAAGGCGGCATAGAAGAGAAGCGCTGCAGGATTTACGAAGGCGATCGTCAGCCCGTCAAGGACCGGCGCACGAGCGCGAGACGAGTTCGGACGTTGCGAAGGCCGGTTGTGGAGGCGCAACGCGCCCGCAGCGAGCCAGATGAGGTAAAGGGCTCCGGCGAGCGAAAGCCATCGAAACAGCACTGGTAAGAGTTCACCGGAAAGCGACAGGCCGGCGAACATTGCCCCGAGCAGGCACACCTCCCCGACTTCTGCGCCAATCGCGGTGGAGAGACCGGCCATCGCCCCGCGCCGCAACGTACTATGGGCAACGATCGCCATAATAGGCCCGGGCGTGATGAGAATCAAAAGTTCCGCGGCCAAGAATTGGACAAGACTGTTCCAGTCCACGTCTTAATCTAGCTCCCCTATCAACGAGAGGGTGAACCACTGCCACTGCCCAAAACTCGCTCAGCCGGACGACAGGCTCAGCAGTCGAAGCAGGCTGGTTCTATCGACGGCGGCCGCTTTGCCACGACCTGCCAATGCGGGATCGATTCCAGCATCGAGTAGCTGGCGGTCGCTAAGTTGAGCCAACTCACGCCGTTGCGCTGCGGCCCTGAGGGGTCGGACGATGACCAGGTGCATAACACGGAGAACACACTGGACTGAGGGCGTCATGATCGCCTCTTTTTCAGAGCCACGGCCGCATACGGGCAGGCGGCGGGCTGTGGTCAGCCCGTCTACTGAAGAGAGAGGGTCGCGCTGCGCGGTTGCGCAAAGATTTCAGAAGGAGGAAGTTCGGTTACATCTGAAACTCGGTCGGCTGGAAGGGCCCAACGGTTCCAAGTGTCGGATTGTCACCACCAGAACGACAAGCGCTCCGTCAGTTCAAAATGGTTCTGAAACCCGCACTCACGCCGCCAGCAGCGACTTCAGCTTGATCGTTTGCGAACCGAGCGCCTCAGGCGCCGGCTTTGCCCTTTTGGCAATCAGCATCTCGGCCAGCCTTATGTCACGGGCAACCGAATTGCCTCGGCCGATGCCGCTCGCCGCGACGAGCCTGCCGTCCTCGGCGAGGTGGAACAGGATGAAGGCGCCGTCATCGAGGTCGCGGCGCACGACCTTGCTGCCCTCGTCCGAGAGCCCGGCGATCTGCAAGGTCAGGCCGTACTGATCCGACCAGAACCATGGCACGGCTGCATGGCTTTCACCGGCGCCAAGCATGTTCCTAGCCGCAAGCGCACCCTGCTCCTGCGCGTTGCGCCAGGCCTCCAGCCGCACGCGCCGGCCGCCATAGACGGCAAGCGGAAACGAGCAGCAATCGCCGGCGGCGAAGATGTCCGGATCGCTGGTGCGAAGCTCGGCATCGACCGCTATGCCGTTGTCGATCGTCAGGCCGGCTTCCGCAGCGAGCCCGGTCACCGGCACGGCGCCGATGCCGATCACCGCCAGATCGGCAACGACGCCCTGCCCGCCGGCAAGCGTGATGCGCACCTCAGCGCCGTCGTCGGCGATCGCGGCGATGCCGTCGCCGCACAGGATTTTCACGCCTTCGGCTTCATGCGCCTCGTGAATGACTTTGGCGATCTCGGCCGGCACGCCACGCATCAGGATGCGCGGCTGCGCCTCGATGACGGTGACCGCGGCGCCCAGCCTGCGCGCCGCGGCGGCAAGTTCGAGGCCGATGAAGCCGCCGCCGACGATGGCGATGCGGTTTCCGGCGCTGAGATGAGCGCGAATGGCCAGCGCGTCGTTGAAGGTCCGGAGATAGACGCAGCGCGGGCCAAGGCCCGGCATCGGCAGCTTGCGCGGCGTTGAACCAGTCGCCAGCAAGAGCTTGTCGTAAGGCAGGATCGAGCCATCCGACAGGCGCACGACATGCGCGGCGCGATCGATCGCCACCGCCTGAACCGAATGGATATGCTGGATCGATCTCTCGGCTAGGATTTCATCGCTGGCGATCGCCTTGATCGCGGGCGGATCGCTGGCCATTGCTTCTTTCGACAGCGGCGGCCGCTCATAGGGCAGATGCGGCTCATCACCGACCAGCGTCACCGGCCCGTCATAGCCGAGATCGCGCAACGCCAAGGCAGCCCGCCCGCCGCATTCGCCGGCACCGATGATGACCATCCCGTTCGTCATCACCGTCACCCTATCTGCACCAGGACTTTGCCGGCATCGAGCTTGACCGGATATGTCCTGAGATTGACGCAGACCGGCGCCCCCCTGGCCGCACCGGTCTTGTAGTTGAAGCGGCCATTGTGCTTCGGGCATTCGATGATGTCGTCCATCACCAGCCCGTCGGCCAAGTGCACCTTCTCATGCGTGCACAAACCGTCCGTCGCGAAATATTCGTCGTCGGGGCTGCGATAGATGGCGAAGGTGCGGCCGCCATGGTCGAACCGCATCACGTCCTCTTCGTCGATGTCTTCGGCATCACAGGCCTCGACCCAGTCGCTCATCAGTCCTCCCGGCAGCTTTTTGCTTGGTCAACTTGCCCGGCATGTTGCCTGGCATGGGCGCATATCATTCCGCTGCTGCCGCGACAGCATCGTTGTCGTTGTGAAATTCCTCGCGATAGGGCTTCGCGGTCGGCGGCAGTTCGCGCTTGAGGAAATAATCTTCATTGCGCAGCTGGCGCAGGAAGGCAGGCACCATCTCGCGATAGCCGGCCAGGATCGACGGCGTCGGCGCCGGCAGGTCGTGCTTGATCAGCTCATGCAGCCTGGGCAGCGCGTGGTAGGGCACCATCGGGAACATGTGGTGCTCCACATGGTAGTTCATGTTCCAGTAGATGAAGCGGCTGATCGGGTTCATGTAGACGGTGCGGCTGTTGAGGCGATGGTCGATGACATTTTCGGCGAGGCCGCCATGCTGCAGCAGGCCGGTCATGACATGATGCCAGGCGCCGTAAAGCCTGGGCAGCCCGACCAGCATCAACGGCAGGAACGAGCCGCTATAAAGTGCCAACGCGATGGTCATCGCATAGATCGCGGTCCAGATGCGGGCAATGCGGATCGCCTTTGGCTGCTCCTGCTCCGGAATGAAGGTCTGTTCCGCCGGGCTGATGATGCCGGCCGCATTGCGCAGCATGTCGCTCATGGCATGCCAGGCATCGAGAATGCCGAAGAAATTGAGCACGACGCGCAACAGATCCGGCGGGCGCATCACGGCGATCTCCGGATCGCGGCCGACGATGATCGTATCGGTGTGGTGCCGCGTATGGCTCCAGCGCCAGGTCACCGGGTTGCGCATGATCATGAAGCAGGCGAGCTGATAGATCGCATCGTTCATCCACTGCGTCCTGAATGCGGTGCCGTGACCGCATTCGTGCCAGCGTGAATCGGTGGAAGAGCCGTAAAGGACGCCATAGACGAAGAAGAACGGCACGCACCACCAGGTGCCCCAGAACCAGGCGCCGCCCGCGCCGCTCAGGATCAGAGCGCCGAGCCAGATGATCGTGTCGCGGATCGCCGGGCTGTCGGAGCGCTGCATCAGCGCCTTCATCTGCTTGCGCGGGACGTCGGTATGATACCACTCGGCGGCCGCCAGCCCGGTCTCGACGGCGAGCTTCGCGTCGCGGCCGAGCAGGCTGTAGTCGCGCCGGGACGGTGCTGCGTCCATCGTTGCGTCCATGGCAATGCCTCCACCAGCGCCCTGCGATCCGCCCCGGTCAATGACCGGGCCGCGGTCGCAAGCATCGTAGGCTAGAAATAGCGCCAAGCCATGATAGGCTCAATATCACAAAGATAGTTTCTATCATTTCCCATCAGAATGATGTAAATTGCTTTTGGCAAGCGGAGAGACAGCCATGGCAAAACGACCGACCATCACCGATCTGGCGCGCGCCTCCGGCGTCAGCGTCGCCACCGTCGATCGGGTGCTGAACAACCGCTTGCCGGTGCGCGAGGAAACCGCGCGACGCGTCTATGAGGCCGCCACCAGCATCGGCTACCACGCCGCCGGGCTGATCAAGCAGCGGATGCGCCAGGAACTGCCGGAATATCGGCTCGGCTTTCTACTGCTGAGGGGCAATGATGTTTTCTACAGCGATTTCGCGCGGGAGCTCGAACTGGCGGTGTCGCAATCGCAGCGCTTCCGCGGCGTCGCAACCATCGACTTCGCCAGTTCGCTGGCGCCCGGCGAGATTGCCGCCCAGATGCGCAAGCTGGCGGCGAAATCCAGGGCCGTCGCTCTTGTCGGCCCGGACCATCCGACGCTGACGGCAGCCGTCGAGGCGCTGAAGGCAAGAGGGCAACCGGTCTTCTCCCTGCTATCCGACTTTGCCGCCGGCATCCGCGAAGGCTATGTCGGCCTCGACAATCGCAAGGTCGGCCGCACCGCGGCCTGGATGATCGCCAGGGCGGCGAGGAAGCCCGGCAAGGTAGCGCTTTTTGTCGGCAGCCATCGCTTCCATGGCCATGAGCTACGCGAGATCGGCTTCAGATCATTCTTCCGCGAGCATGCGCCGGAATTCACGGTGCTGGAGACGCTGGTCAATCTGGAGGCCAACCAGGTGACCCATGATGCGATGATCGATCTTCTGGCGCGGTACCCGGATCTTGCCGGCTGCTACGTCGCCGGCGGCGGCATGGAAGGCGCGGTCTCGGCGCTCAGGGCAGCGAGGCGGGTAAATATGCCGGTGGTCGTTTGCAACGAGATCAACGCCGAGTCGCGCGCGGCGCTCGCCGACAACATCCTGACCATGGTGATTTCGACGCCGCTGGCGGCACTATGCCGCGAGCTTGTCGATCTGATGGCGCATGCCATCGAGGCAGGCGCTGCCAATGCACCGGGCCAGACCTTCCTGCCCTTCGATATCTATCTACCGGAAAACATCTAGGTTCGGGCAAAACATCTAGGCTCGGACAAGGCATCCAGGTTCAGATCGGGCGCCACGATGCGTCAGCAATGATGTGAACCATCAGCCTGATGGATTCTTGCAGAAGATTTGCCGGCCCCCAACTGCGTTATCCGAAAATCCGGCATCCGCTTTCGGAATCTCCTTGACGCCCGCACGCAGAATGGAATAAATATTTCACCAGATAGGTACTTTGGTTCTTTCGTTCCGGAACAACTGTTTCAAGCAGAGGGCTTGGCGTTCCAGTCAACGCGGAAATCGCCATCGGGAACGGAAATGGCGATCGGGAGAGATTCCCTGGGAGATCGGGGATTCCGGGTAGATCGGTGCAGCCGGACACCAATTCTGTGGAGGAGAAAATAAAATGAAGAAACTGCTTTTGGGCGTCGTATTTTCGGCGCTGATGAGTTCGTCCGCCTTCGCTGCCAAGATCGGCGTGTCGATGGCGCTGTTCGACGACAATTTTCTCACCGTACTGCGCAACGGCATGATCGAACAGGCCAAGGGTATGGATGGCGTGGAGCTGCAGGTCGAGGACGCGCAGAACGACGTCGCCAAGCAGCTCGACCAGATCAAGAATTTCGTCGCCTCGGGCGTCGACGCGATCATCGTCAATCCGGTCGATACCTCGGCCACCCAGGCGATGTCGGACGCCGCCGCTGCGGCCAAGGTTCCGTTGGTCTACGTCAACCGCGAGCCGGTCAATGTCGACACGCTGCCGGACAACCAGGCCTTCGTCGCCTCTAACGAGGTTGAGTCCGGCACTCTCGAAACCCAGGAAGTCTGCCGGTTGTTCAAGGAAGCGGGCAAGACCGAGGCCAATGTCTATGTGATCATGGGCGAGCTGTCGAACCAGGCCGCGGTGCAGCGCACCAAGGACATTGACGATGTGATCGCCACTCCGGAATGCAGCTTCATCAAGATCATCGACAAGCAGACGTCGAACTGGAAACGCGAGGAAGCGCAGAACCTCATGACGAACTGGCTGTCGACCGGCACGCCGTTCGATGGCGTGATCGCCAACAATGACGAAAGCGCCATCGGCGCCATCCAGGCCATGAAGGCTTCCAACGTCGACATGAAGTCGGTTGTCGTCGGCGGCGTCGACGCCACCCAGGACGCGCTTGCCGCGATGCAGGCGGGCGACCTCGACGCGACCGTGTTCCAGGACGCGGCCGGCCAGGGTGCCGGGGCGCTGGACGCGGCGCTCAAGCTTTCCAAGGGCGAGGCGGTCGAACAGAAGGTCTACATCCCCTTCCAGCTGGTCACGCCGGCGAACATCGACAAGTTCCTTAAGAAGAACTGAGGCTGCGAGACCGTTTCGATAGGGAGCGGCGCGTCAGAGCATCGGACCGTTTTGGGAAATCCGATGTTCAAGCAAAAGAAGCGCCGCCCCTCTTTTCCTTATCGCCGTAGACAGGCGGCGGGAGGGCGACTGCTGACGGAGGAAGCAAGATTTGGCACAGACAACCCATGGCGTCGGCGGACTCAGCTATGATGCGAAGAAGCGCACATGGCCTGCCGAATTCAACGTTTTCCTGGCGCTCATCATCCTTGTCGGCGCCTTCGAGCTGATAGGCCGCGTCTTTCTTGGCGACAGCTTCCTGTTCAATACCCGCGCCAATGTCGATACGATCTTCAACGAGGCGCGCCTGCAGATCATCATCCTGCAGGTGTCGATCGTCGGCATCATCGCCATTGGCGTGACGCAGGTGATCATTTCCGGCGGCATCGACCTTTCCTCCGGTTCGATCGTCGGCGCCACGGCGATGATCGCCATGAGTTTCGCCCAGGTGGCGACGGTCAACGGCAACCCTAACCCCAAGGCGGTGTTCCTCGCGCAAGGCTGGACCGACCTGCCGGTGATGGTGCCGGTGCTCGTCGCGATCGGCTGCGGCCTGCTGGCCGGCCTGGTCAACGGCTCGTTGATCGCCTACACGCGCATTCCGCCGTTCATCGCCACGCTCGGCATGATGGTCACCGCGCGCGGCATCGCCAAATGGTGGTCCAAGGGGCAGCCGATCTCGTTTCCCACCGAAAGTTTCGCCGCCATCGGCAAGGGGCTGATGCCGGTCATCATCTTCATATCGCTGGCAATTCTGTTTCAGCTGATCCTGTCATACACCAGGTACGGCAAGCACTGTTATGCTATCGGCTCCAACGAGGACGCCGCGCGCATGTCCGGCATAAATGTCAAGAACCACAAGATCCTGGTCTTCGTCATTGCCGGCATCCTCGCCTCGCTCGCCGCCGTGGTGCTGAGCTCCAAGAACCTTACCGCTCAGGCCGGCATGGGCGTGATGTACGAGTTGGACGCGATCGCCATGGCAGTCATCGGCGGCGTCTCGCTGTCGGGCGGCCGCGGCTCGATCATCGGAACGGTGATCGGTGCGCTGATCTTCGGCGTCATCATCTCCGGCTTCACCTTCCTGCGCCTCGACGCCTACTACCAAGAGATGGTCAAGGGCGTGATCATCATCGGCGCAGTCGTTCTCGACCAGTGGCGCCAGCGCCTGCGGGCAATGAGGGCTTGATCATGTCAGACATCGTCCTGAAGACCGAAAACCTGACCAAATACTATGGCGGCGTGCATGCGCTCGAAAGCGCGAATTTCGAACTGCGCAAGGGCGAGCATGTCGCCATCATGGGTGACAACGGCGCCGGCAAATCGACCTTCGTGCGCCAGATCACGGCCGTCGAGCAGCGCACCAGCGGCAAGATCTGGTTCGACGGCAACGAAGTGAACTTCGCCGGTCCGATCGCGGCGCGCGAGGCCGGCATCGAAACCGTGTTCCAGAACCTGGCGCTTGCGGACGATCTCGACGTGCCGTCGAACCTGTTTCTCGGCCGCGAAAAGGTGCTTTTCAATCTCGGGCCTTTCTCGATCCTCGATCGCAAGTTCATGCGCAAGGCGACCGAGGCGGCGTTGGTCCGCACGGCGGTCAAGATTCCCAACCTTTCCAACACCATCCGCCACATGTCGGGCGGCCAGCGCCAGTGCGTGGCGATCGCCAGAACGGCGACGTTCGCTTCCAAGCTCATCATCATGGACGAGCCGACGGCAGCCCTCGGTGTGCAGGAGACGATGCAGGTCGAAAACATCATCCGCACGTTGAAAGCCAATGGCGAGCCGCTGATCCTGATCAGCCACAACATGCGCCAGGTGTTCGACCTTTGCGACCGCATCGTCGTCTTCCGGCGCGGCCGCATCGTCGCCAATCTGCGCAAGCAGGACACCGACGGCAACGACATCGTCTCATACATCACCGGCGCCAAGACCGGGGAGGCGGAACTTGCGGCCTAAGGCGGCGCCGGGTCACCGGCGCACCGCCGAACTGCCGCGATCCGAAAATCGCCTGCGGCTCTGTGCCTGACGGGCCAGGCGCGACACACTGCTTTTTCGAATCATCCCTCAAAGGAAATTCCCATGCCTCTCCGCTTCGCTCTTCTCGGTGCCGGTCGTATCGGCAAGGTCCACGCCCGTGCCGTGGGTTTCAATCCGCAGGCCAAATTGGTCGCCGTGGCGGACGCCTTTGAGAAAGCGGCGACGGATCTGGCGTCAGCCTATGGCGCGGAAGTGCGCACCATCGAGGCCATCGAAAAAGCCGGAGATGTCGACGCGGTCATCATCTGCACGCCGACCGACACCCATGCCGATCTGATCGAGCGGTTCGCCAAGGCCGGCAAGGCGATCTTCTGCGAGAAGCCGATCGACCTGGACGCCGGCAGAGTGGAAGAATGCCTTGAAGTGGTCGACAAGGCCGGCGCCACTTTGATGGTCGGCTTCAACCGCCGCTTCGATCCGCATTTCGCCGCCGTGCGCAAGGCGATCGACGACGGCGCCATCGGCACGGTCGAGATGGTAACCATCACGTCGCGCGATCCCGGCC
>NZ_SUEO01000140.1:14764-17669 GCF_004962925.1 Mesorhizobium sp. | reverse complement strand
GTGCCGAAGGCCAGCAAGGCTTCGCCCTTTGCGACTTCTGCGGCGTTTATCCGCACCGCAGCACTTGGTGCGTAATGCGAGGCCAGCATGCCCGGAGCTTCAATACCTGCCGCCCCGCGCGACAGCTTCACGCCAGCGGTCGCTTCGATCTCCTCGGCGGCAATGCCGCCCGGCCGCAGCAGCCGCAGCTTTCCGCCCTCGACCTTGACGATCGTCGATTCGAGCCCAACCGACGTTGCGCCGCCGTCGACCACCAGGCTGATTTTCGAACCGAGATCGGCCGCCACGGCCTCTGCCGTCGTGGCACTGATCTTTCCCGAAGAATTGGCACTGGGCGCGGCAAGCGGGCGGCCGAGCCTGGCGATCAGTTCGCCGCCAAAGCCTTTCGGCATGCGCAACGCGATTGTATCGAGCCCGGCGGTGACCAGCGGATGAATGCCGTTGCCCGGCCGCTGCGGCAGCACCAGCGTCAGCGGTCCCGGCCAGAATGTCTGCGCCAGTCTTTTCGACAGCGGATCGAACAGCGCGATGCGCTCGGCCATCGCCAGATCAGCGACATGGGCGATCAGCGGGTTGAAGCGTGGCCGGCCTTTGACCTCGAAGATACGCGCCACGCCAACGCCATTGGTGGCGTCGCCGGCCAGCCCATAGACGGTTTCCGTCGGAATGGCGACGACATCGCCGCCTTCGAGCAGCGCCAGCGCCCGCTCCATCGCCTCGCCGGCGGCAAGTACGTCAGCCACTCTCATCACCTCACAGATGTGGGTGCGTAATACGGTGACGTTTACGGGGCAAGTCCGGGCGTTGGCGAATTACCAAATCGCTAAAATGCTAGCTTTCCTCGCAAGCCCGCATCAATTCCCCCGACGGTATGTTGCCGGCTTGTTGGGCAAGGGGAACTATCATGGTCTGGGTGCGTATCCTGGGAGCGCTTGGTCTCACTCTGGCGGCCGGCGGAGCACAGGCTTCGTCCTTCGTCGTTCTCGGTGCACCATCCTCGACGCCGTCCGTCGTCAGGCTCGGCGCACCCGAACCGGTGAAGGTGGCTGAAAGCACCTCGACGCCGTCGATCGTGGCGCTCGGCGAGCCAGTGCCCGATGTCGCCTATGAAAAAGTTGCTGCGATCCCGAGCCAGCCCAAGCATGATTTCATGCAAAGCCCGATGATCATTCGCGGCGGCATCGTCGGCGACGCCTTCGCAAAACCGGCCCCCAGCGCCGCACCTGCCGCGACCGCCGCTGCCGCAGCGCCTGGTGCGAGGACCATTTCCGACAAAAAGGCAGCGGCAACGAACGGCGAACCCGCAATGCCGCAGCCGACGCCCATTCCCGAGATCGACCAAGCCAGATAGCCGTTCGAGATCAGGACGACGCTCTCGCGCCGCCCTGGTTCACTGAGTAAAAATTCCGTCGCCTGAAAAAACTTAGGCCGCGACCTCTTCGTCCGCGTCGTCGGAGGCGTCCGACTCTTCCTCTTCCTCTTCCTCTTCCTCTTCCTCTTCCTCTTCCTCAGCGTCCGGCGCCTCGGCCTTCACGCTGTCGTCGTCACCGTCATCGTCTTCGTCTTCGTCGTCTTCCTCATCGTTGTCCGAGAGGGTGGCGGCTTTGTCGTCTTCAGCGCCTTCCTCGGCCGTCGCTTCGCTTTCGTCGTCACTGTCCTCGTCCGACAGATCGGCAGCTTCGACTGCAGTGGTGGCGGCCTGGTCGAGGGTCGTTTCGGAAGCCGACTCAAGCGTCTCGGCGGGCGTTTCTTCTGTCACTTCGATGTCGCGAGCGGAATTCATGGAAGCCTCCGTGAGTTTGGGGAACATGCTCCTTGTGCCACGCAGAGATCATCGTCATATGACTGTAAGCCGGCTCGAATCGGCTATTGGAACAAATTATTTCCAAGCCTCAGCCGGCGATCTTCGAGAAATCCGCGACCTGGTCAGTCGCTGCCCGGATGCGCGCCAGCAGTGCCAGACGGTTGGCTCGAACGGCCTGATCCTCATCATTCACGAGAACGCGTTCAAAGAATGAATCAACCGGTTCGCGCAACGCGCTAAGCGCCAGCATGGCGGCGGAAAAGTCTTCATTGTGAATCGCTTGGCCGGCTTCCTTCTCGGCCTGATTCACCGCCGCAAACAGCGTTTTCTCGGCCTCTTCCCGGAATAGAGCCGGCTCAACATGCTCGGCGATCGTCGTTTTCTTCTTCTCCTCGGCAGCCAGAATGTTCGCCGCACGCTTGGTGCCGGCCAACAGGTTCTTGCCGTCCTCAGTGTCGAGGAAGGAGCCAAGCGCCTCGACCCGGCGGACGATTTGAAGCAGGTCGTCGGACTGCGGCGTGATGACCGCGTCGATCAGATCATGCCGCGCACCTTGGTCGCGCAGATAGACCTTCAGGCGGTCGTGGAAGAAGGCGAGGAGGTCGGAGCGGTAGATTTGTTCCGCCTTCCTTTCCAGCGTCGTAACTGCATTCTTGTCGAGATAGTTCGCCCACTCATAGGCGCTTCCGAAGATGGGTGTGAGCGCCAGTCGGATACCGTTCTCGACCAGAATCCTCACCACCCCCAGCGCCGCGCGGCGGAGAGCATAGGGGTCTTTCGACCCTGTTGGCTTCTCGTCGACCGCCCAGAATCCAACAAGCGTGTCGAGCTTGTCGGCGAGCGCCACGGCCACGGATACCGGATCGGTGGGCACGCGGTCGGACGGTCCCTGTGGCTTGTAGTGATCTTCTATCGCTGCAGCGGCGGAAGGATGCTCACCTTGCAGCAGCGCGTATTTACGGCCCATGGCGCCCTGCAATTCCGGGAACTCGCCGACCACCTGGGTGGTGAGATCGGCCTTGGCCAGAACGGCAGCACGACGTGCGAGCGCCGTAATCTCCCCCCTTGAGGGGGAGATGTCGCCGAAGGCGACAGAGGGGG
>NZ_SUEO01000140.1:1598-14755 GCF_004962925.1 Mesorhizobium sp. | reverse complement strand
ACGCGAGACGACCCCCTCTGGCCTGCCGGCCGTCTCCCCCTCAAGGGGGGAGATTGAACTCGCCACGATCGGCGCCAATTCCTCAACAAGTCGTGCAATCCGCTCAACCCGTTCACCTTGGGTGCCGAGCTTGGCGTGGAAGGTGACGCCGAGATGGTCGAGGCGGGCCATGCGCTGGTCGAGTGGCTTTTTGAGATCGAGCCCGAACTTTTCCGCCGATGCCCGCAACTGGTCGAGGTCAGGCAGGTCGCCCTGGTCGGTCTTCCAGAAATAGAGCGCGTCGGAGAGGCGGGCGCGCACCACCTTGCCGTTACCGTAGGCGATCTCCTTGCCGCCGTCCTTTGCCTCGATGTTGGCGGTCAGGATGAAGCGGTTGGAAAGCTCTTCACCGACGCCCTGCGGCCGCGTCACGAAGCACTTCTGGTTGGCGCGGATGGTGAGCCGGATCACCTCGGCCGGAATGGCGAGAAAGTCCTGCTCGAATTCGCCCATCAGCACGACCGGCCATTCGACCAGGCCTGATACTTCCTCGAGCAGCCCGTCATCCTCGACCAGATCGAGCCCGTTGGCGAAGGCGAGATTCCTGGCGTCGGCAAGGATGATCTCCTTGCGCCGGTCGGCGTCGAGCACGACCTTCGCCGCCTCCAGCTTTGCGGCATAGTCGTCGAAACGGCGCACGGTGATCGCGCCCGGCGCATGAAAACGGTGGCCGTAGGTGAGGTTGCCGGAGCGGATGCCGTCGATCTCGAAATCGACTACCACCGGCTCCTCGGTCTCCGGGCCGAAGGTGCAGAGGATGGATTGCAGCGGCCGCACCCAGCGCAAGGAGCCGGGTTTAGCCGAGGCCGGTCCCCAGCGCATCGATTTCGGCCATGGAAAGCCGCGGATGATGCCCGGCACCAACTCGGCGATGATTTCTTCTGCCGCCCTGCCCGGCTTGGAGATATGGGCGACATAGAAGTCACCCTTCTTCGGATCGGCATGGACATGCGCCTCGGCGATCGAGGAGAGACCGGCCTTGCGCAGGAAGCCCTGGACCGCCTGTTCGGGCGCCTTGGTCGAGGGTCCCTTGATCTCCTCGCTTATGTCCTTCGAGCGCGCAGTCACGCCGCGAATGTCGAGCGCCAGCCGGCGCGGCGTCCAATATTCGCGCGCCGCCTCATAGGTCAGTCCGGCCTCGACCAAACCGTCCGTCATCATCTTCTTCAAGTCGCCCGCCGCCTTGCGCTGCATGCGCGCGGGAATTTCCTCGGAGCGAAGTTCTAGGAGCAGGTCGGGCATAGGGTCAGCTCATGCGGGAGAGTGGTCCGGGCGGGGCATAGCAACTCGGCTGGCCGCTGTCACCCTTCCCCATGCAATCGGCGCATCTACGAGCGATTTCCAAAAATATTCCGCTGCCTGTCGGGTCGAGGCGGGGTCGTCCGTCCTTGGGTCAAAGATTTCCATGAACCGAACGCAGCGCTGAAGCGACCCACGCTCAGGCAGAGAACTATTGGCTGAACGACCATGAAGACGGCATCGACATTCCTCCAGATCCTCGCGCTCAGCGCCTGTTTCGCGGCGCAGGCTCATGGCACGTTCGCGATGCCCGGCGTTAGACAAGCGCTGCGGACGATGGCTGGTTCCAGCGGCCAGGGCGTATTGCCAATCAGCGCTTCAGTCGAAATCGCCAACGGCCTTTGGAGCTAAGCCGCCAGCCCGCCTGCCTGCGTCAGCAAAAACGCCTCGCCGCAGGCTTTCGCCAGATTGCGCACCCGCAAAATGTAGCTCTGCCGCTCGGTGACGGAAATCACGCCGCGCGCGTCGAGCAGGTTGAAGACGTGGCTGGCCTTGATGCACTGGTCGTAGGCGGGAAACACCATCCGGTGCATCGCCAGATTGTCGTTCGAAGCTGGCGCGCCGGCGTCGAGCAGCATCTTGCACTCGGCTTCGGCGTCCTCGAAATGCCGAAGCAGCATCGCAGTGTTGGCGAATTCGAAATTATGGCGCGAATATTCCTGCTCGGCCTGTAGGAAGACGTCGCCATAGGTCACCTTGTCGGCACCCTCGCGGCCATTGAAATTGAGGTCGTAGACATTATCGACGCCCTGCACATACATGGCCAGCCGCTCCAGCCCGTAGGTGAGCTCGCCCGCCACCGGCGCGCATTCGATGCCGCAGACCTGCTGGAAATAGGTGAACTGCGACACTTCCATGCCGTCGCACCAGCACTCCCAGCCCAGCCCCCAGGCACCGAGCGTCGGGCTTTCCCAGTCGTCCTCGACGAAGCGGATGTCATGCAGAAGCGGATCGACGCCGATGGCCGCCAGCGAGCCGAGATAAAGCTCCTGCAGATTAGGCGGGTTCGGCTTCAGGATCACCTGGTATTGGTAATAGTGCTGCAGCCGGTTCGGGTTCTCGCCGTAGCGTCCGTCCTTGGGCCGGCGCGAAGGCTGCACATAAGCCGCGTTCCAGCGCTTTGGCCCCAGCGCGCGCAGCGTCGTCGCCGGGTGGAACGTGCCGGCGCCGACTTCCATGTCATAGGGCTGGAGAACGACGCAGCCATAGTCCGCCCAGTAGTTATGCAACGTCAGGATCAGCCCCTGGAACGAGCGGCTGGGATGCATATAAGCTGGGATATCAACGGTCACGGGGGCCTCGACGGAGCGGCGGGATGCGGCACCTGTTGGATGAGGCCGCATGATCTTGTCCGAAAAGTCTGCAACTTTTTGCTGCGCTGACCTTCGGTTCGGGATCAGGCTCTAGAGCGCCGCCCGACAAGCGTCAAGGCAAAGGGTCAGCCCTTTGGCGCCGGCAACGGTTCGGGCTTGACCTTCGGGGTTTCCTGCGCCGTGTTGGATTCGATCGGCGGCAGGCCCTTCATCAGTTTCTGCTGCAAGGCGGCGAGCACGTCGGGATCCGGCTTCAGGTCGCGGGCTTGGTTCCACTGGAAGGTGGCTTCCAGCCTGCGGCCGACGCGCCAATAGGCATCGCCGAGGTGATCGTTCAGCACCGGATCTTCCGGCTTCAGCGACACGGCACGCTCCATTTCGCGCACGGCGTCATCAAACCTGCCCAGGCGGAAATAGGCCCAGCCCAGCGAATCGACGATGTAGCCGTCGCTCGGCCTGAGGTCGACGGCCTTCTGGATCATCTCAAGGCCTTCCTTGAGGTTCATGTTCATGTCCACCCAGGAATAGCCGAGATAGTTCAAAACCTGCGGCTGGTCGGGGAACAATTCCAGCGCCTTGCGGAAATTCGGCTCGGCCTTCGGCCACTCCTTTAGCCGCTCATAGGCGATGCCGCGCTGGTAGAAAATGTTCCAGTCGGCGCGGGTCGGGGCTTTCAGCGCCGCCACCGCCTTGTCATAGAGGTCGGCCGCGGAGCGGAACTCCTCCTTAGAGGCATAGACGCCACCGAGCGCCTGATAGGTGCGCATGTCGCTGGGGTGCGCTTCGACGAGGGCTTTCAGATGGGAGATGGCCTCGTCATGGCGGTCGAGATCGGCAAGGTTGAGGCCGAGCTGCAGTTCCGAAAGGTCCTTCAGTGGCGAACTGGCCGGGATGCGGCGATAGAAGGCGATGGCGCCCTCGCCATCCTTCAGCTGCTCGGAAACGGCGGCGAGCTGAACAAGGGCCACGTCGCTGTCGGGCTTCAGCGCCAGGGCATATTGCAGATAGAGGCGGACGAACGGCTCGCCGCCACCGCGATTGAGCGCGGTGGCGAGATCGAGCAGAATTTCCGATGCGCCGTCGGACGGACCGGCAACGAAGGGTTCGATCTTCTCGCCCTTGGTGATCTTGTCGCGAAGCGCTGATATCTCCACCTTGCCGGGTGCAAATGCCTCGGCCTGATCAAGCACGGACAGCGCCTTGTCCTTGTCGCCCTTGCGGGCGAGGAAAGAGGCATAGGCCTGCGCATTGCGCATCCAGGTTTCGGGTGCGGCGCTACCGGTCGCGGTGTCCTGAAGGGTCGCGGCGTAAATCGCATCCGCCTTTTCGGGCAAGCCCGATGCGTCCGCAATCAGCGCGCGATGGAAGGATTTGAAGAGGCCGAACCAGTCCGGACCCTGCAGCTTGTCGATGGAGGCCATGGCCTCGCTGGCGTCGCCGGCGCCCTGCTTGGCCCAGCCGGTCATGACGCCGGAGATCAGCCGGTCGAGATCGGATTCAAGCGAAAGCTCGAGCCAGTATTCTGCCTTGGAAAAGTCCTTCTTGTGAAAGGAACCGACGGCCAGCGCCAGGCGCGAGAACCGCTCGACGTCGGGAACCGCCTTGAGCTTGTCGGCATAGACCAGGGATTCTTCGAAGCGCCCTTGCGCGATCAGCGACAGCATCAGGCTTTGCTGCAACGAGGTATCGCCGGGAGCGAAGGCGAGCGCCTGCTTGTAGTAGGCGATAGCGTTGTCGAGATCATTGTCGCCTTCGGCGACCCGCGCGGCCAGATAGGCTCCCGAGAAGGATGTGATCTTGACCGGCTCGGTGGTCTCTTTGGCCAGGGCTGGCAGACCAGAGATCGCCATGCCCGTCACAATTGCCAGCCCTGTCAGCCAGCGCGCACATCCTTGCCGCATCGTATCCCTTTCAGTCAAAGCCATGCCCGCGTCAGCGGGATCGCCGTAGACTCGATCTTTTCCAGGCAAAGCATGGCCTTTTTGGGGTCACGCTTCAACCCGGCCCGAATTCACAATCGGGTCAGGCGATTAATAAACCATGCCGAAAGGGGCGTAACTGCGACCGTCGACCGCGCTTCGCTGGCCTGGCGGGCTGCCGGCTTGTCCTGCTGCGGCACCGGCACCCGGTGCCGTAAGCGATCCGTAAGCGGCGGGCGTTGAAAGTTTACGAGACGGAATGATGCGTGGAACCGTGCAGATGGATGCCGTTGCTTCACCCAGGAAAATGCTGGAAATGCCACAGGGCGAGCAGGCCTTCGCCATTGTCGATCTGATCTACGAAGCGGCGTTCGCCGCCGAGCTGTGGCCGGAGGTATTGGGTGCGGCAAGCGCGATCTCCCGCTCGGCGAGCGGCGCGATCTTTGTATTCAGCGATCAGTCGCCGGTCCGCGCCGTCACCGAAGCGCATGTCCAGCCCTTGCTCGATGAGTTCATGGCGAGGGATAGCTGGAAGTTTTCCGAAAGTGTGCAGCGCATGTGCAGCGCTCAGCCCGCGAGCTTTGTCCGGGTCGACGATTTCATGACCCGCGAGGAGATCGAGCGCGATCCCGTTCGCGAAAGCGCAGCGGCTTTTGGCATAGGGTCGCATGTATGCACATCCGTTCCCATGCCTGGCGGAGAGCTTGTGCTTTTTGTCTTCCAGCGCTGGCTGAAGGACGGGATCTACGATCAGGTCGCAATCGATCGGCTGAACGAACTGCGCCCTCACCTCGCGAGAGCTGGCGTTATTGCCGGGCGCCTGGGTCTGGAACGGGCAAAGGCCGCCGTATCGACGCTGCGCGAAATCGGACTGCCGGCCGCGGTCATGAGCGGGTCGGGCCGGGTGCTGACGGCCAATCCGCTCCTCGAAGACATGGCCCACGTTTTCCTCCCAACAGCCCATGGCGGCATCGCGCTTGCCGATGAACCGGCAAACGCGCTTTTCCAGCAGGCCATCGCGCAGACTTGGGATAACCGCGTCGTACGGTCCATCCCTGTTCCGGGCACGAAGGGGCGGCCCGCGCTAGTCGTCCACCTGCTGCCGTTGCGCCGCGCCGCGCATGATATCTTTTCGGGCGCTGATATTGTCGTCGCGGCTACCGCGGTCATTGCCGGCGCGACTGTTCCGTCGCCCAATATCCTTTCCGGCCTGTTCGACCTGACGCCGGCTGAAGCCCGGCTCGCCGTCGAGCTTGCCTCCGGCCGTTCCGTGCAGGAGGCAGCCAAAGAAATCGGCATCGCCGTCAAATCGGCCCGCACCTACCTCGAGCGAATCTTTCGGAAAACCGGAACTAGCCGTCAGAGCCAGCTCGTGGCGCTGCTGAAGAGCGCGAGGGCGTTCCCGTGATCTCGTCAGCCACCTCCTGCATAGTGACAACGGCAGGCGTCGGAAACGCTGCAAAATCAGGGATTTTTCCGCGCACTCTAGGCATTTACCGACTGTCCAGACACCGCCGGCTTCATGCATTCTCTCATCCACTGATGACGGGCCTTGGAAACGCACTCGGCGTGGCGTGGCTGGCGAAAAGGGGGCGACCGCAATGCGGGCTTGCGCGCGAAAGAGCATTGGACGAATGTCGGCCATCTACGTGCCCGTCGCCGGGACCGCAGCCGTCATGGCAGTCGCGGCCCTCTGCCTGGTCTTTGCTCCGACACCGGCAAGCGCCTTTGTATGCGAGGAGACAGTCGGTGGCGGTGGAGGCGCTACAGCTCCAGCGCTAGGCATGGCGTGCGGCTTCGGCACCCACGCCGATGGCATCTTCGCTACTGCGGTCGGAAATTCTGCTGTTGCTGATGGACAGGTCAGCACCGCTGTTGGCGAAGGGGCACGGGCCGGGTATCAGGTCAACCATGAGAATCCAGGTACAACGGCGATCGGCGCCTTTGCTGAGGCTGGCACGGGAGGCCCGAACCAGGCCGGTGCCACTGCGCTTGGTAGATCGGCCAAGGCGAATGCGCTGAATGCCACAGCGCTCGGCACTCAAGCAGAGGCCAACTTTTCCGACTCAGTCGCCATAGGCCAGGGCGTGACCACGACACGCGCCAATCAGGT
Source organism: Mesorhizobium sp. (assembly GCF_004962925.1). Lineage (GTDB taxonomy): Bacteria > Pseudomonadota > Alphaproteobacteria > Rhizobiales > Rhizobiaceae > Mesorhizobium. The sequence goes on along the minus strand of NZ_SUEO01000140.1, from coordinate 8,072 downwards.
CTCCATCGGCCAAGGCACCAACACCTACACGCTCGCGGGCATCAACAGCCAAGCCAGCCAGAACGCTCAGAGCGGAACGAAGTATCTGGTGACGTCGGATGCCGCTGGCAATCTGGCGACGGCCTCCGTCAACATCGATGAGATTGAAGGGCTGGCGGATGAAGTTGCAGCCAACACCACGCAGATCAACACGCTCAACACCACCGTCGGCGCCCACACGACGCAGATCGCCGATCACGAGACCCGCATCACCGGTAATACCAACACGCTCAACCTGCACACCACGCAGATCTCCAGCCTCGACAGCCGCACCACGGTCAACGAGACCAATATCGCCTTGCTCGACGGCCGCGTCGGCGCGCTGGAGGGCAGCTTTCAGGACCTTGGTGAGCAGATCAGCGAAAACCGCTCGGAGGCCCGCGCCGGAACGGCGCTTGCCCTGGCGACGGCGGGGCTGCGTTACGACGACAGGCCCGACAAATTGTCGCTGGCCGGCGGTTTTGGTCATTTCAAGGGCCAATCGGGTCTGGCGCTTGGCCTCGGCTACAGCACGAGCGAGGATTTCCGCCTCAATGCCGCAATATCGGCCTCCACCAACCGTGGCGATGTCGGCGTCAGCATCGGCGCATCGTGGACACTGAACTGATGCAGACGGCATGAGCCAAAGGCTGCCGGGCTCGAGTTCGAATGACCGGCCCGACGGAGCGCGCTCGCAAACAGTCGATGCCGGAACGCTTTCCCGGCCGGCGAAAAAACAGGAATGGAGCTGGCGGATGCGGTCAAAGGGCAGAATTTTATTGGCAGCCCTTGTGCTGGCGGCGGTTCCGGCGCTTGTTCCGCCTGTCCTGGCGCAGACGTCAAAGACCCAGAAATCTGCCAAGCCACAGGCACCAAAGCCGGCTAACATCGACCGCAACGGCGTGCTGATCCTGGTGCGCAGCTCGCTGCTGGCGCTCGACCAGGCCAACAAGACCGGCAACTATACCGTGCTGCGCGACCTTGGCGCGCCGGGCTTCCAGGCCAACAATGCCGCCAAGCTGGCCGAGATCTTCGCCGGCCAACGCAATGACGGCATCGATCTCGGCGGCGTTGCCGTGCTGGAGCCGCAACTCACCCTGTTGCCGCAGATCGAGCCCAATGGCATGCTGCATATGGCCGGCTTCTTTCCGTCCGTCCCCATGCAGGTCAATTTCGAGCTTTTGTTTGCGCCGGTAGACCGGCAATGGAAGGTTTTCGGCGTCTCGGTCGCGCTCGCCAAGGGTAGCCCGGAAGCGCCGGCAACGGAGCCGGAACCGCTGAAGCCTGTTTCCTCCTCGGAAATACCCGATCCGCCAACGCCGGAGGTCAATCCGAAAAGGTTGGCCGAACAATCCAGCAAATGAGGAAGCTCTCGGGTTTGTTCTTCTGTTCATCCGGCACCACGGCCGATTAAGAACCCCTAGATGAGTCTTGCGTCCAGCGACTGCATCGCCACCGTGATCAGAGCGTGCAGCCGCTCTTTCGGTACGCCATCGCGCGCCTGCACCGAGAGACCAAACAAGAGCGTGGTGTAGTAATCGCCCAAGGCCTCCGGGTCCGTGTCCGGTTTGAGTTCCCCGTCGCGAACGCCCTTTCTCAGGCGCTCGACAATCAGCGCATTGCGCGCTCGGCGACGTTCGGCCAGCCAATAAAGCACGCGATCGTTCTCGGCGGCGCAGTTGGTCGCGGCTGAGACAACCATACAGCCCTGCGGCAGACCCGGCCTCGTATAGATTTCAATGGCATCACGCAGCAACCGCTCGACAAACCGCCGAGCGGTTGGCTCCTCGGCAAGCGCGCGGGTGGCGAAGCTTCCTTCTTTGGTCTCGTAGAGAACGACCGCTTCCCGAAACAGGTCCTCCTTCGAGCCGAAGGCGGCATAGATGCGCGGCGAGGCCAGACCTAGCACCGACACGAGGTCTGCCATCGAGGTGCCCTCGTAGCCGCGCGTCCAGAAGGCGTCGCGCGCCTTCTCCAGCGCCTGGTCCCGATCGAACTCCCTTGGCCTTCCCGCCATTGCGACCTCCATTTTTTATCAATCAACAAATAATCCGCTTGACTTCGGATTGCAAATTCAATTCTTTGTCGATCGATAAACAATCGTCGACATGGAGATTTGACATGAGTTCACTCGATCAAGGCGCGCCGTTCAGTGCCGCGGCAGCAGGAGGGATCGGCGCGAAGCGCGGCGCCACGCTGGCGTTGCTCGCCTTCGCCCAACTCATCATCGCCCTCGACCTCAACATCGTCTTCGTGGCTTTGCCGGAAATCGGCGCAGGGTTGGGCTTTTCGGGCCAGACCCTGCAATGGGTGGTCAGCGCCTACACCGTGTTCACCGGTGGCTTCCTGCTGTTCGGCGGCCGGGCCGCCGACATGATCGGCCAGCGCCGGGTCTTCATCTTCGCGCTCTGGCTCTATGCGCTCTCGTCCCTGGTCGGCGGCCTCGCCTGGTCGCCAGAAATGATCATCGCGGCCCGTGCGGTGCAAGGTATCGGCGCCGCGTTCCTGTTTCCGGCCACGCTGTCGCTGATCAATCGCCTGTTTGCCGAGGGGCCGGAACGCAATCGGGCGCTCGCGGTCTGGGGCGGCGCCGGAGCGAGCGGCCTGACGCTCGGCTCGCTGGCGGGAGGCCTTCTCACCAGCGCCTTCGGCTGGCCTTCGGTCTTCTATGTCAACGTGCTCTTGGCCGGGGTCGCCATCATCGCGGCGTTCGCCATCATTCCGCGGGACCGCAAGCGGCATGAACACCGCAGCTTCGATCTGCCGGGCGCGCTGACCGTCACCGCCGGCGCGACCCTGCTTGTCTTCACGCTGGTTCAGGGGCCTGAATATGGCTGGGGTTCGACCGCGATCATCGTCAGTGCTGCACTGGCGGCATTCTTCCTGATCGCCTTCGCAGCGATAGAGGCAAGGAGCGCCGACCCGCTGATGCCGCTGCGCCTGTTCCACAACCGCAGCCTCGTCGCCGGCATGACGATCACCTTCCTCTTCATGGGGACTTTCGGTGCCCTGCCCTACTTCCTCACCGTGCTGCTGCAGAACGTGCATGGCTTCACCGCCTTGCAGGCCGGCCTTGCGTTCCTGGTGCCATCCATTGCCATCGCGGGCGGCACGCAGGTCGGCGAGCGCCTGGCAACGCGTTTTTCGACACGCGCCACGCTGGTCGGCGGTATGGTCGTCGGCGCGATTGGGACGGCCTTGATGGTATTAGGTGCAAACGCCGACAGCTTCTATCTATCCCTCGTACCCGGCCTGATCATCTCCGGCGTCGGACAAGGCATCGTCTGGACTGCCATGTGGATCGCCGCCGCTTCGGGTGTTTCCCATGACGAGCAAGGTGTCGCGTCGGGAATGGCCTCCACCATGCTCAATGTCGGCAACGCGATCGGCATGGCGGTGTTGATCGCGATCGCCAACCGCCATGTCGGCGGATTGACCGGTGATGCCTTGAAGATCGCTGTTGCCGACGGCATCCAGGTCGCCTTCTGGCTCGCTGCGGCAGGCATCGCCGTCAGCCTGCTCGCCGCAATGGTGCTTCCGGGAAAACCGAAATGAGGGACGGGCGCCGTGCCGGCCAAATGTCGGCAAAGTTCCTCAGTTCACCCGGCTGATGCAGAAATCGATGACGTCGATCAGCGCCGACTTCTGCGGCGTCGCTTCGAGCGGCGCCAGCGCGTCGCGGGCGATCTCGCCGAAATGGCCGGCGCGCCCGATGGTGTCGGCGATCGCCCCGTGGCGGGTCATCAATCCGATCGCCTTTTCCAGCCCGGCGTCGTCGGTGACATTGTCCTCGATGGCGCGCTTCCAGAAGGTGCGTTCGGCCTTGGTGCCGCGCCGGTAGGCGAGGATCACCGGTAGCGTCACCTTACCTTCGCGGAAGTCGTCGCCGACATTCTTGCCCAGATCCTTGCTGGTGCCGCCATAATCCAGCGCATCGTCGATCAACTGGAAGGCAAGGCCGAGATTCATGCCATAGGAGCGCAGCGCCGCGCGATCGTTTCGCGTCGCCTGGGCGATAACCGGACCAACCTCGGCGGCGGCCGAGAACAGGGCCGCGGTCTTGGCCTTGATCACGGCGAAATGCTCATCCTCTGTGGTTTCGAGGTTCTTGGCTGCGGCGAGCTGCATCACCTCGCCCTCGGCGATGATCGAGGCAGCACTGGACAAGATATCGAGCGCTTCCAGCGAGCCGACATCGACCATCATGCGGAAAGCTTGACCAAGCAGGAAATCGCCGACCAGCACGCTCGCCTGGTTGCCCCAGATCATGCGGGCGGTCTTCTTGCCGCGCCGCATGCCGCTCTCGTCGACGACATCGTCGTGGAGGAGCGTGGCGGTATGCATGAACTCGACTGATGTGGCGAGTTTGACGTGGCCCTCGCCGGAATAGCCGAACATCTGGGCTGAGGCGAGCGTCAGCATCGGCCTCAGCCGCTTGCCGCCCGAAGAGATCAGGTGGTTGGCAATCTCCGGGATCATCTCGACGTCGGAACCGGCCTTCGACAGAATCAATTTGTTGACGCGCCCCATATCGGCCGCCGTCAGGTCGATGAGATCCTTGATCGAGGCGGCTTCCCGCTTCCCGTTTTCGATGTTGAGAACGACACCCACGACAAAACTCCCGTCTATAAGTCACGCGCACGACGGCACCCTGATCCCGCCACAGACTCTAGGGCGGTACCCACAGGCACGGCAAGAGGCGATTTGGCGCGGTCGAGGCTGGCGACGGGGGCCACCCACGTTTATATAGACGCTGCAACCTGCGAGTTTCGTCCGATGATAGAGCTTATCCGCACCAACGATGCCGTGATCATCTCTTTTGTCGAATCGCTGATGCGCGATGCCGGCATCGGCTGTTTCGTCGCCGACCAGAACATGAGCGTGCTCGACGGTTCGATCGGCATCCTGCCCCGGCGCATCATGGTCGAAGCCGATCAGGCCGATGCGGCGCGGCGCATCCTGACGGATGCCGGCATCGCCAACGAGATCCGCCAGAAATAATGTCCGCGGCGCGCGCCACCCTTGTCCAGGACACGCCGGCCCACACGGTCGATGCCTTCCATCGCGGGCGGTTCTGGCTGATTCAACCGAAACAGGCCGGCCATCGCGCCGGCATGGACGCCATGATGCTGGCCGCTGCCGTGCCGTCGTCCTTCGCCGGCCGCCTTGCCGATTTCGGCGCGGGTGCTGGCGCCGCGGGCCTGGCCGTGTTGTCGCGCTGTCCTGATGCCAACGCCGTGCTCATCGAACGGTCTCCGGAAATGGCAGCCTTTGCCGCAACGACGCTTGCCCACCCCGGCAACGCGCATCTCAACGACCGCGCCTCGGTGCTCGCAGCCGATGTCGCGCTGTCGGGCCGAGCGCGAACAGCTGCCGGCCTTGCCGACAACTCCTTCGATTTTGTTATCATGAACCCGCCCTTCAATGCCGCCGAGGATCGCGCCACGCCCGACCCGCTCAGAAAGGCAGCACATGTGATGGAGGACGGGCTGTTCGACAGCTGGATCCGAAGTGCGGCTGCTGTGGTCAGGCCGCGCGGCGGTCTTGCCGTGATTGCCAGGCCCGATCAGCTCGGCGCCATCCTCGATGCGATATCAGGCCGCTTCGGCGATGCCGAGATGCTGGCCGTCCACCCTCGCCCCGAGGCAGCGGCGATCCGCATCGTCGTCAGGGCGATACTCGGGGCACGCGGAAAACTGTCGATCCGCCCGCCGCTGATGCTGCATGCGCAATCGGGCGACGGCCCAACGGAGCGGACCGAGATGATCAACAACGGACTGGCTTCGCTGTTCGGCGACTGACCTACAGCGCCGCCCGTCCTTTCGGACGAGCAAGGGGCGCTGTAGCACTTTGATTTGCGCATGATCCTTTCCTAAAATCGATTCCGATTTTAGGGGTCATGCGGCTAGCCGGCCGGCGTCGCGGCATTGCCGTTGGCCGGCGAATCCCTACATGCCTTCAGGCCCATTGACCGGAGATCCCGTGAAACGCTTCCTCAACCGCCTGCTGCCGAAATCCTGGCGCTCCGACATCGTCGTCATTCCCGTCATCCGGCTGCACGGCACCATCATGGCCGGCGGCGGCCAGTTCCGGCCGAGTCTTTCGCTCGCGTCCACCGCCGGCCCTATCGAGAAGGCATTTTCCTTCGAAGCCCCCGCGGTCGCCATTTCGATCAATTCGCCGGGCGGCTCGCCGGTGCAATCGCGGCTGATCTTCAAACGTATCCGCGACCTGGCGACCGAGAAGAACAAGAAGGTTCTGGTCTTCGTCGAGGACGTGGCGGCGTCGGGCGGCTACATGATAGCGGTCGCCGGCGACGAGATCTTTGCCGATCCGTCCTCCATCGTCGGTTCGATCGGCGTGGTATCGGCCTCGTTCGGCTTTCCCGAGCTGATGAAGAAGATCGGTGTCGAGCGCCGCCTCCATACCGCCGGCCAGAACAAGGCGGTGCTCGAT
>NZ_SUEO01000140.1:0-1588 GCF_004962925.1 Mesorhizobium sp. | reverse complement strand
ATCCGTTCAAGCCCGAGAAGAAGGAAGACATCGAGCGGCTGAAGGCGCTGCAGCTCGATGTCCACGAGACCTTCATCGACCTCGTCAAGGACCGGCGTGGCACCAAGCTCAAGGACGACCCGGACCTGTTCACCGGCTTGTTCTGGACTGGCAAGAAGGGGCTGGAACTCGGCCTTGTCGATGCGCTCGGCGACATGCGCAGCGTGCTGAAGACCCGTTTCGGGCCAAAAACCCAGCTCAAGCTGATCACGGCGCCGCGCGGCCTGTTCGGCCGGTTCGGCTGGTTCGGCTCAAGCAAGGGGGGCTTTTCAGCGCCCGATATCGCCGCTGCTGCCGCAAGCGGCGTGATCGATGCGGCGGAAGAGCGCGCGCTGTGGGCTCGCTTCGGGCTTTGAAAAACCGGTAAAAGCGTTTAACTTAAGAGCTTGACCGACCCGACCGGCCGCCGCAGCCGGCCTTGCGAGGAAGGAGTTTGACATGCCACAGATCATTTTCTTCATCGCAGTCGGCGTCCTCGCCTATTTCGGCTATCGCTCCTTCGTCAGGGAAGCCGAACGCGTGACGGCCAAGATACGGCGCACCGAAAAGCAGGCTACCAACGGCTCAATGGGCACGCTGGTCAAGGACCCGAAGACCGGCGAATACCGTCTGGCCAAGGACTGACATCATCCCGCTCGCGACTGACACAGTGGATTCCGGCATCACGGTCCGGGCATTGCATGCGCATGCCAAGATAAATCTCGCGCTGCACGTCACCGGCAGGCGCGCCGACGGCTATCACATGATCGAGAGCCTGGCGGTGTTCACGCGCTTCGGCGACAGGGTCGAAATCGAGCTCGCCGACAGAGATGGCTTTTCCGTGTCGGGTCGATACGCCTCCGCGGTCCCGCTCGACGACAGCAATCTGGTCGTGAAAGCGCGCGACACGCTGCGGAAGCGGGCCGATCTCCAACATGCGCCGCCGGTCGCCATCAGGCTCGAAAAGAACCTGCCGGTCGCATCCGGCGTCGGCGGCGGGTCGAGCGACGCCGCAACGGTGCTGCGCGGGCTGGCTGAGACGTGGAGGCTGGACCTCGACGAAGCCGAACTGGCGCGGGTCGCCCTCCCGCTGGGCGCCGACGTTCCCATGTGCCTTGCGGCAAAGCCGCTGATCGCGCGTGGCATTGGTGACGAACTGTCGACCGTCCCCGGCTTTCCTGCACTCGGGTTGGTCCTCGTCAATCCCGGCATCACTGTCTCCACGGCCGAGGTGTTCAATGCGCTTTCCCATCGCGACAATGATGGACTGCCGCCGCTGCCCGGCAGCCTAGACTTCCACAGCATTCGCAATTGGCTGGAGATCACGCGCAACGATCTCGAGCCCGCGGCGCGCGTGATCCAGCCCGCTATCGGCAAGGCGCTTTCGGTGCTCAACAAGGCCGGAGCAGGGTTCGCCCGGATGTCGGGTTCCGGCGCGACTTGCTTCGGGCTGTTCGAGACGGGCAATGTGGCCAAGCGCGCGGCCGTCGATATTCGCAGCCGCCATCCCGACTGGTTCGTCGCTGCGACGCGAAGCATGACATCGGAGATTGACGCATATGGCCAGAAT
>NZ_SUEO01000013.1:34140-51625 GCF_004962925.1 Mesorhizobium sp. | reverse complement strand
CAACAAGGTCTGGCTGCGCGCGGCCAATTGAAGCCTCGGAACGATATATCCCTCCAGCCGTTTTTTGCGTGGCGGGTGGAGGCATGGTGATGGCAGAAGCGTTGGCAGCGCCGGACCCCATTGGAAGAACGCTTTCGTCCGGCGAACTCGTAACCACGATGTCGCACTTTCATCGCGCCGAGATTTTGCGCATGACGGGGTGGCGCGACCGCCTGGATCGGACAAGCAATTGGGCGATAACGGTCGTCGCGGCGATGTTGTCCGTCTCGCTTTCGGCGGCCAGCGCGCATCACGGCGTGCTGCTTTTTGCCATGTTGCTCGTCCTGTTGCTGCTGTGGATAGAAGCGCGGCGATATCGCTTCTTCGACGTTTACCGGGCCCGCGTGCGCCAGTTCGAACGGCACTATTTTGCGCAGATAATTTCGCCGCAGCCGGACTTCGCGTCCGATTGGCTGTTGGTCGTCGGCGAAAGCCTGCGCACTCCAAAATTCCTTATTTCGCAGCGAGTGGCGTTGGCGCGCCGTCTGCGTCGAAACTACATCCACATGCTGCTGGCCTGGATCCTCAAACTGTCGACTCCCAGTCTTCTAACCGAAGGTGTCCGCATCGGCTTTGTCGGTTCGGTGCGCGAGGCCGTCACCAGCGCTGCCCTGGGGCCCATTCCCGGCGGGGCCATCGTTGTGCTGGTCGCCGCTCTCTATGCCGGCCTGCTGGTCACGGCTTTCCTGGTCGCTGGCGACGACGGCGAACTCTCCTTTGGTGACGTGCACGTCTAAAGCGGCAACGCAAAGCCGGTAGCTCTGCGAAATTTCATTTGCACATCAGTGGAGAAATCGAACCGATCGGTTCGTTTCTGTTGACGCAGCGTGCAGGACTGGGTGAACGCCGGCTCAGCAAATGCCTGCACCTCGCGGCAGGAAAATTCGCATAACAATTTGAAAAGAATGCAAAAGATTGTGGCGAAGGAAGCCTTTTGGTGGATTTCAAGCACCCGATTCCGGGCCTAGCCGGAACATCTTCGTGATTGGAAATCGCGGCATCGCCAACCCACCTCGGGGTAGTCCGAACGACGCGAGATCCTCCCAAGGCACGCCACTAGACGGACAATAACACTGAAAACATGAAAATACTGGAGTACCTGAAAATGACCAAGATTGCTCTTACCGCCGCTGCCATCCTCATTGCTACAGGCAGCGCCTTTGCCGGCAGCGACCACTATGGCTCGGACGGCGTCAACCAGCCGGCCGCGCCTATTGGCAATGCGCCTGTTGGAAATGTCGACAACACGTTCACCGGTTCGATCCGCAAGCTGCTCCCGACCGAGCACAATGCCGTCAATACCGATGCGACGCGCCAGTCCGGCACGGATCAGCCTGTGGTGCCTCAATCTGGCCGGGGCAACTGGGGCCGCTAAATCCTCAAGCTCCGGAACTCAAAGAGCGGCGGGCTTTGCCCGCCGCTCTTGTTTGTGCATATCGGGTCATAGCCTGCAGCGCCGCCCGTTTAGCGCAGATCCTTCGGCCAAACGCAGTGTGTCAGCCGCGCATCGCCGAGGGCCAGCCGTGCCCAGTCGCCGTCAAAAACGAAGCGGGCAAGGGCCGCCGTCGGAAATTTTTCTTCAAGCTTTTTGAGTGTCGCGGCATCCGATCCGGGGCTGGCAAGCCGGCGCGAGAATTCCTCCAGACCGGGATTGTGGCCAATCACCAGAAGGGTGCTTGTTGCTGCATTTGCCTGCCGTATTTTGGCGAGAACGTCTGCCTCACTGGCCTCGTAGAGCGCCTGGACAAATTTGGCCGGCGTTTTCGCCGGCAATTCCGCCGAGACCAGCCGCCATGTGTCGCGGCTGCGCAGAGCCGGCGACACCAGCGCCAGGTCGGGCAGCCAGCCCTGCCTGGCCAGTTCGCGCCCGACCAGCGGCGCGGCCTTCAGCCCGCGCCTGGAAAGCGGCCGGTCGAAGTCGATGAGGTCAGGATCGTCCCAACTCGACTTGGCATGACGCAGAAGAAGAAGTTGCTTCATTGTCGCCATGCCAGCCTCCTCGTGCTCAGGGCGTTATGCGCGCCAGATGCTCGAGGTCGGTCTCCTCGCGCAGAGGATCGGGCGCCATCACCACGGAGGTGCTGTTGTCGGCATCGTCGGCGAAATGGGCAAGCACGGTGCGGCCGCCTTCCATTCGCGCCTTGCCTTCGGCGACCAGCCCGAGCGCCAGCGGATAAAGCCGGTGCTCGGCCTTCAGCACGCGGGCGGCAAGCGTATCCTCATTGTCTCCGACCATCACCGGCACGGCAGCCTGGGCGATGATCGGGCCGTCATCCATGTCCAGCGTGACGAAATGCACCGTGCAGCCATGGATGCGCGTACCGGCGCGCAGCGCACGAGCATGCGTATCCAGCCCCTTGAAGGCCGGCAACAGGGCAGGGTGGATGTTGATCATCCGTCCCAGCCATTTCTCGACGAAGCGCGCGCCGAGAATACGCATGTAACCGGCCAGCGCCACGATCTCGGCGCCGAACGAGACAAGTGCTGCGTCGATCGCCCCGTCATGCGCTTCCTTGCTGGTATGGTCAGCCCGCGAAATCACCTTGGTGGCAATGCCGCGCGCCGCGGCGATACCGAGACCGGCGGCATTGGCGCGGTCCGAAATGACGCCGACGATCTCAGCAGGATAGTCCGGGTTGCTGGCCGCGGCGATTAGTGCCGTCATGTTGGAGCCGCGTCCCGAAATCAGCACCACGGTGCGTTTGCGCGTGCTCATAGGCCGATCGAACCCCGATAGATCACGCCGGCGTCGCGGCGCGGCACGATGCGGCCGATCGGCGCCACCGTCTCGCCGGCCTCCTGCAGCACGGCCGCGACCTGTGCGGCCTGGCCGGAGGCGACGGCGAGGATCATGCCGACGCCGCAATTGAAGGTGCGCATCATCTCTTCGGGCGCCACGCCGCCGGTCTTCGCCAGCCACGAGAACACCGGCGGCACCTCGATGGCGTCGAGGTCGAGCTCTGCGGAAAAGTCCTTCGGCAGGACGCGCGGAATATTTTCAGGAAAACCGCCGCCAGTGATATGGGCCAGCGCCTTGATGCCATGCGTGCCGCGGATCGCCTTGAGGATCGATTTGACATAGATGCGGGTCGGCTCGAGCAGCGCCTCGGCCAATGTAGCCTCATCATTGAAGGGCGCTGGATCGGTCCACGCAAGGCCGCTGGTGGCGACGATGCGGCGGACCAGCGAAAAGCCGTTCGAATGCACGCCCGAGGAGGCCAGCCCCAACAGCACGTCGCCCTCGACGATGTCGTCGGTCGGCAGCAGCTGGCCGCGTTCGGCCGCGCCCACGGCAAAGCCGGCAAGGTCATAGTCCTTGCCGTGATACATGCCGGGCATTTCCGCCGTCTCGCCGCCGATCAGCGCGCATCCGGCCTGCCGGCAGCCTTCGGCGATGCCGCCGACGATCGCTGCCCCCTGGTCGGGGTCGAGCTTGCCGGTGGCGAAATAGTCGAGGAAGAACAATGGCTCGGCGCCTTGCACGACGATGTCGTTGACGCACATGGCGACGAGGTCGATGCCGATCGTGTCGTGCTTGCCGGCATCGATGGCGATCTTCAGCTTGGTGCCGACGCCGTCATTGGCGGCGACCAGCACCGGGTCGGTGAAGCCGGCGGCCTTGAGGTCGAACAGGCCGCCGAAGCCGCCGATCTCGCCATCGGCGCCCGGCCGGCGAGTCGCACGCACCAGCGGCTTGATCTTCTCGACCATGAGATTGCCGGCATCGATGTCGACACCCGCCTCGGCATAGGTGAGCCCGTTCTTGCGCTTGCTCATCAGTTTTTCCTGCTTTCGGGGGCTCTTCGCATGAACGACTGCGCCTCGCAAGGATAACGGCTGGCTTAGGCACTTTCGGCATCACAAAAGAGTGGACAGAGGCTTCACGCAAATCTCCAACACTGGCGATTGGCAAAGCCTGAAGGCTGCCAATCTCCCCACGGCGGGGGAGATTGGCAGCTTCTGCATCGCTCTCACTTGCCGTCGCGTCCTATCTCCATCATGTATCATTAAAATAGAAACGACGGGACATGCGTTTGACCATCCCCAACATGATCACGATCATGCGTTTCGTGCTGGTGCCGGGCGTGGTGCTGGCGATGCTGCAGGCGCGCTGGGACTGGGCTTTCGCTGGCTTCCTCATCGCCGGCATTTCCGACGGCGTCGACGGCTTCATCGCCCGCCATTTCAACCAGTTTTCGCAGCTTGGCGCCTATCTCGATCCGATGGCCGACAAATTGCTGCTGGTCTCGGTATTCGTGGTGCTGGGCTTCATCGGTGAATTGCCGCTGTGGCTGGTTGTCACCATGGTGTCGCGCGATGCGCTGATCGTCTGCGCAGTGCTTTTGTCCACCGTCATGGCCCACCCGGTCGAGATGAAGCCGCTGTTCGTGTCGAAGGCCAACACCGCCATACAGATCGGGCTGGCGGCGGTGGTGCTGGGCGAACTGGCCCTCGCCATCGATCTCGACCCGCTCAGGCCGGTGCTCATATTGCTGTCCGGGGTCTTGACCGTGGCTTCGGCCGCGGCCTATCTCGTGGCTTGGCTGAGGCATATGAGCGGCTATGGCGAAGGCTCCACACCGGGCACCTGACCAGAACATCGACACGGCAGCCGAGGCTGCCGCCGCCGATGCCGTCGCGTCCGGCGTGTTTCGTCGCCAAATCCGCTTCTGGCTGATCAGCGCCATCATCCTCGCGGTCTTCCTCTATGTCTTCAGCGGCATCCTTTTGCCGTTCGTTGCCGGTATGGTGCTCGCCTACTTCCTCGACCCGGTCGCCGACCGGCTGCAGCGGCTCGGCCTGTCCAGGCTGATGGCGACGGTTGTCATCCTGTTTGCCTTCATCGTCGTTCTGGTGCTGGCTTTCGTCATCCTCGTTCCAGTGCTGGCCTCGCAGATGGCCGATTTCGCCAGCAAGCTGCCGGAATACCTGACCCGGCTGCAGACCCTGATCACCAGCTTCGATCCGAGATGGCTGGAAGAGAAATTCGGCGTCGACGCCAATGGCCTGCGCGAAGGGTTGAATTCGCTGCTGACCTCCGGCTTCGGCCTTTTGACCACGGTGTTCACCTCGATCTGGAGCTCCGGCGTGGCGCTGGTGTCGGTGGTCAGCCTGTTCGTGGTGACACCAGTCGTTGCCTTCTACATGCTGCTCGACTGGGACCGCATGGTGGCGATCGTCGACAGCTGGGTGCCGCGCGACTATGTCAAGACCGTCAGGGCGATCGCCAACGACATCAACACCGCCACCGCCGGCTTTGTGCGCGGCCAGGGCACGCTATGCCTGGTGCTGGGCGCCATGTACGCCACCGGCCTGACGTTGACCGGCCTGAATTTCGGCATCCTCATCGGCCTGTTCGCCGGGCTGATCTCCTTCATCCCCTATGTCGGCTCGCTGACCGGGCTGGTGCTGGCCGTAGGCGTCGCCTTCGTTCAGTTCTGGCCGGACTGGACCATGATCGCAGCGGTGGCCGGCGTGTTCTTCGTCGGCCAGTTCGTCGAGGGCAACATCCTGCAGCCGAGGCTGGTGGGAAAAAGCGTCGGCCTGCATCCGGTGTGGCTGATGTTTTCACTGTTTGCCTTCGGCGCGCTGTTCGGCTTCGTTGGCCTGCTGATCGCCGTGCCGGCCTCGGCCGCCGTTGCGGTTCTGGTGCGCTTTGCCATTTCCCGCTATCTCCAGTCGCCGCTCTACAAGGGCCACAGCACCGAACCTGTCCCGCCGCTGCCGGCGCGTCGCCGTGGGAGCGGTGGGCCCCGCAGTTGAGCCAGATGCCGGACAACAAGATCGACCCGCCGCGTCAGTTGCCGCTCGATCTCGGCCACGGCACCGGCTATTCGCGTGACGAGCTCGTCGTCTCCGGCACCAACAGCCAGGCGGTGGCGCTGGTCGATCGCTGGCCGGAGTGGCCGTCGCCGGTGGTCGTGCTCGCCGGTCCGGCAGGCTCCGGAAAAACCCACCTGGCGTCGATCTGGCGCGCCCGCGCCGGCGCAGTGGCAGTCGACGCTAAGCGCATCGGCGACTGCATGGCGGGCCTCGGCGCGCGGCCGGCCCTGATCGACGATGTCGATGCCGGTCCGGTCGATGAAGAGGGGCTGTTCCATCTGATCAACGCGGTGCGCGGGGCCGGCTCGGCCTTGCTCTTGACCGCGCGGCGCTTTCCGTCCGCCTGGGGCGTCAGGCTTCCGGATCTCGCTTCGCGGCTGAAGGCGGCGGCGACAGTCGAGATCCACGAGCCCGACGATCTGCTTTTGGCCGGCGTCGTCACCAAACTGTTCGCCGACCGCCAGGTCGAGGTCGAGCCGCATGTCGTGCAATATCTGGTGCGCCGCATCGAACGCTCGCTCGCCACCGCGATGCGGGTGGTGGAGCGGCTCGATCGCACCGCGCTCGAGCGCAAGACGCCGATCACGAGGGCGCTCGCCGCCGAAACCGTCAGCGCCATGGATGAAGGGCAGGGCGAGTTCGAGATCTGATACGACAGGCTCAGGCAGTGTCCCATTTCGGGAAATCAGTACTGGCATCCATCTTGCAACGTCAGCCTTGCCGGCTAACCCCGGTCCTGATTGCGTATCAGATCAGGTTGTAGGCTCGCCGGGAGATGAGGCGGTTGGGGTTCTCTTCCCGGCGAGCTTGCCTTTTATGCAGCGACGAGTGGTCTTAAAAAGTGTCCCGATGGGCACCGACGACGATCTCAATGTTGGCCGCCCAGTCATCCCGGTTAAGAATCGCCACGACCCGCCACGTTCAGATCCCACCGCCGGGCAGGGCGGCACGTTCGACGCCAAAGCGCCTGCGGTAATCGCCCGGCACCAGGCCGGCTATCCTGGCGAACACTTTGCGGAAGGAGCCGGGGTCGTCATAGCCGACATCCCAGGCGATCTGGTCGATTGATCGGGTCGTCGCTTCCAGCATCTCACGCGCCTTGCCGACGCGCAGGTGCTGGCAGTATTCGGTCGGCTTGAGACCGGTGGCGTGGCGAAAGCGGCGCAAAAAAGTCCGCTCCTCCAGGCCGGCATGCTCCGCCATTGCGGTAAGCGTCACATCGCGCGCGCCTCTCGCCTGGAGCCAGTGCTGCACCTTGAGGATGGCCTCGTCGCCATGGTTGAGCCTGGGAGCAAAGGGACTGTAGAAGCGCTGCTCGCGTCCCGGTGGGTCCACCAGCATGAAGCGGGCGGTGTCCATCATGACGGTCGGCCCAAGCACCCGGTCGACAAGCTTTAGGCCGAGATCGGTCCAGGCCATATAGCCGCCGGCGGTGATGATGTCGCCATCGTCGATGACCAGCTTGTCGGCATCGAGCCGGATGTCGGGAAAGCGTGTCGCCAGCGCGTCGCGATAGGCCCAGTGCGTGGTCGCAGCGCGACCAGACAGCAGGCCGGTCTCGGCAAGCACGAAGGCGCCGGCGCAGACCGAGCCGAGCGTCGCACCCGCCGCATGGCGGGCGCTGAGCCAGTCGGCATAGGGCGCGGCCGCCTCGCGAGGGATCGGATCGCCTAGGGTCGGAGGCAAGATCGCCATGGCAGGTCCATTGCCGTGGCCGGGCTCGCTGTCGAAGGTGCGGATGACCGTTTGGCTCGCCTCCTGCCACTGCCAATGGCTGACACGAAGCCTCAGCGCGTCCGGCGACCGTTCGGCAGCCAGCCGGTTGGCCAGCTGGAAGAGATCGGTCAGGCCAAGAACAGCCGCCTCCTGAACGCCGGGATACAAAACGAGGCCGATTTCGACCGGATCACGCGCCGCAACCATATGTCAGTTTTGCCTTGTTCAATGTCTGTTTTGCCAATCCTCACCATGACCCCGTTGCAATAGCTTGTCCACAGAAGGAACGGACCTTCCCTCCAACCACTTCAGCTAACCACATCAAGGAGTAAGATGATGAGCACATTCACCACCAAGGACGGCACCGAGATTTTCTACAAGGATTGGGGCACAGGCCAGCCAATCGTGTTCCATCACGGCTGGCCGCTCAGCGCCGATGACTGGGACAACCAGATGCTGTTCTTCCTCGACAAAGGCTATCGCGTCATCGCGCATGACCGGCGCGGGCATGGCCGGTCGACGCAGACGGCGACCGGCAACGAGATGGACACATACGCCGCCGACGTCGCAGCCCTGGTTGCCCATCTGGATTTGAAAGATGCCGTCCATATCGGCCACTCGACCGGCGGCGGCGAGGTGGCGCGTTACGTTGCCCGCTACGGTGGCGAAGGACGCGTCGCCAAGGCGGTGCTGATCGGCGCGGTGCCGCCGATCATGCTCAAGACCGACAACAACCCCGGCGGTCTGCCGATCGAGGTGTTCGACGGCTTCCGTGCCGCGCTCGTGGCCAACCGCGCCCAGTTCTACAGGGACGTGCCGGCCGGCCCGTTCTACGGTTTCAATCGCGAGGGCGCCAAAGTCTCGCAAGGGGCCGCCGACAATTGGTGGCGCCAGGGCATGATGGGCGGAGCCAAGGCTCACTACGACTGTATCGAGGCTTTTTCCGAAACCGACTTCACCGAGGACCTTAGGAAGATCGACGTGCCTGTCCTCATCATGCACGGCGATGACGACCAGATCGTGCCGATTGCCGACTCCGCTCTGCTTGCAGCCAAGCTCGTGAAGCACGGCACGCTCAAGGTCTACAAAGGCCTTCCGCACGGAATGTGCACCACCCACCCGGAGATCATCAATCCGGATCTCCTGGCGTTCATCCAAGGCTGACGCTTCGGAGCTTCAGGCGGGCACGCTCGAAAACCCGGGCTGCCCGTCGGTCGCTTCCGTGCTTCGCCAGTCGCAGATGCTGCCCGGCGCAGGTGCGCCGGCAGCATGGCCGATGATTTCCGATGAATGAATGGTCGGAGTGGAGAGATTCGAACTCCCGACCCTCTGGTCCCAAACCAGATGCGCTACCAGGCTGCGCTACACTCCGATGCCGTGCGGGCTATAGGGTTCCGGGCTTTGGAAGGCAACCCCCGAAACGACAAAAACGGAACGAACGCCGTACAGTGGCAGGGAGTGGCACGAAAAGTCCCACCAAAACTGCTACGGCTGTTCATCGCGCTCCTCATGGATAGAAAATGAAGCAGCCGCGCGCCTTGTCGCCCTGCGGCGCTACCGAGGCTCGCGTTCAATTAGGTCGGCGGCGGTGATTGGAACATTAATCGCTTCGCCAGCAAGAAAGCTGCTTGAATTGAGCGATCCTTAGCCCGTCACCAACGATACCGTCCTTAGAATTCTGCATCTTGTTCTCATCGAAATCCGCGCGACCGACAACCTGGAAAAGGCTTAGCTAACCAATCGCAACGCTCCTCGCGCGGCCAATAGCTTGTGCTTTTCGAAGATCGCTAGTTTCTGCGGATAAGTGATCCGCACCTTGGCGTTGCACCCGTCACATCTGAAGTGCGCAATCGTTCTTAGCGCAGAGCCCTTCCTTACCGCCGGATGCGAGCAATCCGGACATTCGAATGTGAGCGCAACATCAGACAAGTCTACGGCTAAGCCCATTTCCATCCCCTTCGCAAGCGCTGTGGCTACACTCTGGCGAGTCTCAAAGGGCAATTCAGATGCCAATCCGGCTGTGCCAACGCGGGACTAGAACAATTCTCCTCGGAACGCCGCCAGCTAGTGCTCCTTCTCTGCGCCCTTTGAGCGACGAAGAGACCTAACTTCCTCCAGCAGCTCGCGCTCATTAGTAGTAATGTTTCGGAAGATTGCGACAATCGTCATCGCTAAGGCTTCGGCATCCCGGCTTAAAGGGTCAATGTGTTCATCTGCGCAAACCTGATCAAACACGCGTTCACAAATAGCCAAATCGTAAGGGCTGAGGCGGGTGCGATTGAAACGCCGGCGCGGCATTTGCAAGCCTTCGATGCCCGCTGCCCGTGCAAAAGAAGCGGGCCTTCGCAAGAAACGCGAGTCGTTGAGTGGTTGTTCCCGGTTGCAAGCTTTGTTATGCCGCCTGCTGCACGGGCAGACTAGAACGCCTTCCCCGCGCGCATCGTGGCGCGTGCGAGCGCGCGCTGCGCCTCGACCTCGGCATTTTCCTTTTGCGTCTGCCGCGATCAGCCGGCGTAGCGATCGCATGATCCGCCCTGGTGTCCAGCCTGCTTTAAGTATGCAAACGACGATCGCCTGAAAGCTTGGCTCCATGGCCTCCTGACAATCGATCTAGCGACCTCAGTAGCCAGGCTCCTGTCCGGTCAGACCTTTATGAAAGCGGCCGTCGCGTACATGAAGGCGACGCCGGCCGCCAGCCCACCCATGACCGGCGGCGTGAAGAAGGTGTCGAGGCCCTTCTGGTTGCGGCGCATCAGATAGGCACCAACCTCGACGATGACTTGCAGGATCGCGCCGGCGCCGATGGCAAGCGCCAGCGCCGACCATTGCGGCGCATAGGCCAGGCTGCCGAGCCACATGCCGAGAACCGCAGGCCCGCCGGCGAGCAAGGTCAGGCCGGCGAACGTCCACAGCGGCGGCCGCTCCTTCAGGATCGGGGCGGCAATGCCGATGCCTTCGGTAATATTGTGCAGCGCGAAGCCGAGCACCAGGAAGGTTCCGAGGCTCGCCGAGCCGGCCACGAAGGCAGCGCCGATGGCAAGGCCTTCGCCGAGATTGTGAAGGCCGATGCCGAGCGCGATATAGGTGGCCAACGCCAGCCCTGTCGGCGTGCCGCGCCGCCGCCCGATCGCCATCAGGACAAGAAAGCTGGCCAGACCCGCCAGCACCACCATGACCGGCCCCTGGAATACAGCGGCTGCGGTTACGACAAGGTCGAAGGATTCTTCGATCGTGTCGACCAGCAGAAAAGCAAGCAGCCCGATGGTCAGCGCCAGCAGGAAGTTCATGCCGCTCTGTCCGACACCGCGCAGCGCTGGATAAAACATGAGGCCAATGGCGACAGGCAGCACGCCGACGATGATGCCGACCAGTCCCTGCAGCTTGAGCTGTCCCGCAGTGGCGGTCGGCGTCGGCACGGCAACTTCGATCAAATGCTCGAAGGTGATGCCTGAGTTGGTTACCAGGTTGACCGTGTGTGTTTCGCCCAGAACCCACGGGAAAGGCAGATTGATCCACGCAGTGGAAGCACGCGCGATGGTGCCTGGCGGATCCTGCGTGAATTGCCAGTAGGCGCCGTCGACCTGGACCTGCGCGATGGTCATCGGTTCGGCGCCGCCGGCCCTGACAAGAAGATGAAGGCCTGATGTATCGAGGACAACACGCTCGAAGGTCAGTTTCTCGACGGCGGGCGCGCCGTTTGACAATCCTTGCAGCGGATTGACGGCGATGATCCAAGCCACCGCAATGGCGAGTGCTGCGAGAGGCAGGCCGATCCACAGCCAGTGGTTGCGCGACCTTGCCGGTGAACCGATGGTGACGACCTTGTTCATGCCAGCGCCTCGACGACGTCGAACATGCCCATCCAGCCGAGCTCGGTGAACTCGCTTTGATGCGCGTGAAACATATAGAGGCCCGGTTCGTGCTCGGCGAAGGTGAATTCCAGGATGCCGCGTTGGGCCTGGCACTGGATGATAAGGTCGACAGTCTTCAAGGTCGGCGTCAGCGTCGTGCCCTGATCGAAATAGTCGAAGAAATTCCCATGCAGGTGAAACGAGTTGATGAGATCGAATTCCAGCACATTGACCAGGTAGATGCGCACCGGCTTGCCTCGCACGATGCGGATCGGCGTCTTGGCATAAGCGTGGGCAATGGTGTTGGCGGCGTAGAATTCGTTCTCCTCGTCGAAATTGGTGTCGAACCCGTTCATGACCATCACCAGTTCCTGCCAGCCGGCATTCTCCGGCGTGTCGAGAAGCCGTGACCGGGCGATCTCCGCATGATCGGGGCGGCGATCCGGATCCGGGTCGATGACAAAGGCACCATACATGCCTTTGTGGATGTGCCTCTTCAGCGGCAAGGCGTGGCAGTGATAGAGATGGCAGCCAAAGGGCTTGGCCTCGAATTCGTAGACGAACTCGCCACCCGGATCGACCAGCCCGGCGCCGGGAATTCCATCCATGCGGGCGGCATGGATGCCGTGGAAATGCATCGAGTGCGGATGCGAGCCGTTGTTCCTGAAGATGATTCGAATGCGCTCGCCTTCCTTGGCGCGCAGCGCCGGACCCGGCACGCGGCCGTTATACGTCCACGCCGGGAAAGTCACGCCCGGGGCGATCTCGATCGTCTTGTCCACAGCCGTCATCTCGAACGTCCTGAGCGTGCGCCCATCGGGCAGAACCGAGACCGTCCCTCGTTCCCAATCGGTCAGCATCAGGATCGGATCAAAACCGTTGGCGGCGTTGTCCACCTCACCGACGGTGACCATCGCGCCATGCGCATTCATGTGATGAGGTGCCGGATCGGTGGCGGCCGCCGCCATGTCGTGATCGGTATGCGAGGCGGACTGACCGAGCGCGCTGCGGGCAGCGATCGCCGTGCCGCCGACGGCAGCAAGACTTCCTGTAAGGACGGAACGTCGGCTTATCCGATCGCGCAACCATACACCGACATCGACCATGCCAACTTGTTCCCTCGAATTCATTCGTTTGGCCGATAATAGCGTCAGCTGTTTAATATAGCAATTGCTTAGTTTCTGGGTGGCGGCAAACTGTTCAAGCTGATGGCGGGGCGTGAATTTTTTGCCATGATCCTAGCGCGACCATCGTCGGTGCCCCGCCGTGCCGAAGGCATCGGCCTTGCCGCCGGCTGCGTTGCGCAGTAATGACGGGAATACAGCGGCGGTGCCGCTTGCACGTAGCAACGAGGTGTCCATGTCCGCGCGCATTTTCAGCCCAGCCAAAACCGCGATGCAGTCCGGCAAGGCCAAGACTGGCCACTGGGTGCTGGAGTTCGATCCCGAGATGCGCAAGAAAATCGATCCGCTGATGGGCTACACCACGTCGGGCGACATGCGCAGTCAGATCAGGCTCACCTTCGACACCAGGGAAGAGGCGGTGGCCTATGCCGAAAAAGAGGGGCTGGCCTTCCGTGTCGAGGAGCCGAAGGAAACCAAGCGCCGCCAGATTTCCTATGCGGAGAATTTCCGCTATGACCGCAGGACGCCCTGGACGCATTGACCGGTAGATGCCGGGCCCCAGCGCATAAAATTCAGCCGGCCCTTGGCGTCGGCCCAGCGGTCCCGTAGCTCAGCTGGATAGAGCACCGGCCTTCTAAGCCGATGGTCACAGGTTCGAATCCTGTCGGGATCGCCAATATTTTCAAAGACATAGCGCCATATTCCCGCTTCGGGAGAATGGCATTCCGACCCGTTTACAGGGCCGTTTACAGATTTTTTTCATGGGTTTCGCTCCATGCGGAGAATGACAGCATCGAACCGACGCTGCTATTGCTGATCTGCGAGCGAGGAACGAGCGCAACCGTACACGCGATCAGGAGGTCGCCGATCTCGGCCGTCGTATCGATGAAATCCGGTAAGAGGTTGGCGCTGCCTACGGCACGCGCGACGTGATCCAAGGCATTTGGCTTTGAAAAGGTTCCACGGCAGTCGCTTGCTGGCCCGTTGTCGAGAGCGTCTTGCGCCATCATATCAGATAAGCCTAATGTAAGTCATGATCTGGCCATCGCGCGGGCGCGGCGGCGCACTCGGGTTGGGCGCTATTCATCCGGTGGATATCACGCAAAGGGAGGACGAGATGAGACTGGTTAAACCATTTGCATTTGCTGCTGTGCTGCTTCTTTCGTCTGCATTGTCTGCGGCCGCCCAGTCGGCTCGCGAGGACATCGAAGCGGCGCTGACGAAATTCACGGACGCCTTCAACAGCGGAAACGCGGCGGCGGTGGGTCAAATGTACACCGAGGATGCTGCCGTGCTGCCGCCCGACGGCAAGCGCGTGGATGGCCGCAAGGGCGTGGAAGAATTCTGGCAGGGCGCGATCAAAGGCGGGATGAAGAATCTCACCCTGAAGGCGCTGGAAGTGGAAGAGAGCGCGAACCTCGCCTACGAAGTTGGCGCATTTACGCTCGATGTGCCGAGCAAAGACGGCGCCATCTCCACGGTTGCGGGCAAGTACATCGTCGTGTGGAAAAAGGGCGACGACGGGACATGGCGCTTGCACCGGGACATCTGGAATTTAGGTGCGGCCCAATAGGGATTGATATCCAGGCCTTCATCGACCGCCTTGGCGAAAGGCGCGGCGGGCTTTTTTTCTCCGTATGGAACACTGGCACGGGCAAGACGTTCGCCTCCTGCAGCAATATTTCCTGTGCACATAGAAATGCTGCGAGATCGGATTATCCCCTCCGATCAGCCTGCGTTCTTGCCCTCCGTGGGGCGCGGGCTTCTTTGTTCATGGAACCGAAACGATCAGGGCTCTTCGGACGTCCAGTCCCTGCGTGTTGGTACCGAGCATGGCGTATTCAGCCTCGATGGCATCGGGCATCGGCGCTCTGAATTCACGATGATGCAACCACCGCCAGGTCTTCGCGTTTAACCGCCTTCAATTCTGGTGGCGACAAAATGACGGCGTTCATTCCTATTACAATCTACCTGAATCACAGGCCGATGGTGGTCGCGTCGATAGCAGCCGCTGCGAAAGCGCTTCAGCAACCATGGCCCACCATGGACAAGCCGTCCCGACTTGAAGCAATCCGCATGATCGAGGAGTGCCTGGCCGGACATTGCAGTCCCCAAGCTGCGTTCGCCGCCTTCGAGGCGGCCGCAACTGAACAGGGACTTCATAAGCAGAAGCCTCCAAGCGTGGGCCTCAAGAAATTCGACGGGGTTGCTGAGGATCTGATGTGAGGTGATGCCAGCCCTTGCCACCATGAACCACTGACATGCCATGGGTGGACTTAGTCAGCCGTGATTGCGGACCACCCGCCAAATCGAGGAATGGCGGGTGGTCCCTTATCAGCGCAGGAAGGGACGTAGCTGCGGAGATCTCTATTTCGTTCTTCGGTCCAATCGTCAGGAACGCGATGGAGACGGCGAAGACCGGAGCGAGCAACCTGTGGGTCTGGTGGACACTATTTCCATGGCCTCCTCACAGCGAGAAACGACTACGAGCAGCCGCCGTCCGGGTGGCGCGATCCCAGGCCTATTAGGCGAAACAGCAGAGACTTAGGTCCTGTCTCGGATCAGACCGAAGCCCAGCCAAGGAACGTTTGCGGCCGCCTCAGGTTTGGGTGGACCGGGCGCGAAGAGGATACCGTCCAGCGCAAGAGATCTCACGAAGGAGAAAGCTATGAGAATGCGTCTTTCCACTGCAGTCGCAGGGTTTCTGCTGCTGGCAGGTATCGGCGCTGCTGCCGCTCAGGACGTAATCATCGAGCCCGAGCAGGAGACCGTCATCAGGGAATATGTGAAGAAGCAGCCGCTCGCATCGGTGAAAATCCCTGGGGTAGAGCTCAATATCGGCTCAGCCCTGCCCGATACGGTCGAGCTTCATGAAGTTCCCGACACCAAATACAGTTACGTGGTGGTCGACGACCGGACCGTCGTCGTTGATCCGGGCACACGCAAGATCATCAAAGTCATCGAATGAGCTAAGCGACTGGGAGGACAGCCCGCCGCGCCGAAAGGTGTGGCGGGCAGCCAGCAACGGAGGAATGTGATCATCGTGTCGAACCGTGAAATTGGGGCATCCAAGGCACTCCGAATGCGCGTGACCGACCTCGACAAGAGGATGCGCGGCGCCCGTATTACCGAGAATGAACTGAGGACCTTTCGAAAGGTCGCAGCCGTCATGGAGGACGGCAAGGGCAGAATCGATGCCGACGATTTGATTGCCGCGTCCTTCGTCGTCGAGGTGCTGGACTAACCAAGCCGCCTTTAAGCTCTCCAAAAAGCGGAGCGCTGCAATGTCCCTCTCTCCCAGCCTATTCGCTGTTGGCCTGACTTTCCAATGCCCGCAGTGCAACTTCGCCATCGTCAAGAACGGCAGCTGGTTTCAGGTCGTTTCACGTTACAAGTGCGAGGGATGCGGACGCGAGATCCGGATTACCTATCCCGACAAGATTGGTATCTTCAATAAGCACGCGCACTTGGCCACGACCCCGCCGGGAGCGCGGTAGGTGCGGCGAATGTGCAGACCAAATCCACCGAAAGTGAGCTCGAATTGCCGGCTCGAGCGCGAGGCAGGATTGCCGGCATTCGCCCTGATGGGCGAGATCGGCACGCGCAACGACGTCGGCGCGGCCTTCATTAATTCCAGCCGCGCGATGGCATCACCGATCGTCCGCACGCCTCGCAGATAAGGCTCGCCGACGTCGCGGGCACCTCTTGTGCTTGCGCTCATTCCATGTCCGCAGTGAAGAGAGGCGTTGGCGATTCGCCAATGGCGGGGCAGGGCGGATCTAAACGGGGCTTTCCACGAATGACATTGATGGGCGCGGCGGCACTGCTGATCCTGGTCCTGACGTATGCCGGCGTCGCCATCGGCAGGATACCTGGCTTGCGCCTCGACCGGGCAGGCATTGCTTTGCTCGGCGGTGCGGCGATGATCGCGATCGGCGCGCTCAGCCTGGAGGACGCCTACCGCGCGATCAATTTCGACACGATCACGCTGCTGCTCGGCATGATGATCGTCGTAGCGCATCTGAAAGTGTCGGGCGCCTTTCGTGCACTCGGCGCCGTCGCCATCGAGCATGCGCACGCGCCCTTTATGCTCCTGGTGATGGTGACGCTGCTGACCGGCGTTCTGTCAGCGTTCCTGGTCAACGACGCGATCTGCCTGGTCATGGCGCCGATCGTCGTCCACGTCACCCGTGTCATCAACCGCAACCCCATTCCTTACCTGATCGCCACCGCCACGGCGTCGAATTGCGGCAGCGTCGCCACCATCACCGGCAATCCCCAGAACATGGTCATCGGTACGCTGTCGGGGATTTCCTATCCGGCCTTCTCGGCGGCCCTGGCGCCGGTCGCGTTGTTTGGCCTCGTCGCCGTCATCGTCATCGTGCGCCTCGTCTATCGGGCCGAGTTTGCGCGCAAGACCGAACTCAGCCCCGAAGTCTATCGCGGCCGCATGCTGCCGGGACAGGTGCTGAAGGCGGTGGTCGTTTGCATCGGGCTGGCGATCGCTTTCTTTGCCGGCGTGCCGGTCGCCAAGGCGGCGCTCATCGGCGGCGCCATTCTTCTGGTGACCCGCGCCATCAAGCCGGCGCGCATCTACCGCGAGATCGACGGGCCGCTGCTGTTCATGTTCGCCGGCCTGTTCATCGTCGTCGCCGGCGCCGAGAAGACGCTGCTCACGCCCGACATCATCGCCTCGGCAAAAAACCTCGGGCTGAACGATGTCTGGCGGCTGTCCGGCTTCACCGCAGTGCTGTCCAACATTATGAGCAATGTTCCGGCCGTGCTGGCGCTGCGGCCATTCATACCCGGCCTGGAAAACCCTGAGCGCGCCTGGCTGGTCGTCGCCATGAGTTCGACGCTGGCCGGCAATTTCACGCTGCTTGGCTCGGTCGCCAATTTGATTGTCGCCGAGCACGCGCGGGCCTCCGGCAA
>NZ_SUEO01000013.1:32886-34025 GCF_004962925.1 Mesorhizobium sp. | reverse complement strand
CGGATCGTCGCGGCAGCAACCCGTCGTCAGGCGCTGTTTTGGTATCTCGCCCGAACGAGCATGGCAGCGGCATGCCCGGCTGCCTCGATATAATCAGGGTTGCGGTGGATCAGCATGATCGAGAAGGCGCCATCCACCAGAAGGACGATTTCGCGCGCCAGGGTTTGCGGTTCCAAAATACCGCGGTCTGACATTTCGCCGGCCAGCCATTTTTCGAAATTCGCCTTGTGTCGCGACCCGACCTTGATCGCCGGGTGTCCGGGCATGGCGGCGAGTTCCGCAGCCGTTCGCAGGAAGCCGCATCCTTTCCACCTGGGATGGCGTGCCACGCGTGCCAGATTGGTGAAGATCGCTTCGACCTTGCGGTCAGGACCGCCTTCGGCGGCGTCGAACCAGCCGGCCATCTGCTTCAGGTTCGGCTGGTCGCGGCCATCGAGATAAGCGGCAATCAGGTCGTCCTTGCTCTTGAAATGATAGTAAAGCGTGCGCTTGGTGAGGCCTGCCTTTTCGGCGACGGCATCGACGCTGACGCGGCCAATCCCTTCCGCATAAAAGAGCTTCGTCGCGGCGTCGACAATACGTTTGCGGGTAGGGCTGGGCGCTTGTGGCATGAAGCGATGTATACCGACTAGTGAATATACAAGCAAACGAAAGCCTGATCCTTTCCTGCCCAGACTTACCGGAAAGGAAGCCAAAATGGCCGAACTTGTGCTGAGCGAGGTTCGCGACGGAGTTGCCCTCCTGACCCTCAATCGCCCTGAAAAACTCAACGCGCTGAACTACGCCCTGATCGACCGCCTGCTGGCCATCCTCGACGCCATCGAGGTCGATGGCTCCATCCGCGCAGTCATCCTCACCGGCGCAGGCGAGCGGGCGTTCTCGGCGGGCGGCGACATACACGAATTCTCGGCAAGCGTGGCGCTTGGCACCGATGTCGCCTTGCGCGATTTCGTCATGCGCGGGCAGCGATTGACGGCGAGGCTGGAAGCGTTCCGCAAACCGGTCATCGCCGCGGTCAACGGTCTTGCCTTCGGCGGAGGTTGCGAAATCACCGAGGCCGTGCCCCTGGCCATCGCCAGCGAGCGTGCCTCGTTCGCCAAGCCCGAAATCGTTCTCGCAATGCCGCCGACCTTCGGCGG
>NZ_SUEO01000013.1:17302-32876 GCF_004962925.1 Mesorhizobium sp. | reverse complement strand
CGCAAGCGGGCACTCGAATTGCTGCTGACAGGCGAGGCGTTCTCGCCGCAGCGCGCGCTCGAACTCGGCCTCGTCAACCAGGTGGTGCCGCATGACGACCTGATGCCGGCAGCACTGGATCTCGCTCAGCGTATTTCCAGGCATTCAGAACTCGCAGTCGCCAGCATCCTGACCGCGGTGACGCGCGGCCTTAACCAGTCGATCGCGGAAGGTTTGCTGGTTGAGGCCGAACAGTTCGCCCGCATGGCGCCGACCGCCGATCTGCGCGAAGGGCTCGATGCCTGGATCGCGCGCCGCAAGCCGAGCTGTTCCGGTTCGTGGACACGCACTGCTGCGGGCGAGTGAGGCACAAGGGACCGTCATATCGCTGGAGTCGGTTCCGGAGATATTCGAGGCGTTCGATTGCGGAGAAAGCCTGATCGGGCTATTTGGCGCGGGTGGGCCAGAACGCCCAGATCGACAAAGCCGCCAAGGCCAGCCAGAGCGCCACGATAAAGAACATTCCCGTCCTGCTTTGCGGGCGTTTTTCGAGCGCGGCAGCCCGCGCCCGAAACTCGTCCATCAGCCGCGGTGGAACAAGCCTTATGGCCAGGATTATGCCGAGCGGCACGATGATCAGGTCGTCGATATAGCCGAGCACCGGAATGAAATCCGGGATCAGGTCGATTGGGGAAAGCGCATAGGCGGCGACCATCCCAGCCACGAATTTCGCAAACCAAGGCACCCGAGGATCGCGTGCGGCGAACCACAGGGCGACGACATCAAGCTTGATGGCGCGCGCCCGGCTCTTTGCCGCTTCCAGCCATGCTTTCATAGGGTTACTTTAGCACAGATTGTCCGCCGGCGTCCGAGCGGCGGTTGCTGATCGCAGAAAGACCTAGACTAGGCCCCCAGTGGCGCGTCCCAAACGACGCGCGGCGCTCTAATGTTCCGACGGTTCGGTGCCGCTAGCCGGCTTCTCGCCCGAAACATAGGCGTCGAGAAAGTTCTGCGAGGCGACATCGTCGGCGAGGCTCCTCAGCCTTTCGGCCGCGGCCGCCCCCAAAATCGCCTCGACGCGCCGGTTGGCCTCGACCCACACAACATATGCCTGCTGGTATCGCGCTTTTCCGAGCGGCGTCAGCACGGCATGCTTCGTTCGCCGGTCGTGGGCATCCTGGCGGACCTCGACCAGACCGTCGCGTACAAGCGGCCGCAAGGCGTGCGTCAGCGCTGAAATTTGGATCGCCAGGCGGGCGGCGAGGACCTGCAGCGTCGGCCCGTCCTCACCATAAACGGCCCCGAGCCCGTCGATCTGGCCGAGCAGAAGGGTCTGCGTTGACGTCAGCCCGGTTGGGACCAGCGCCACGTCATACAACTGGCCAAGCCGCCGCGCCGCACGACGCAGCGACGAATTGATGCAGACGAAATCGTTCGGCATGCCGGGCGCTTCCGCGTCTGGCTGGTCCCGACTTTCGAGTGATGCAAACGATTCGACCGTTTTTCCCATCTTCACAAAATAGTTGAGTGCTGAACCATTGCAATGGGGCACAGATTCGGCTAGTTGGTTGAGTACTCAATATTTGAGTGCTCAACTTTAGGAGATGACCCATGTCGAACTCCGCTTCCAAGCCGATCGCCGTCGTCACCGGCGCCTCCGCCGGCATCGGCGCCGTCTATGCCGACCGCCTCGCTGCCCGTGGTTATGATCTTGTGCTCGTGGCGCGACGCGTCGAACGCCTAAAAACCCTCTCAGCGGAGCTGTCGCGGGCCTATGGCGCCAAGGTCGAGGTGATCGGCGCCGACCTGACCAAAGAGGACGGCTTGGCGCGCGTCGAGAAGGTGCTCGCCACCAACCCCGCCATCACCCTGCTTGTGAACAACGCCGGCAACGGAACGCTCGGATCGACGATAAACACGTCCGACGAGAATGCCGCGTCGACGATCGCGCTCAACATCACGGCGCTGACGCGCCTGACCCGAGCGGCGCTGCCGGCATTCCTGTCGCGCAACGCCGGGGCGATAATCAATATAGCCTCGGTCATGGCGCTGCACTCGCTGCCGATCACCTCCCTCTACAGCGGCACCAAAGGCTATGTGGTGAACTTCAGCCGTGGCCTGCAGGAGGAGCTTGCCGGAAGCGGCGTCAGGCTGCAGCTCGTTCTTCCAGCCGCGACCGCCACCGAATTCTACGAGTTCGCCGGCATGCCGCTTTCAGCGTTCGACCCGGCAGTGGTGATGACCGCGGAAGACATGGTCGACGCGGCCCTGGCAGGGTTTGATCAGGGTGAAGCCATCACGCTGCCGTCAGTCCACGACCGTGCGCTGTGGGAAACCTACGACGCCGCCCGCGCCATCCTGTTCGCCGCGACGCAAACCGGCGAACCCGCGCCTCGCTACCAGGCGGCTTGACGCTGCCGGACCGCCCTGTGCGCGCAGGGCGGTCTCCGCTGGCATCGCTACGGCGACGTCACCGTCAGATGGCCTTTCATGTTGGGATGGAAGCGGCAGAAATAGTCGACCGAACCCGCCGTCTTCAGCGTCAGGCTCGCCGCCTTCTTCGGCGGGATCATCACCTCCCAGCCGCCTTTGACGGTCGCCGTGTGGGCGAACACGTCCTTGTTGACCCACTCGATGGTATCGCCGACCTTCGCCTCGGTGCTTGCGGGCGAAAATACAAGCTTCTCGATCGTCACCTCAATCGTGTTGGCCTTGGCTGGTGCGGCCCCAATGGTTAGCGCCAGAGCAATCCACAGATGCCGTTTCGACGCCGTCGGTGCTGTTCTCATTTCAGTCTGCCGGCGACATGTTCGGCATGCTGTTCATGGCCCTGGAATAGCTTCAGGCCGGTCTCCAGCAGGCTCTTCAGTTCGGCATTCTCGGCCGAGGGTATCAGCAGGGTTTTGAGCGCGCCGTTGACCTGCTTATGGTAGGCGACCTCGTTGGCGACATAGGCCTTGTCGAAGGCGGTGCCGTCGAGTTTGGCGAGCTTGGCTCGTTCCTCGGCCGCCGCCTCGGTCAGCGCCTTGCTGGTGGCGTTGTCCTCCGGCGTCACGTTGAGCTTCTTGACCAGGTCAAGCGCTTGTTTGTTTACGGCTTCATGGTCTCGCACCATAGCTTTGGCGAAATCTACAACCTCTTTGTTCTTCGATTTCTCCAGCGCTTGTTTGGCCGCCTCGACGTCAAGCACGCCGGCTGTGTAGGCGATGTGGGCGATCTGCGGGTCGGTCGGCTTGTCGGCGGCTTGCGCCAACGGCGCAGCGCTGAGCAGGAAAAGCGCTGCCAGTGCGGTGGTCGATCGAATAAACATGACGTTCTCCTTCGCCGGATGCGGTTGGCTCCGGGCATTTCAGTTGACGATGATTGGATGCCGGGCGGGGGCAAACGTTCCCGGGAATTCGGGAAAAATCAGTCTGTAAAGCCAAGCCGCTGCATCACCGCGGCGGTCAGCCGTTCACACCGGCGGCCGGCGAAGGGGAAGGCATTGAGCAGCACCGGGCCGATCTGATCGTCCAGCGCCTTGCGCACGAGGGCGCGGGCGCGGTGCAGGCGGCTCTTGACGGTTTCGGGCCGCACATCAAGCAGTTCGGCGGTCTCCTCGATGCTGAGACCCTCGATCACCCGCGCCACGAACACTGTCCGGTACACATCGGGAAGCCGATCGGTCGCCCGTTGGACAAGCTCGAGGATTTGCCGTTGCGCCATCGTCCGCTCCGGATCGTCGCTGGGATCGAGGGGAAATTTGATGATTTCGGCGTGTGGAGTTTGCGGCATGGCTACCGTTCGCCGTCTTTTGCGCAAGCGCCCAAGCGCCTCGTTGATGACGATGCGCGACAGCCATGTGGCGAGCGAGGATTCGCCGCGAAAATCCCCGAGTTGGGCAAAGGCCTTGACATAGGCCTCCTGCACGATGTCTTCAGCCTCGCTGTCGTTGCGAACGACGCTGCGGGCGATACGATAGAGTCGCTGGTTGTGCATCTTGATAATCGTGCGGAAGGCTCCGCCCTCCCGCGCCAGCGCGCGGCCGACAAGCTGCATCTCGCCAGCTGCGGCAGGCATGACGGTCAAGACAGCAGACATGACCGGTTTCCTCATCGCAAGCCAATCTCCTGACCGGAAGCAAATCCTCCGATCGAAACATTGGACGGCCTAGCCGGGAAAAGGTTCCCGACATTTTTCCGGCGGCCGGCAGCGACTACGCTACCGCTTCCGCCAGCAGCCTGTCGCTAGTTTGCGCCCGCGCCGTTGCGGCCAGCAGATCGGTCTGCGTGATCAGGCCGAGGATGTGCCTGTTGTCGTCTACGATGACGACGGCGTGGCTGCGGCCGTCGGTGAGCACCGGCAGAAGGCCCATGGCAGGCGCGCTCGCCGAGGCGGTTGCCGCGGGCTTCGTCACGCTTTTCACCGCGTCCGCTACCCGTGCCAGTTCTCGCAGCCCGACGGCGCCGACAAGCCTGGCTTCCGAGTCGACGACCGGCAGCGTCCGGATGTTGTGGTCGAGCAGCAAATGGCGTGCCTGGTCTGCACCAGCGTGCTCGTCCACGGAAATCACATCGCGCGACATGATGTCTTGGCACAGCAAGGTCCGGTGCGTGCGCACCATCGCTTGCAACTCCACCTGCCGCAGCAGCCGTTCGAGATCGTTGCGGTCGATGTCGAATGTCTCCTCCAAGGTACCAAGCGCAGCATCGATGTCCTCGGGCCGGAAGCCGATACGCTCCTGCGCGGGTCGATCGATGGTGCCGTGGCTGTTCTTTGGCGCGGCGACCGCCACATGTGGATAGGTCCGTCGCGACAACTTGTGAAAGCCGTATCCGAGCGCGACCAGCACGATCGAGTTCAATGCCACCGGCACGAACGGAAACAGGAAGCCGGCGCCGATGATGGCCTGTCCGCCGACCACCGCGGTCAGGGCAACCGCCCCACCTGGTGGATGCAGGCAGCGTGTGAACGACATGGCAGCGATGGCCAGTGATACCGCAACGCCCATAGCAAGGACAGACTCATGCAGGAAATGTGCCACGACGACGCCGACGAGCGCCGATATGGTGTTGCCGCCGATGATCGACCAAGGCTGCGCCAACGGGCTCGCCGGCACCGCGAACAAGAGCACGGCCGAGGCACCCATCGGCGCCACGAGCAGCGGCACATGCGAGCCGCTGCCGAGTACCAGGCCACTGATCGCGCCGGTCAGCGCAATGCCGACCGTCGCACCGATACAGGCGATGATGCGCTCGCGCAGCGTCGCGCCGGCCAGTATGGGAGTAAAAAGGCGAAAGGCCATGGGGCACTCTGGGTCGATCTGGGAAGATTGTTGAACTTTGAATGGCCTTGCAATGCCGTCAGTCTGCTGAATTCGAAAGCCAAACCAATCCGAAAAACAGCGGATTTGGGAAATAATGTTGCGCGGCGCGGTCAGATCAGGTGAGGTCTGGGCCAGCCGGAATAGCTGCGCACATGATTTGGCTAAGCCTTTTCAAGAGGTTGAGCACGTTTTCTGAATCGATTTTGGAAGACCCATGCCGCTCGTTCAGGCGGCCGCTGCGGCGAGGCCGCGCGCCAGATCGGCCTTCAAATCCTCGACGTCCTCGAGCCCGATCTGCAGGCGCACCAGCGGGCCGTCATAAGGGCCCTTGGCGACGACGCGGTCGCCGAGGAAGACCGGCACCGCAAGGCTCTCATAGCCGCCCCAGGAATAGCCGAGGCCGAATATCCTGAGCGCGTCGAGGAAGGCATGCTGCTGTTTCTGGCCGTCGCCCGCAAGGACGATCGAAAAAATGCCGCTCGAGCCGCAGAAGTCGCGCTTCCAGAGATCGTGGTCGGGATGGCTCGGGAGTGCGGGATGCAGCACGCGCGCCACGCCCGGCTGGCCCTCCAGCCAGCCGGCGATATCAAGTGCGCTGCGCTGATGATGGTCGAGGCGCACGCCCATGGTGCGCAGGCCGCGCAGCACCTGATAGACGTCGTCCGGCCCGGCGCAGCAGCCCATCGTGTAGAAGGTCTCGCAAAGCTGTTTCCAGCAGGCTTTGTTGGCCGATACGGTGCCGAGCAGCACGTCGGAATGGCCGGCCGGATATTTCGTCGCCGCATGGATCGAGATGTCGACGCCGTGGTCGAGCGGGCGGAAGTAGAGCGGCGTCGCCCAGGTGTTGTCCATCATGACGATCGCGCCGGCGGCGTGTGCCGCGCTGGCGATCGCCGGTATGTCCTGCACCTCGAAAGTGTTTGAGGCCGGCGATTCGGTGAATACGACCCTGGTGTTGGACTTGATCAGCGCCGCTATACCGGCACCGGCATGCGGATCGTAGTACTCGACCTCGACGCCCAGCCGCTCCAGCATCGTGTCGGCGAAATTGCGGGTCGGGTGATAGACGGAATCGACGATCAGCACATGGTCGCCCGCCGACAGGAAGGCGAGCAGCGGCACCGTCACCGCCGCCAGGCCGGACGGCACCACAATTGTGCCGGCCGAGCCCTCGAGCGCGTCTATAGCGCTGGCAAGCGCGTCGGTGGTCGGTGTGCCGCGCGTGCCGTAGGTGTATTTCTGGCTGCGTGCCGCCATCGCCGCCGCGTTGGGATAGAGCACGGTCGAGGCATGCACCACCGGCGGATTGATGAAGCCGAAATAGTCGTGCGGATTGTTGCCCGAGTGGGCAAGCCGCGTGTTGATGCCCATTTCGTTGCCGTCTTTTGTCATTGCGCTTCGCCTCTGATGAAGCGCTAGCCATAGTGCGACGGCATTGGCCGCGCAACCGTTCGCCATCCGCCAGCCGGCGGACTTTGGATATGCCAATTGAATCCAAGACAACTCAGTAATGCGCGGCCTTCCGAAGGTGGATTTCAAAGGGCCCCAGCCCCGATTTGCGTTGATCGGATTTTGCCGGCTTTGTTCGCACGGCTGACTAATTTCCAGGCGCGTTTGTCTGCAATTCGGGCATTTGCGGCAATTGGTTTTCAAACTCTTTCGGTTTCGGTCATTTTCCTTGACCTCCCAGGAATAATCGCCTTCGATGCAGTTCGTGAATGGGAGGCAGCGCGTCGGTTGCGATGCGGGGTTTCGGGAATGGGCCGGAACGGGAAGCTGCATTCACCGAAAAAAAGTCAGGTTCGCCTGAAAAAAACAGAAAAGGGTCTGTGGGTTATGAAACACATTGCAATCGGCATTCTGGGCGCCGCCGCGCTTGGATTGGTGGCTTCGGCTGCGTCGGCGGCTACGCTCGACGACGTCAAGGCCAAGGGCTTCATCCAATGCGGCGTCTCGACCGGTCTGGCCGGCTTCTCGGCGCCGGACGACAAGGGCGACTGGCAAGGCATCGATGCGGATTTCTGCCGCGCTGTCGCGGCCGCAGTTTTTGGCGATGGCACCAAGGTCAAGTTCACGCCGCTCAGCGCCAAGGAGCGGTTCACCGCGCTGCAGTCCGGCGAGATCGACATCCTGTCGCGCAACACCACCTGGACCATCAACCGCGATACGGCACTTGGCCTGAACTTCGTCGGCGTCACCTATTATGACGGTCAGGGCTTCATGATCAACGCCAAGAAACTGCCGGGCGTGAATTCCGCGCTGCAGCTTTCGGGCGCGGCGGTCTGCGTGCAGAGCGGCACCACGACCGAGCTCAATCTCGCCGACTACTTCAAGGCCAACAAGATGGAGTACAACCCCGTCGTCTTCGAAAAGCTGGATGAGGTCAATGCCGCCTATGACGCCGGCCGCTGCGACGTCTACACCACCGACCAGTCGGGTCTCTACGGCATCCGCCTGACGCTCGGCGCGCCGGCCGACCATGTCGTGCTGCCCGAGATCATCTCCAAGGAACCGCTCGGCCCGGCCGTGCGCCAGGGTGACGACCAGTGGTACCACATCGTCAAGTGGACCTACTTCGCGATGTTGCAGGCCGAGGAACTGGGCATCACCCAGGCCAATGTCGAAGAGATGAAGAACTCGGACAGCCCCGAGATCAAGCGCGTGCTCGGCCAGGAAGCAGACACCAAGATCGGTACCGATCTCGGCGTCTCCAACGACTGGGTCGTCAACATCGTCAAAGCAGTTGGAAACTACGGCGAAATGTTCGAACGCAATGTCGGTTCGGGCAGCCCGCTGAAGATCGCGCGCGGCATCAACGCGTTGTGGACCAAGGGCGGCCTGCAATACGCTCCGCCGATCCGCTGATCGAAATGTGATCCGGAAGGCAGCTTTCCTGCCTTCCGGTTTCTCTTTCCAGGGGATGGTCGAATGGCATCGCAGGAAATTCTTCGCGAGGAGCCAAGCCGCGGCTCCTTTATCAATGATCCGAAGGTCCGCGGCATATTTTTCCAGGCGGTGGTCGTCATCGTGCTGGTGGCGTTGGTCTGGTGGATCGTCCAAAACACCATCGACAATCTGACGCGCCTGCGCATTGCGTCAGGCTTCGGCTTTCTCAGGGGCCGCGCCGGCTTCGACATCAGTGACAGCGCCATCGCCTATTCGTCGGATTCGACCTATGGCCGCGCCATTCTGGTCGGCTTCATCAACACGCTCATCGTGGCCGGCGCTGGCATCGTCACCGCCACCATCATTGGCTTCATCCTCGGCATCGGCCGGCTTTCACACAACTGGCTGATCCGCAAGATCTGCATGGTCTATGTCGAGGTCTTCCGCAACATCCCGCCGCTGCTGGTCATCTTCTTCTGGTATTCCGGCGTGCTTTCGGTGCTGCCGCCGCCGCGCGAAAGCATCAACCTGCCATTCGGCTCTTTTCTCAACCAGCGCGGCTTCTACTTTTTGCGCCCGATCTGGGGCGAGGGTTCCTGGCTGATCCTGGTCGCTCTGCTTCTCGGCATTGCCATGGCGTGGTTCGTCGCCCGCAAGGCGCGTCAGCGGCAGATGGCGACCGGCCAGCAATTCCCGGTGTTCTGGACATCGGCGGCTTTGATCATCGGCTTGCCGTTGCTGGCCTACGCGCTGAGCGGCTTCCCGCTGAGTTTCGATTACCCAAAGCAATCGACCTTCAATTTGACTGGCGGCTTTCAGGTCAAACCGGAGTTCCTGTCGCTCTATTTGGCGCTGTCCTTCTATACGGCGGCGTTCATCGCCGAAATCGTGCGGGCCGGCATCATGGGCGTCAGCAAGGGTCAGACCGAGGCAGCCGGCGCGCTCGGGCTGCGGCCGGGATCGATCCTGCGGCTTGTCGTCATCCCGCAAGCCATGCGCATCGTCATTCCACCGCTGACCAGCCAGTATCTGAACCTGACCAAGAACTCTTCGCTCGCCATCGCCATCGGCTATCCCGACCTGACGGCGACGACCGGCACGGTGCTGAACCAGACCGGCCAGGCGATCGAGTGCGTGCTGATCATGATGGTGGTCTATCTCGCGCTCAGCCTGTTGACGTCGGTGATCATGAACGTGGTCAACGCCAGAATGGCGCTGGTGGAGAGGTAGGGACATGCAGGAGCACGATCTTTCCTTCGTCCGCGTCGAAATGGCGCTGGCACAGTCGGCGCCGCCAAGCGAACGCGGCCTGGGCGCCTGGATCCGCAAGAATCTGATTGCTTCGGCCGGCGACACGATCCTGACCATCATCGGCATCGTGCTGGTCGCGATGATCCTGCCGCAACTGATCAGCTGGGCCTTCATCAACGCCCAATGGATTGGCACGGACCGCACCTTTTGCGCCACGGTGGCGCAGGGCGGCATCCAGCCGGACGGCTGGTCCGGCGCCTGTTGGGCCTTCGTCAACGCCAAGTTCGGCCAGTTCATGTTCGGCCGCTATCCGATCGATGAGCGCTGGCGGCCGATCCTGGTCGCCATCCTGTTTGTGGCACTTCTGGTGCCGCTGCTCATTCCGAAGGTGCCGCGCAAGGGGCTGAACGCCATTTTGTTCTTCGGGGCGCTGCCGGTCTTTGCCTTCATCCTGTTGGTTGGTGGCGTTTTCGGCCTGCCGCATGTCGAAACCTCGTTGTGGGGCGGGCTTCTGGTGACGCTCAGCCTGTCCTTCGTCGGCATTGCGGTGTCGCTGCCGCTCGGCATCGTGCTGGCGCTGGGCCGGCGATCGAAGATGCCGATCGTCAAGATGCTGTGCGTCATCTTCATCGAGACGGTGCGCGGCATCCCGCTGATCACCGTCCTGTTCATGGCCAGCGTCATGCTGCCGCTGTTCCTGCCGGCCGGCGTCAGCTTCGACAAGTTTCTCAGGGCACTGATCGGCGTGTCGCTGTTTGCCGCTGCCTATATGGCCGAAGTGGTGCGCGGCGGCCTGCAGGCCATCCCCAAGGGCCAGTATGAGGGTGCTGATTCGCTCGGCCTCGGCTATTGGCAGAAGATGGGCCTGATCGTGCTGCCGCAGGCGCTGAAGCTGGTCATTCCCGGCATCGTCAACACGTTCATCGGCATGTTCAAGGATACCAGCCTGGTTTCAATCATCTCGATGTTCGACCTGCTCGGCGTCGTCAAACAGAATTTTTCCGACGCCAACTGGGCAACGCCGCAGACGGCCAGGTCCGGCCTGGTGTTCGCTGCCTTCGTCTTCTGGCTGTTCTGTTTCGGCATGTCGCGCTATTCGATGTTCACGGAACGCCGGCTCGACACCAGCTACAAACGCTAAGAACAAAAAAGGGAACCTTCCATGGCCACAGAAAATGCAGTCAGCGCGGAAGAGATCAAGGTCAATGCCGCCAAAATGCAGGTTTCCACCACCGATGTCGCCATCGACATCATCGCCATGCACAAATGGTACGGCGAATTCCATGTCCTGAAGGACATCAACCTGAAGGTGATGCGCGGCGAGCGCATCGTCATTTGTGGCCCTTCGGGCTCCGGCAAATCGACGATGATCCGCTGCATCAACCGGCTGGAAGAGCACCAGAAGGGCAAAATCTTCGTCGACGGCAAGGAATTGACCAACGATCTGAAGAAGATCGACGAGGTGCGCCGCGAGGTCGGCATGGTGTTCCAGCACTTCAACCTGTTCCCGCATTTGACTATCCTGGAAAACTGCACGCTGGCGCCGATCTGGGTGCGCAAGACGCCGAAGAAGCAGGCCGAGGAAATCGCCATGCACTTCCTCACGCGCGTCAAGATCCCGGAACAGGCCAACAAATATCCCGGCCAGCTTTCCGGTGGCCAGCAGCAGCGCGTGGCCATCGCCCGCTCGCTGTGCATGAACCCGCGCATTATGCTGTTCGACGAGCCGACCTCGGCGCTCGATCCGGAAATGATCAAGGAAGTGCTGGAGACGATGGTCGGCCTCGCCGAAGAGGGCATGACCATGCTCTGCGTCACCCACGAGATGGGCTTTGCACGCAAGGTCGCCAACCGGGTTATCTTCATGGACCAGGGCCAGATCGTCGAGCAGAATACGCCGGCCGAGTTCTTCGACCATCCGCGCCACGAGCGCACAAAACTGTTCCTGTCGCAGATCCTGCACTGATCGCTGTCACGCAAATCGAAAGGGCCCGGCCGAAACCCGGCCGGGCCCTTTTGCGTCTGACCTGTCAGCCAGCGATCAAGAGCCGATTGCAACACTGTTGCCCATGAAAAAGCCATCCCTCATGAAAAAGCTTGGCCGTTTTCTCGCCATTCCGGTGGTGGCGATCGTTCTTGCCGTGATGCTGGGCACGTTCATTCCACGGCCGCTCTTGCCCGCGGCGGCCGCCGATCCCATCGCCACCAGGCACATCCTGGTGCTGAAAAATCCGATCCATACCGATATCGCCATTCCGGTCGACGACGATGTGCGCAAGCGCTTCCATTTCCTGGTCGATGGCGGCATTCCGACCGACATGGCTGAGGTCCGCTACATCGTCTTCGGCTGGGGCGGCCGCGCCTTCTATCTGGAGACGCCGAGCTGGTCGGAGCTGAAGACCGTGCCGGTGATGAAGGCGCTGACCCTTGATGCTTCGGTGATGCATGTCGATGTCGCAGGCAACATTGTCTCGCCGCATCCCGACGTCGCCGGCTTCGACATCGGCGAGCAGCGTTTTGTGGCGCTGCTCGACTTCATCGCCGCGAGTTTCCAGCAAGGGCAGAACGGCCCGATCCTGATCGAGAACGCCGCCTATTCCAGGTTCGACCGCTTCTACGAAGCCAACGGCTATTTCAACGCGCTGGTCGGCTGCAACACCTGGACCGCGGCGGCTCTGCGTATCGCCGGCCTGCGGACGGGCTGGTGGAATCCGCTGCCGGCCTCGCTGGACCTATCGATGCGGCTTTATAATTGATGCCTGAGAGACGCCCGAACGGGTCAGCCGGTCTTGCGCTCCTGTTTCGCTACATATTCACGAAGCGCCTTGTTGATCGCGCTTTGGTAGCCGCGGCCACCCGGCGCGCGTCTCTTGAACCAGGCGACGAGATCGGAATCGAGTCGAAGGGTCAATTGCTGCTTGATTGGCTTGAAATAGGGATTTCGGACCGCGCTCCGCCAGAAGTCTTCGGTCAGCTCGGGAATATCGCTCGTATCGACATCGCTCTCCGGCCGTGTCTTCAGAGCCTTGATCTCGGCCTTCTGAGCTTCTGTCAAAGGAGCTGGATTCGTCGGATCGAGTTCATGTCGGACGATTTTGCCCATAGCGTCTTTTCTCCTGAGGTGTGGCTTGCCGAGCGGAAATGGTGCGGATTATCTCGATTCCGTCTTCCTCTAGGTCGGCATGTGCGATCAACAGCACCAATGTTTCATCTACGACGCCAATGGTTTGCCAGCGATACTCGCCTTCCTCTACCCGGTCTTGAATCGTGAGTGCAAAGGGATCGAGGAAAACGCGCGCGGCAATCTCGAAACTCACGCCATGCTTGCGCAAATTGGACTTCGCCTTCTCGGCATCCCATTCAAATCGCAATCTATGCCTCACATAACTACAAAAATGTAACTACAAATTGACACTACGTCAAGGTGGTCTGTCGCCAACTTCCGGCGGCCGCCAGCCATACAGCCAGTCCAAATCCGCCGCGAGCTTTTCCGGCGAGCGCAGCTTCAGAAACAGGTTGCGCGCGACGGCCACCGGCCCGGAAGCATGCCAGGCAAGACGGTTGACGACACCGCGGCGGGCGACCTTGGCGATGCGCGGACGCCGCACCTTTTCCCAGGCAGCTAGCGCGCTCCAGGGATCGGCGGGCGAGGCGGCGACAAACCCTGCAAGGGTTGCGGCGTCCTCGATCGCCATCGCCGCGCCCTGCGCCGCGAACGGCGTCATCGCATGCGCCGCATCACCGATCAGCGCGATACCGGCGGGCGTCGTCCATGGCTGTGCCTGGTCGACCGTATGGATCGGCCATGCGGTCCACGGGCCGGCATCCTCGGCAAGCCGGGCCAGTGCTGCCGCCGTGCCACGCATGGCGCCGACGAGGATTTCGGGATCGGCGTGGCCCGACCAGCCCTCGGCGATGATCTCGCCCCTGGTGAAGGCGGCCAGGTTGAATGCCGCGCCGTTGCTGACCGGATAGGCGACGAGGTGAAAGCCGGGATGCAGGAAGGTGGTCACGCAATCGGCAGCGCCGACGGCTGCAAAGGCTTCTCCCGCGACACTGTCTGCGCTGATCGTAGCGCGCCAGGCTAGCTCGCCCGAAAACCGGCTGTGGGCCGCAAACCCGCCAAAGGCGCGGATAGCCGACCAGACGCCGTCGGCGCCGATCAGCAGAAAGCCGTCGGCTTCGACGGTCTTACCGGCAACCTCGACTGTTGCCGTGGTATGGTGCGGTCCTGCGGCGACGCCGCCGACGCGCGCGCCGGTGACGAGACTGATATCAGGCTGTTCGGCAAGGCGCGCCATCAGCGCTTCCTGCAGGTCAGCCCGATGAGCGACGAGATAGGGCGCCTGCCAACGCCTCTCGGCTGCCTCGCCAAGTGGCACCCGCGCCAGCTCGCGCAGCGTGGCGGCGTCCTTGAGCACGACCGCCTCCGGCCGCACCGCCGCCGGCAACAGCCGGTCGAGCACGCCGAGCTGGCGAAGGATGCGCGTCGCGTTGGGTGAGAGCTGGATGCCGGCGCCGGCCGCTTCGAGGCGCGGCGCCTGTTCGAACAGCCGCACCAGATAGCCGCGCTCGGAAAATGCCAGCGCCGCAGTCAGTCCGGCGACGCCGGCTCCGGCGATGACGACCTGCCGGGACCGCGTGTCGTCCATGAGGATGGCGTGCGCGTCAGGCGGCCTGGTCGATATAGAGGCATCCCGCAGGCTGCGTTTCCGTCGCCTTCAGCTTTGGCGAATAGCGAAAAAGCGTTGAGCAATAGGGGCAGACCTTTTCATTGTCGTCGCCCATGTCGAGAAACACATGCGGATGGTCGAAAGGCGGGTTGGCGCCGGTGCACATGAATTCCTTGACGCCGATATCAATCGCCGCATAACCCGCATCGTTCTGGAAATGGGGAATGGAACCGCCTGCCATCGTCGTCTCCTACATCTGCCGCATGACCCCGGATCATGCGCAAGATCAAACTTCTACCGCGTCCTTTGCGCGTCCACAGGACGCGCTGCGCTGCAGTCTGGATTGCATCTGGATCATAAGCTGTCTCTTTGCAAGATCGATGAAATCAAACTGTCGTAAAAGCCTGTCACAGGATAAGCTAAGCCGGTTAAGGCATGGCCGCGAAATCCGAATTCGGTTTCGCTGGGGATCATGCGTAGCTTAAGAGCGGTAGAGCGTCCTTTGCGTATCCGGAACGACGCGTGACGCTCTGGCCAGCGGGTGCGAAACGAGCAGGAACCATGAACGAACTAAAGCCGGTACAGAGCGAATTCACCACGGTCGAGGTGGCGAGCCCAGAGGGCGGCAACCCGGACCGCTTCGTCAACCGCGAGTTTTCCTGGCTGCAATTCAACCGCCGCGTCCTCGAGGAATCGCTGAACGCCAATCATCCGCTGCTCGAG
Organism: Mesorhizobium sp.; assembly: GCF_004962925.1. Taxonomy (GTDB): domain Bacteria; phylum Pseudomonadota; class Alphaproteobacteria; order Rhizobiales; family Rhizobiaceae; genus Mesorhizobium. The sequence goes on along the minus strand of NZ_SUEO01000013.1, from coordinate 18,059 downwards.
CGTGTCCGCTTCCTGTCGATATCGGCCGCCAATCTCGACGAGTTCTTCATGGTCCGCGTCGCCGGTCTCGCCGGCCAGGTTCGCGAAGGCATCACGCTGAAGAGCCCGGACGGCCGCACCCCCGAACAACAGCTGGAACAATTGCTGCGCGAGGTCGAGCGTCTGCAGGAGGATCAGCAGAACAGCCTTTCGGCGCTGATGCTGCTGCTCGACAAGGAAGGCATAGAGAGCATCAGCCGCGATGCGCTGACCAAGGACGAGAAGACCTGGCTCGAGGATCATTTCCAGGAGCAGGTCTTTCCGGTGCTCACACCGCTGTCGATCGACCCGGCGCATCCGTTTCCGTTCATTCCCAATCTCGGCTTCTCGATGGCCCTGCAACTGCGCCATCGCAGGAATGGCGAGGAGATGAGCGCGCTGTTGCGTCTGCCGGTGGCGCTGAAGCGCTTCATCCGCTTGCCCGACCGCAAGCGTCATGTCCGCTTCATTCCGCTGGAAGAGGCGGTCGGCCTCTATATCGGCAAGCTGTTCCCTGGCTACGAAGTCAAGGGCTCCGGCACGTTCCGCATCATCCGCGACAGTGACATCGAGGTCGAGGAGGAGTCCGAGGATCTCGTGCGCCTGTTCGAGACGGCGCTGAAGCGCCGCCGCCGCGGCTCGGTCATTCGCATCGAATTCGACAAGCTGATGCCGGCCGAACTGCGCGAGTTCGTCGCCGGCGAGCTTGGCGTCTCGTCGAGCCGCATCAGCGTGCTCA
>NZ_SUEO01000013.1:13825-17292 GCF_004962925.1 Mesorhizobium sp. | reverse complement strand
GTTCGGCCGGCATCAGCTTGTCGAATTCGATGCGAATGACCGAGCCGCATCAGCGTGCTCACCGGTCCGCTGGCGCTCAGCCAGATTTCCGAGATCGTCGCCATCGCCCGCGATGATCTCAAATTCACTCCCTATAATCCGCGCTTTCCCGAGCGCATCCGCGAGCACGGCGGTGACTGTTTCGCCGCCATCCGCGAGAAGGACATCATCGTTCATCACCCCTACGAATCCTTCGACGTGGTGGTGCAATTCCTGCGCCAGGCGATGGCCGACCCGGAAGTGGTGGCGATCAAGCAGACGCTCTATCGCACCTCGAACGACAGCCCGATCGTGCGCGCCTTGGTCGACGCGGCGGAGGCCGGCAAGTCGGTGACGGCGCTGGTCGAGCTCAAGGCGCGTTTCGACGAGGAAGCCAACATCCGCTGGGCGCGCGACCTCGAGCGCGCCGGCGTTCAGGTCGTATTCGGCTTCCTCGAACTGAAGACCCACGCGAAAATGTCGCTGGTGGTGCGGCGCGAGGACGGCAAGCTGCGCAACTACGTGCATCTCGGCACCGGCAACTACCACCCGGTCACCGCGCGCATCTACACCGACCTGTCCTTCTTCACCACCGATCCGACGATCGCCCGCGATGTCGCCCAGCTATTCAATTTCATCACCGGCTACGCCGAGCCGACCGAAGAGATGCGGCTGGCCATCTCGCCCTTCACGCTGCGCAAACGCATCCTCAAGCACATTTCGGATGAGATTGCCCATGCGCTGGAGGGCAGGCCGGCCCGCATCTGGATGAAGATGAATTCGTTGGTCGACCCGATCATCATCGACGCGCTCTATGACGCCAGCCGCGCCGGCGTCGAGATCGATCTCGTCGTGCGCGGCATCTGCTGCCTGAGGCCCCAGGTGCCGGGCCTGTCGGAAAACATAAGGGTCAAGTCGATCGTCGGCCGCTTCCTCGAACACAGCCGCATCTATTGTTTCGGCAACGGCCATGGACTGCCGTCGGACGGGGCGGTCGTCTATATCTCATCGGCCGATTTGATGCCGCGCAATCTCGACCGTCGCGTCGAAACCATGGTGCCGATCACCAATCCAACGGTGCATGAACAGGTCCTCGGCCAGATCATGCTGGGCAACATCATGGACAACCAGCAAAGTTTCGACGTATTGGCTGACGGAACCTCCCGGCGCGCCGTGCTTGAGGAGGGCGAGGAACCGTTCAACGCGCAGGAATATTTCATGACTAATCCGAGCCTTTCCGGACGGGGCGATGCGCTGAAATCGCATGCGCCCAAGCGCATCGCGCAGTTCAAGCGCCGCAAGAAAAACGGCGCAGCGACCGGCTGATGATTTCAACGTCCCAGGGCCGGCTTCAGGACCGCCGACCGCTGTCCATCATCGACATCGGGTCGAACTCGATCCGTCTTGTCGTCTATGAGGGGCTGTCGCGCTCGCCGACCACGCTGTTCAACGAAAAGATGCTGGCTGGCCTCGGCCGCGGCATTGTTTCGACCGGAAAGCTCGACCCCGAGGCGGTGACCCGCTCGATGGAGGAGTTTCGCCGTTTCCGCGCGCTGTCCGAGCAGGCCGGCGCCGAGCGTATGTATGTGCTGGCGACCGCCGCCGCGCGCGAGGCGGTCAACGGTCCCGATTTCATCCACCGCGCCGAAGATGTGCTCAAGACCGAGGTCCAGGTGCTGAGTGGACGCCAGGAAGCCCATTATTCCGCGCTTGGCGTCATTTCCGGCTTCCATCCGGCTGACGGCATCGCCGGCGACCTCGGCGGCGGCAGCCTTGAACTGGTGGACGTCGACGGCGAGACGATCGGCGACGGCATCACGCTGCCCTTGGGCGGCCTGCGCCTGCAGGACATGGCGAAGAACTCACTGGCCCAGGCCGGAAAGATAGCGCGCGACGAGCTCGCGCGGGCAAAGCTTCTGAAAGGCGGGCGGGGCAGGCCATTCTATGCGGTCGGCGGCACCTGGCGAAACCTCGCTCGGCTGCACATGGAAATGACCAACTATCCGCTGAGCGTCATGCACCATTACGAGATCGGCATCGAAAGCGCTGCGAACTTCCTCAAGCAGGTGGCCAGGGGTGAGATCGAGAAGGTGAAGGGTATCGAAGGCGTCTCGAAGAACCGCCGCTCGCTGCTGCCTTATGGCGCCATCGTGCTGCAGGAGATCATGGCGGCGATGCAGCCATCCAAGATCATCGTCTCGGCGCTGGGCGTGCGCGAGGGCTTTCTCTATTCGCTGCTCGACGAGGCCGAGCAGAAGGCGGATCCGTTGATCTCGGCTTCGGAGGAACTCGCCCGGCTGCGCTCGCGCTCGGTCGCCCACGCGCATGAGCTTGTCGAGTGGACGGGCAAGGCCTTTGCCGCCTTCGGTATCGACGAGACCGACGATGAGAGGCGCTATCGCCAGGCCGCCTGTCTGCTTGCCGACATCGGCTGGCGCGCGCATCCCGAATATCGCGGCAAGCAGTCGCTCAATATCATCGCCCATGCCTCCTTCATCGGCGTCGACCACCCCGGGCGTGCCTTCCTGGCGCTTGTCAATCTGTTTCGCCACGAGGGCGTGTTCAACGAAGCCGCTCCGGAAATCCGGGGGCTGGCGACGCCGCGCTACCTCGAGCGCGCCCGCGCACTGGCCGCGTTGATGCGCGTCGTCTACGTGCTGACGGCGGCGATGCCGGGCGTCATGCCGCGGCTAAAATGGGAGAGCCGCGGCAATGGCGTGCTTGCGCTGGTGCTGCCGGCTGCACTGGCCGATCTTTACGGCGAGCGGCCTGCCGGGCGCCTGGCGCAACTGGCGAGGGTCACCAATCGCCGGCTGGTGCTGGCGGTCGAGGGCGGCCCCAATATGCCAGCCAAGTAGTTAGGCTCAGTCAAGTAGCTTGTGTCGGTCAAGTCGTTTCAGGGCCGATCCTAATGCATGTCGCCCAAAAGTGCGCAGCGGTTTTAGGATAACGACATGCGTAAAAACAACAGCTTAAAGCGCGTCGCATGAATCCCTTCAGACGTGACGCGCTTTAAGTGTCCAGCCGTCGGCCGACCATGCGCCTGCGCCAGCCATCGCCAGCGCCAGAAAACCGCCTGACAGGGCGATGTCCTTCATCAGCATCTGCGAATGCATGAAGGTCAGCGTCGGATCGTCGCCGCCCTGGCCATAATGGCCGATGACGCCCGCCGCGATGCAGAAGGCGGCAAGCAGGAGCGCCACGATCGGCGTCTTGAGGCCGACGAGGATGAGCAGTCCGGCGATCAGCTCGAACAGGCCCGTCGCCCAGGCTACGAGCGTCGGCAACGGCAGGCCGAGGCCGGCAAAATAGCCTGATGTGCCGGCAATGTCGGCAAGCGCGTGAAAGCCGGACGGAACGAATAGGGCGGCGAGCAGCAGTCGGGAAAGCAGAAGCAGCGCATTGCGGGGCATTGGTCACCTCCGATGTCGGCGGCCGGCCTCATCCCG
>NZ_SUEO01000013.1:0-13815 GCF_004962925.1 Mesorhizobium sp. | reverse complement strand
AGCCGAGATCCATGAACCGACAACGAAAAAGGGACGCGGAAAATTCCGCGCCCCTTGCTGCAAGAGCTACTAGCTTGCGTCAGCCGCGCTTGGCGTCGACCGAATAGGCGCCGGCACCCGAGGAAGCCAGCACGAGGAAGCCGCCGGCGATCGCCAGGTTCTTCATGAAGCTGATCATCTGCATCTGATCGGCCCAGCCGGTGTGGGCGACCAGCGCCGTGGCGACGGTGAAGACTGCCAGCACCCAGGCGGTGATTCGGGTCTGGAAACCGATGAGGATGGCGAGACCGCCGAGCAGCTCGATCAGGCCGACGACAACAGCCGTTACGGTTGGCATCGGCAGGCCCATGCTGCCGAAGTAGCCGGCTGTGCCGGCGATCGCAGTAAGCTTGCCGAAACCGGAAAGCACGAAGATGACTGAAAGCAGGACGCGGCCAAGCAGGATGGTGGCCGAGGCGTTGGAAACGGTGCCGGAACCGGCAACGGACGTGTTGGTGGACATGGTGGCTCTCTCCGGAAGGGGTTGTAGTGCCATCCAGATAGAGCAGGTCGACTGTTCACCAAAGATGCGGATTTGGTTACAGATCGTTCACAGCAGTAACGTTTTTGCGATCAGCGCAAAAATCATCGGGATGACGTCACGTCACCCGGGATGCGTCATGTCCTCCGGCCGCACCAGGCGGTCATAGTCGGCTTCGGTGACCAGCCCGGTGGCCAGCGCTTCCTCGCGCAAGGTTGTACCGTTGTTGTGCGCGGTCTTGGCGATCTTGGCGGCATTGTCGTAGCCGATGGTCGGCGCCAGGGCTGTCACCAGCATCAGCGAACGGTCGAGGGCGGCCTTGATGTTGTCTTCCCGCGCCTCGATGCCGACGACGCAATTGTCGGTGAACGAGATCGAGGCGTCGGCCAGAAGCTGCACCGACTGCAGGAAATTATAGGCCATCAGCGGGTTGTAGACGTTGAGCTCGAAATGGCCCTGGCTGCCGGCGAAGGTCACAGCCGCATTGTTGCCGAACACCTGGATGCAGACCTGCGTCAACGCCTCGCACTGGGTGGGGTTGACCTTGCCCGGCATGATCGATGAACCCGGCTCGTTTTCCGGCAGCGACAGTTCGCCGAGGCCGGAGCGCGGGCCGGAGCCGAGCAGGCGAATGTCGTTGGCAATCTTGAACAGGGCGCCGGCGCAGGCATTGATGGCGCCATGCGAGAACACCATGGAATCATGGGCCGCCAGCGCCTCGAACTTGTTCGGCGCGGTGACGAAGGCGATGCCGGTAATAGCGGCGATGCGATCCGCCACCTTTTCGGCAAATCCGATCGGCGCGTTGAGGCCAGTGCCGACGGCCGTGCCGCCTTGCGCCAGTTCCTGCAGGCCGGGCAGCGTCATCTCGATGCGTTTGATCGAGGAGGCGACCTGCGCGGCATAGCCTGAGAATTCCTGACCAAGGGTGAGGGGCGTCGCGTCCTGCGTATGCGTGCGGCCGATCTTGATGATGTGGGCGAAAGCTTTGGTCTTGGCCTCCAGCGCGGCGTGCAAATGCCTGAGCGCCGGCAACAGGTCGTGCACGATGCGCTCGGCGCAGGCGATGTGCATGGCCGTCGGATAGGTATCGTTCGACGACTGGCTCATATTGACGTGGTCGTTGGGATGCACCGGTTTCTTGGACCCCATGACGCCGCCCAGCAGCTCGATCGCCCGATTGGAGATCACCTCGTTGGCGTTCATGTTGGATTGCGTGCCCGAGCCGGTCTGCCAGACGACCAGCGGGAAATGATCGTTGAGCTTGCCGTCGATGACTTCCTGAGAGGCTTCGATGACCGCCTTGCCGATAGCCGGGTCGAGCCGCTTCAGCTCCATATTGGTTTCGGCCGCCGCCCGCTTGACGATGCCGAGCGCGCGCACGATCGACGCCGGCTGTTTTTCCCAGCCGATTTTGAAATTGCCAAGCGAACGCTGCGCCTGCGCGCCCCAATAACGGTCGGCGGCGACCTCGATGGGACCGAACGTGTCGGTTTCGGTTCTGGTCTCTGGCGCGCTCACTTGGTCTCTCCGGTCTGTCGAATTCGGCACCGGCGTATCGCGTTGCACAAATGGCTTCAAGCGGAGATTGCGGGCGGCAAGGATGCAAATCGGTTGAAGGAACGTCTCTTCCTTCTTCCACAGTGGGAAAAGGAAGAGACCCGCCTCTCATCCCCCAAGCAATGATCGTGAGGTCGGAGATAGGCGCAAGACCTCGGTCGATCTCGCCAGATATGTCTGGACCTTCTGCTGAAATGCCTGCCACTCCCGGGAACCGGCAAGCGCTGCCTCAAGGCTTGCATGGGCATCGATGCTGTCGAAACCCGTGACGCTGATAAAAACGTTTTCACCTGATCGCACCGGCAGGCGGGGAAAGCTGTTTTCGGCATGCTCGGTGACGAACGCAGCAAGTGGCCGCGCGCCAAGTGCCGCCAGCAGGGGCACGGCGTCGGTTTCGAAGCGGCTGGCGAAGTCGGCTTCGGCACCGGGTTGCAGATGATGAATCTTGATGACAACAATATCCGACAAGCGGTTGTTTCTGCTTGGCTTTTCGTCACCCAGCAAGGCTGTCCGCTGTGAGCCCGTCAGGTCGAAGCCCGCGCCCGGCCATACCGGTTTCAGCAACAGCACGTCGTCGGAGGAGATCATCGTGGCGTTGGCGGCATCGCGCCAGGCGGCCCACACCGGTCCCTCGTAGAAAGCGGTTAGTGCTTTTTTGCGCGCGACCATGCCGTCGAAGCCGCGTAGCCAGACGAAGATGTCAGGCCGGTCGAGATCGCGGAACTGGCCGATGATGGTCATCCCTGCCGCTTCCCGACCCTCGATCAGGTGACCGTCGAAGATGCCGATCAGCGTGTCGCGCCGGCCAGGTTTCAGCGTGTATTGCCTGAGCTCGACGATCGGCGAGGCGTTGAAGCCGGATTTCGACGGGGCATTCAGGGGCAGGCTCATCGCGCAATCTCCAAAAACAGGGTGGTCGTCCTGTTCTAAAACAGACCGGTTGTCCTGTTTTGTCAATCTGCTATCGTGTGGGAATGTCAGCAGAGATTACCGCTCGCTCAAAGATACGGCCCGGGAAACGCACCAACGACCCGGAAGGCCTGCGCAAACGCGTGCTCGATGTCGCCGAGGCCTCCTTTCAGGCGCGCGGCTACAACGCTTCCAGCCTCGGCGACCTGATGGCGGCGGCGGGTGTCACCGGCGGCGCGCTGCATCATCATTTCCCGACCAAGAAGGCGCTGGCGCTGGCGGTGATCGAGGGGCGGGTGGCGGCTGCCGTCGAAGCAACATGGATCGCGCCGGTGCTGGCGGCAGGCTCGGCGCGCGAGGGCATCCGCAGCGTGTTCGAGGCCGTGGCAACGGAACTGGAGCAACAGGGTTTCGTGCGCGGCTGCCCGCTCAACAACCTGGCGCATGAACTGTCGCTGGTCGATCCGGATTTTCGCGCTGCTCTTGCCGGCATTTTTTCGGCATGGCGCGAGGCGATCGCTGACAAGATCAGGGCCGACCAGCAAGCGGGCAGGGAGCAGGACACCGATCCGCAGCGCTTCGCCGCGCTCGCGGTCGCGACCTATTCCGGCGCCATGTCGATGGCCAAGACGACGCAGGATTCAGGCGTGCTGCGCGATTGCCTGAACGCGCTGGAGCATGGAGCTGCCTCGGCTTCGTCATCCAAGGGCGGGGCGAAGCGTCGACGCAGGGTGCTGATCGGGCAGAGATCCTTTTGATGCAGGAGTGATGGCACGCCCCCTTTGTCCGACCAGCTTCAAAGACCTTATTTCGGCAACGGCTTGATCGTCTCGTAGCCGACCACGCTTTCGCCGTTGGTGCCCTCGTCATAGCGCCTGGCCAGAACCGCCTGCAGGTCGGGCGCGTAGAGCGCGGTGAATTCATCCTGCGTCTTGCCGGCCTCGTTCTTGATCGTCTGCCTGACGGTGAGCACGTTGTATTTGCAGTCGCCCAGGCTGAACGTCTCCTTGCCCTTGACGTTGATCTCGAGCGTCTCGGTGCCCTTCGGTTGTTTGTTGGGTGCGAGGCGAACGAATATGGTCTTGCTTTTGACCCCTGCCTTGAGCGGAAACAGCTTTCTGAGATCGGAAAGCGGGATCATGGCAAGCTGACCGGTCTCGCTGTCGCGAAACACCTCGATCAGGCCGCCGAACAGAAACTGCGTCTGCGGCGATTGAGACTGGTATTCGTTGGCAACCGACACCATTCCACCCGCCGCCGGTCGAAACTCGCTGTGGATGCCGGGCCTTTCGAGAATGAAGCCGGCCTTGGCGGCCTTGGCGTCGATGCACTCGGCACCATGCGCGGCGCTCGCCAGGATGGTGAGTGTCGTGCCGATGGATATAGTCTTCATGGCGTCCTCCTCTGCCCGCGTAAGTTGAGTGCAGACACCGGAAGGAATGCCAGACCTGCGGCACCGTGTCGACATGCTGTTCGAGGCAACTAGACGAAGAGGCGCCGGCTGTGCTGAATTTCGCGCCATGAATCGCATCTCGGCAGGATCACTCTCCCGGCGCAGCTTCCTGGCGCAGGCGGTAGGGTTTGCTGCGGCCGGCGCCGTTGCGCGACCGGCGCTCGGTCAGACCGGGCAGCGCAGTCCGCCCATCGACGCCACCTTCCTGTTCATCGCCGATGTCCATGCCTGCCGCATGGCCAGCGGGCTGAGCCCCAATTGCCAGCAGGAAGGCAAGACCGACGCGGCCCTGCTGCGCAGTGTTGCCGCTTTGAACGCAATGGACGGCAAGGAATGGCCGGCCGAAATCAACGGCGTCGCCACCGGCTTGCGTTCGGCCGGCAGCCGCATCGCCACACCGCTCGGCCTCGTCGTCGGCGGCGATATGACCGACGATGGCGGCGGCCAGATCACCCAGCCCAGCGAGGGCACGCAGCTTCTCCAGTTCAGCCAGCGCTATCAGCAAGGCATCGGCCCGGATCGCGTGCACATGCCGGTCTATGTCGGGCTCGGCAACCATGATCTCGACCAGAATGGCCCACCACCTCATGTCGACTGGTATCGGCGCGAATTGCGCGACTATGTCGAGGTCAACCACCGCCCGGGCGTGTTCTTCAAACCGCCGGTGCCGGCGACCGACTACGATGTCGATACCGATTGCTATTCCTGGGACTGGGGTGGCCTGCATCTCATTCAGACGCACCGCTTCGCCGGCGACACCGGCCACGGCGCGCGGTCCAGCCTGCCGTGGCTGAAGCAGGATCTGGCGACCTATGCGGCGGATAGCCGCCCCGTCATCCTATTCCAGCACTATGGCTGGGATGTTTTTTCGATCGAACGGTGGGATGCCGCCAAAGGAACCTTCGACGATGAAGGCACTGGTGCACCGCATTGGTGGAACGAAGCGGACCGGCAGGCGCTGCTGGCGGCGCTGAAAGGCTACAATGTCGTCGGCATCTTCCATGGCCACCAGCACGAGGTGCCGATGATCTACCGCCGCGACGGGCTCGACCTATTCAAGCCGAAGGCCGCCTATATGGGCGGCTTCGCGCTGGCGCGGGTGACCAGCGACAACATGGAGGTGGTGCTTGGCGAAGCTGTTGGCGATCATGGCGAGGTCGCCTTCACCAACGCTTTCTCGAAGAGCCTGAACTTCTAACGGCCAGCACCTGAAGCAGACAGAGACCGCCGCTTCCTCATCGCTGTTGAAAATGCAGCGCAGCGATCAGAGCGCCTTCCTGACCCTGTCCTTAACGTCGCCATAGGCCTTCTGCAATTTGCCGGCGATCTTGTCGGCCGAGCCTTCAGCCTGGACGCGCCTGTTGCCGGTGGCCCTGCCGGCGGCTTTCTTCACCGAACCTTTGACCTGCTTGGCCAGGCCCACAACCTGATCCTTGTTCACCATGGCCGCATCTCCTGGGATTTTTCCGGGATTTCGTCCGCGAAGGGCAAACGGGCCGGCGCTGCATCGGTTCCATGCCCTGCAATCTGTTGCAGGACGCTGGTTGCGCCGGGCGCGGCAATGCGGCTAGGTTCTGCCCCTGCTTATATGCGAGCACAGGGACCTTCTTGACGGAATTCACGCTCTTTATCGGCAACAAATGCTTTTCGTCCTGGTCGCTCAGGCCTTGGGTGGCGATGAAGCATCTCGGCATTCCTTTCGAGGAAAGCTTCGTGCGCCTGCGCACGCCCGAGACATCAGCCAATCTGGCAAAAGTCTCGCCTACGGGGCTGGTGCCGGTGTTGAATCACAAGCAATCGAATGGCAGGGGCAAAATCATATGGGAAACCCTTGCCATCCTTGAATATCTTGCCGACCTTTATCCCGAGAAGACGTTGTGGCCGGCCGATATCGAGGCCCGCGCGCTGGCGCGCTCGGCGGCGACCGAGATGCATTCCGGTTTTCGCGAGGTCCGCTACGGCTGGCCGATGAATCTGCGTCGGCCCAAGGGCCACAAGCCGCTCGATGCCGAAGGCGAGATGCAGCGGGCACGCATCGAAAGCCTGTGGCGGGAATGCCGGGAGAAATACGGCAAAGGCGGGCCTTTCCTATTCGGTCATTTTACCGGGGCCGACGCGATGTACGCGCCTGTCGTCACCCGCTTTGACACCTATGGTGGCGAACTGGCACCTGATACCAGGGCGTATGTCGACGCCGTGCTTTCAACACCGGCCATGCGCCATTGGTATGCGGAAGCGGCGAAGGAGACATGGCCGGAGCCCGGTCCGGACGAATAGGCGAAGGCCACCGCCGCTCGGCCCTCGGGCAAGAATTTTCCAGGGACGCGACTCTGGTGAAATTCTGATGGCAACAGCGAGGCGGCACCATAAAAGAACGCCCCTCGCGCGTTTTATTGCACGGGAGGCGTCCTTTGTGTCAGCCTTTCCTGAGATTGCTCTCGTGAACTGCTGACGATATCCAAAATGCACGGATGCCAAAATGGTTCCCGGCATGGTGCGATTTTTTTAACAGCTGGCGCCGGCCCGGTTTCGGCGCCAGGTCTGCCATCGGATTGCCTGCTCAGACAAGCTTGCAACGACCGGTCCGCCGGGCGGCGAAAAGCAAAAAATTGACACGGCGCCAAAAGAAGTCTATAAGCAATTCGTCGATATTTGTTTGACCGACTTTTGTTATCCGCGTGTCTAGGCGCGCCTTTGACGAACTTCCCCCATCAAAATCGAGACAAACGCTGTTATGCATTCGCATGACGGCGAACGAATATTTGCCACGGAAAGGGTTCGTTATGAGCACAGGCACAGTTAAATGGTTCAACGCCACTAAGGGTTTCGGCTTTATTCAGCCTGACGACGGCTCGGCCGACGTTTTTGTCCACATCTCGGCCGTAGAGCGCGCCGGAATGCGCGACATCGTAGAGGGCCAGAAGCTCGGCTACGAGATGGTCCGCGACAACAAGTCGGGCAAGATGTCTGCCGATCAGTTGAAGGCGGCCTAAAACGGAATTCAGCCTCGCCGGTGACCACGGATGTACCGGCACCGGTGAATGGCTAATTTCAGCGCATGACCCCGGAAACGTCAGTTTCCAGAAAGCATCATGCGCAGAATGAGAAAGTGTTGGCGCGTTCAACTGGACGCGCGGCGCTCCAGCGGAAGGTCAGGCAATGCCTGACCTTTTGCATTTGGGGCGCTTCAAAAAAATTCGAAAGAGCCACCGCGCGTTCGCTTGAACGTGTTAAGGGTGCTCCAGCAATTTGAATCCGACTGCCGTATTGCTTTGTGCGTGGTCCTGGTCGAAACACCGATCGCGCCATTTTGCGGCGTCATGCTCCGAACCGGGAGAAAGACTTTGACCGCCACCTCAAAGAAACCGCACGACCAGACCGAGTCCATCTTCAGCAAGGCCCAGACCCAGTCCATGTCGCTCAACCGCATCATTTCCGAACAGGATGCTGTCAGCCAGGCCCGGGAAGCCAAGACCGCGCGGCTGCGCGAACTACGCCTGGAAAAGGAAGCCGACGAGATGGCAGCGGCCGCCGCGCTCCCCGCCTCGCCGAAGCGCGTGGGTAAACGCTGATGGCCACCAAACGCGTCCCGCAAAAGGCGATTGCCGCCGATTCGACCATCGCCGATGTCGTAGGAGAACTCGACAAGCCGGTCGAATATGTCCGCCGCGTGCTCGAAAAACTCGAGCGCTGCAGGCGCGCCCATGGCGATGCCCAGGTCAGGCTCGGCGTGCGTGGCCGCTCCGAATGCCCGAACTATTTGATCGAGTATGTCCGCGAAAATGCCAAGACCCACGAGCGCGTCACCCATCAGGATGCCGCCTATAGCGGCAGCACGCATCGCGAGCTGGCGCCCCGGCACATCGAGGAGGCCAGGAACTGGTCGCCCGAGGAAATGAACATCACGGCGGTCTCGGCGCTGATCGGCCGCCTTCGCAACCCGAATGCGCCATCATCGCGTTTCTCCGACGAGGATTGATATGGCCATAAAATTCTCCGCCAAGGATCAGCCGGCGGCATCCGCTGCCACCGCAAAGCCGGCCAAGCCAGCCGCCGCGCCGAAAGCCGACGTTACCGTCGAGGCTGGGACTGATCTGTTCAAGTCGCCGGCGGATGTCGCATCGCGCAAGACCAGGAAGAAGAAATAGCGCCCTTGCCGCGAAACGCCGACCTGAATCCTGTTGCGTCAGGGCTGCTTGCCTTGGCGAGCACCGGAGACTTTTCGTCTCTGGAGGAGGGCGCCGCCCCTCTCTTCGATTGCCAGAGCTGCGGCGCCTGCTGTTCCTATTCGGCCGAATGGCCGCGTTTCTCGACCGAGGATGACGCACAGCTCGACCGGATCCCGCAGAAATATGTGGCTGCCGACGAAGCCGGCATGCGCTGCGACGGCGTGCGCTGTTCGGCACTTTCCGGCGAGGTCGGCAAGTCGACCGCCTGCGGCATCTACGAGGTCCGACCAGACGTATGCCGCGCCTGCATGCCCGGCGGCGACGATTGCCTGATGGCGCGTCGCGGCCATGGGCTGCCGACGCTGTAATAGCAGCTCTCGGGCTGGTGGATCAGTTCGAATTTTCAGATGGTCGAAAGTCGCTCCGGTAGAGGCCAGGCGATCGCCCGGTCAACCGTTTGAATGCCTGCGAGAACGACGGCACCGATTCATATCCGACGGCGCGCCCGATCTCGCCAATGTTCTGGTTCGTTTCCCGCAGAGCCTTGGCGGCTAGGTTCATCCGCCATCGAGTCACGTAGGACAGCGGCGGCCGTCCTACGAGTTGAGTGAAGCGACGCGCGAAAGTGGCCCGGGACTGTGCCGCGCCGCTGGCAAGGGAAGCGATGGTCCAGGGATTACCCGGCCGCTCGTGGATTAGGCGTAAAGCCTGCGCAACGCCTTTATCGCGTAAGGCGCCAAACCAGCCCGCTGTTCCGAGAGGCTGATGTTCTATCCAGGCACGCAACAAGAAGACCAACGTGCTATCGAGAAGGCGTGGGGCCACAATATCGTGGCCGCCGAGATTGCCTTTCGCTTCAACCTTCAGAAGTTCCAGGGCAAGCCGCAGCGGCTCGCTGGTGTCGATCTGATTTCGGGTCAAGTGAATCAGCGGAGGAAGCAGCGAAACCATCGGATACGGGCCCACGCCGTCGAGTGAATATCTCGCACAAAGAAGAGTTGTCGCGCCGCTCTCGCTTTTCGGTTCCGGTCCGCTTCGATTTGCGGAAAGGACGGCAGATATGGATGCGGTCGGTGCATCCGCCGGATTACAAAGGGCATGTCCGACACCGCTTGCGACAAGGATGACGTCTCCCTCGCCTAAGTGGATCGGCTCCTTTTCGCCAGTCAGCCGCAACCAGCATTCGCCGTGCTGGATGACGTGGATGGTGGCATTCCTCATCGGATCGACTGAAATACCCCATGGCCGATGTAGGATCGCGCTGCCGATCATGGCGCTGCCAAATCTTAGCGAAGCGAGAACTTCGGATAAGACGTCCATGAGAACCATCCTCCAATAATGAACTAGGCAACGGTATTAGACGATTGGATAAGAATCCAGGGAGATAGCGTATCGACTGTCTCACAGGCGCGACAGATTATGTCGGCGTGAAGCAGGCACCTGAAGGAGCAAAACATGCGTGACGAACCATCAACGCCATTTCCAGTCAAGATTCACAACGCCCTCGAGACGAACAAGATGATCGTCCTGGACTTCATCGACAAAGCGGTAAACCAAGGCAACATCGAAGCTGCTTCGATGCATTTTGGCGAACGCTACATCCAACACAATCCGAACATTGCGGATGGTGCGGAGGGCTTCAAAGCCTATCTGCAGCAGCTCAGACAGTCATTTCCCCTCGTGAGAGGAGAGGTGAAGCGGATTTTTGCTGAACGGGATTTCGTCATCGTGCATATGCACGCAAAACGCGAACCCGAAGAGGAGGGCTTGGCCATCGTCGACGTTTTCAGACTGGAGGGCGGTAAGCTCATCGAACACTGGGAAGTTCGGCAGCCCATTGCGTATAGTAAGCTGCATGCCAACTGCATGATCTGAATACGGATAAACGGCAGCTCGAGGGCCAACTTGTGCCCGCGCGTTTCGCTGCCGCGGCCTCGGCGTCACCGTCGGCAAAATCACAACAATACAATTTAGGCGGGTTCGAGAATATCCGCCTTGATCGGTTGGTCGAAGATAAGCGCACCTTCGCTATCGCGTTGCGCCGCTGCAAGCACAGCAGCGGTGATGCCAGATTCGTCGTGCTCAACGACTTCTCGCCGCGACGGATCAACAGCCACGACGCGATCCAAAAAGCCCCTCACGGTTCGAAAGACCTCCCGACGAACGTATTGTAATGTAGCCACCCGCGCCAGCACGCCCGATAATACGGCTGTTTCGATCGCGAGCTGGGCCGCTTGCCGGACAATGGATTCGTCTTCAATCAGCCGCAGGGCGGCGAAGAAATTGCCGGTCGCCAACGGTTCGACAATGATCAGGACGCCATTTGGCTTGATGACGCGAGCCGCTTCGCCTAGCGCTGCCTGCATCGCCATTTCGGGAACATGATGGAGTGCATTGACCATAACAGCAATCTCGAAAGCCGCGTCGCCGAAAGGCAACGACTCCGCCACACCTTTGACGAAGCTCGCCTGCGGAAACGCCGCCATCGCTTCCCGAATCGTATCCGCCGCCGGATCGATGCCGCTCACGTCAGCTCCCTCGGCAACAAGCTGCCTTGCGAAGCTGCCAGCACCGCAGCCGATATCAAGAATTCTAAGTCCCGCGATCGACGATCGCACCGATCTGACAACTGCCAACGGACTGTCTATGAGCTGCACTGCGCGTTTCCCCTCGGGTCCGACGATAAGGGAAGAGCCTCTGCCGGAAGCTCACCCACCTAAAGTGATAAGCTCGGGGCGCATTTCCTCTAACGTCATTCCCATCCCCAACAGTACCGACACTAGAATCCGCAGCTTGGGTCCGGTGAGATCGCCGGCAAAGACTGCCCCCGCCTTCTCGAGATCTTTGCCTCCGCCATTGCCATAAATCGGCGAGACGCGGCCTTCGCCACATCGCGACGCCACGAACACCGGAATGCCATCAGCGATGATGTCTGCAACAGCCACTGCGACGGCAGGGGTCGTGTTTCCTCTGCCGAAGCCTTCGAGCACAATCGCTCGTGAGCCGCTTGCCGCCGCAAGGCGGATCATGCGGTCATCGGAGCCTAGCACCATGCGTATAAGGTCGACTTGTGGTTCGATGGCGTTCGCTGCAAACGTTTTCCGAAGGATAGGCCGGCGCGATACGCTGACGGTGGTCCCGTCGATTTCCCCTAGCTTACCGTGGTTTCGCGAGACAAACGCATCGACGCGGGAGGTATGGGCCTTCGTGACGTCACGCGCGGCGTGGAAGTGTTGTTCCAGGAGCACAACCGCGCCGAGACCTGCCGCCAGTGGCGACGCCGCAAGCCTGACGGCATCAGTGACGTTCCGCGGTCCGTCGGCGGCGGAATCATCAGCGCTGCGCTGTGCGCCGGTAAACACCACGGGCTTTTCATTCACCAGAAGCAAATCCGCGAGATAGGCGCTTTCCTCCATCGTATCGGTACCGTGGGTGACCACGACGCCGATGCAATCGTCTTCAGCAAGGTGAAAGTTGATCCGCTGAGCTAGAGCAAACGCCATCGGCAACGTCATCGCGCAGCTGACGATATTCATGAAGTCGTCAATTTTAATGTCGACACCGGGAGGAATGTCTTGGATTGCATCTCGAAGCTTCTCGCCGGCAACGGTTGCCACGACGTGATCCTCGGCCTCAATCCGCCGCGAAGCGACTGTACCGCCGGTGGTAATTAGGCAAATACACGCCATGCAGGGTGCTTTCGGATGGAGCGGCTATTGGTTCACTTGGACATAGCGAATTGAGCGTCAAATCACGAAAGTTCAGGGATATCTTGTTGGCGGATTCTCGATTAGCTCGAACCTTTGTACATCAATATCCATCTTGGCGTCATCAGGGCCTAGCGGGAACGTCTCATTCGGGTCACAGAGTTGCCGAAGATCATCTCAATGGGATGGCAAAGAAGCGTCGTGAGCCGAAATTCGAAATGAAACACTGCCGGCTCAGGCTGGCTTGTGCCCGCGGGTTTCGCTGGTTACGTTGCCGGCGGCAGGGACAACGTCGGGAGATCATCGGTGAGCATCGAATTCTTGTTGACGTCGCTGATTGTCGTGGCTTCGCCCGGCACCGGCGTTCTCTATACGCTGAGCGCCGGGCTTTCGCGTGGCGCGCGTGCCAGCATCATCGCTGCTTTTGGCTGCACGCTCGGCATCATTCCGCATATGGCGGCCGCCATCACCGGGCTAGCGGCGCTGCTGCACACCAGCGCACTCGCCTTTGAGACGATCAAATATCTGGGCGTCGCCTACCTGCTCTACATGGCATGGAACACGTTGAAGGAGAGCGGCGGCTTGAACGTCGGGCAGGATGTCGCGCCGCGCTCGGCCGGCAAGGTGATCACCTCGGGCATCCTCATCAACATCCTCAACCCGAAGCTGTCGATCTTCTTCTTCGCCTTCCTGCCGCAGTTCGTCAGCACCACCGAACCGCATGCGCTGTCGAAGATGCTGGAGCTCAGCACCGTCTTCATGCTTCTGACCTTCGTCGTCTTCGTCGGCTACGGCATCTTCGCCGCCTCGATCCGCAGTCATGTCGTGTCGCGGCCGATGGTGCTGACCTGGATGCGCCGCACCTTCGCCGGCGCCTTCGTCGCGCTCGGCGCAAAACTGGCGCTGACTGAGAGGTAGCGCCTGTAGGCGCTACCCCATAGGCGCTAACTTTAGAGGTAGACTGGTGGAATCGAGATGTGATTCCTCGGCCAGATGCGAACGAATGATTCCATCGAAGCGGTCGGCCTTCGAGCAATGGATAGGCTTGCTGCAGGCGGCCTTCGTCAGGGCAGGGGTGCCCGAGCGCCGCGCCCACACTCTGGCGCTGCTTGTCGAATCATCGCTGGAAGGGCTGATGGTGATCGCGCGCGCCACCCGCGACCGTGCCCCGGTGCTGGCGGTGGCCGATGAGGTCGCCGCGCTGATAGAAGGTGCCTTGCTGACCAGCAGTGCCGCTGCCGCGGCGCGTTGACGCCGACGTCCGAGCCCGCCAGCCCGGCAAGAGGATCGTCCGAAAGCAAAGAAAAAGGGCGACCTCTCGGCCGCCCTTTCCGTATCTGAAGGCTGATGGATGCGTGGATTAGAAATCCATGCCGCCCATGCCGCCCATGCCGCCGCCGCCCATGCCGCCTGGCATGCCGCCGCCAGCCGACTCCTTCTTCGGAGCCTCCGCGATCATGGCTTCGGTGGTGACCAGCAGGCCGGCGACCGAGGCCG
>NZ_SUEO01000139.1:17585-17813 GCF_004962925.1 Mesorhizobium sp. | reverse complement strand
GCGGTCTGCGATTGTGCGAAGATCGTTCTCGCTATGTCGGGGCCATGGTCAAGGATCAGGCCAGCGACCTCGGCGTTCGGCCGCATGTTCGCCGGCGCACTGCCGAAAATCCAGGCTGGACGCACCAGCAGCAGGCCGGCGACGCGGTCCGGATGACGGCAAGCAAGGCGCATGACGATCGCGGCGCCCATGGAGATGCCGCCGGCGACGAAGCGGTCGAGGCCGGCC
>NZ_SUEO01000139.1:0-17575 GCF_004962925.1 Mesorhizobium sp. | reverse complement strand
CTGATCGGCGGCGGCAACAACATCGTCCGCGAACATCTCCAGGGAAAACGGACGGCTGGTGCCCAGTCCGGAGGCGCCGTGCCCGCGGCATTCCAGCGTGATGCGCCGCAACCCCAGCCCGGAAGGGAAAGCCTGGGCGACCTGCGCCTCGCCACCGCCCAGCCCGTGCTGAAAGACGACCGCAAGCCCGTCGCCATAGTCGGAGACTTGAAGCGTGGCATCATCGCGAAGCAGCGTGGCAGAGCGAGCCATCAGACCAGCCCCCTCAGAAAGCGGGCAACCTCAGGCGCTTCATCGACCGAAAGGCCGTGCGTGACCAGCGCCCCGTCAAAGCCTGATACTTCCAGTCGGGCGACAAAATCCGGAAAATTGACTATACCTTGCCCGGCGGTGCCGAAGCGGCCGTCGGCAAAACGGTCCTTGGCATGGGCCATGGCGACATGGCCGGCCGTGGTCTCGACCGCAGCGGCCACGATGGCGCGTGCGTCGGCGGGGCTCGCCTGCTCGAACAGGTTCGCCGGATCGAGCACGATGCGCAGCCGTTTCGAGCCCATCTCGGCGATGAGGCGCATCGCATCCGACGCCGAGGTGACTATGTTGGCCTGTTCGGGTTCGATGCCGAGATCGATGCCCTGACACTCGGCGAGTTGCAGCGCCTTCTCCATCTCGCTCGCCATGTCGGCCCATGCCGAGGGATCGGCATTGTCGGGGTGGTGCGCCCAGTGATCGTCGGCGTTGCGCGTTCCCGTGCACAGCGTGACCAAGGGAACGGAAAGGTCTGCCGCGGCCTTGATGACCACGCCAAGCCGGCGCAGGCCGTCGTCGCGCACAGTCCTGTCCGGATGGGCCATGTTGTAGGTGCCCGAGAGCGCCACAAGGGCGACGCCGCAAGCGTTCGACGCGGCCGCAATGGCGCTGATGGCATCGTCAGGGACCGCATCCGGCATCGACGGCAGGCCGGCGCAGGCCAGGTTGAACTGGGTGACGGCAAATCCGGCGTCGCGGACTGCGGCCAGCACGCCGACCGGTTCGCTGCCCGGGAAGGTCTTGGCAAACACCCCGACCTGCATCAGACCGCTCCCGTGACGCTGGCGATCTCGACCCGCTCGCCGCTCTCGACCGAGCGGGCGATCGCCACCATGGCCCGGATCGAGGCAAGGCCATCCTCGACATTGGCGCCGCGCATCGGCTTGCAATCAAGGATTGTCTCAGCGAGGCCTTCGAGCTGGCGCCTGAAGAAATGCCCATCGGCGCCAAGCGGCTTGCGCGACGTCGCGTCCTTCTCGTGGAAGATGTCGACCTCGCTCGCCCGAAAATACCAGGGGTTGAAGGTCTTCGCGGTTACCGAGCCGTTCTCGCCATAGAGTTGAAAACCCTCGTGCCAGTCCATGCGCACGGCCACGGTGAGGTCGAGATGGCCAAGCGCGCCATTGGCGAATTCTGTCTCGACGAACCAGCAATAGGCGCCAAAACGCTCATTGAGGCGCGCGCGTACAGCAAGGATCTCGCCGCACAGGAAGCGCGCCGTGTCGACCAGATGTGAACCGTGCGCCAGCATGAAATACTGCCTGAGATCGGCCTTCGGATTGCCGCCCGGCTTGCGCGCCAGTTTGCTGGTGACGGGCAGCGGCTGGACCGCGTCGGTGTTGGTGTAGCGATGGGTGGAATCGCAATACCAGGCCTTCAACGCCAGGATCTCGCCCATCTCGTCGCGGACGAAATCGCGCGCCGCTTCCAGCGCCGGATCGAAGCGCTTCATATGACCGACCTGCAGCACCTTGCCGGAGCGCCTGACCGCATCGGCAAGCATCTCGCCTTCCTCGACCGAGACACCGATCGGCTTCTCGCACAGCACGTGCTTGCTGGCCTCGAGCGCCTTGATCGACATCGGCACGTGATAGGTGTCCGAGGTCGCGACGATCACCGCCTCCAGTTGCGGGTCGGCAAGCATCTCGTCGTAGTCGCCATACATCTTCTCAGGCTCATAGGTCGCGCCCATGCGCGCCAGCAGGTCGGGGGCGGCATCGCAGATCGCATAGAGATCGGCATTGCCAGCCTTCACGCAGGATTCGAGATGGGCGAATTGCGCGATCGGCCCGCAGCCGAGCACGCCGACACGAAGGCGACGGTCTTGCTTCCGGATCATGATCTTGTCCTCACGCGCCGTAACCGCGCATGGTCTGGCGGTTGGTCTTGACCGCGGCGGCCGGATCGGCGGCGGCGGTCTCGGATTCCTCTTCCAGCACCAGCCAGCCGTTGAAGCGCGGTGCCGCACTTGCGATGTCGATCACTGCCGCGGTATCGCAAACGCCCTTGCCGAGCATCGCCCATATGCCGCTGGCATCGACGTCCTTCAGGTGGACGTAGTGGATGCGGTCCCGGTAGGTGGTGAGCGTGTCGATCATGTCTTCATGGCCGCGCAATATGTGGCCGGTGTCGGGCACCCAGCCGACGAGCGACGGATCGATCATCCCAAAGATCCGATCGTAGTCGGCACGGTCGAAAAGCAGCGTGTTGTGGTGGGAGCTGGGGTGGACGGCGACATCGACGCCGGCCCTGCGCCCGAGTTCGCCGGTCTTGTTGTAGACCTCGGCCGCGATGGCGAATTTGTCGTCGCGCGGGCCGTCTGACACGACGGTGGCCGAGCCCATCGACACCAGCGCGCCTGGAAAGGCTGCGGCAAAGTCGATCCAGCGTTGCGCGGTCTCGAGGTCAGCGCCGATGCTCTCCTTCAGCGTGAAGCCGCTTTCCGAGCCGAAGGCGAAAGAAACGAGGGTGAGGCCGGCCGACTCCAGTGCCGTGGCGAATTCCGCCGGCCTGTCGGCATAGCGGCCGATCATCGTGTCGGTGATCTCGATGCCGGCATAGCCGCCGTCGGCGATCGCCTTAAGCAGATCGTCGGGACCACCGGTAAAACGGTCTCCGAGCATTTCCCAGGTAAAGGTCTGGCAGCCGACTTTCAGGTCTTTCACGATCGTCCTTTCATTCCTTGATGCCGCTCACTCTTTGATGCCACCTTGGGTCAGCCCTTCGATGATGTGCCGCTGGAAGAACAGCACCAGCACGATCAAAGGAACGGTGACGACGGCCGAAGCTGCGGCGATGTCGCCCCAAGGCACATAATAGAGGTTGGTGAAGTTGGCGATGCCGACGGGGATCGTCTGGCGATCGATGTTGGAGGTGAAGGCGAGCGCGAACAGGAACTCGTTCCAGGCGGTGATGAAGGCAAGCAGGCCGGTGGTCACCAGGCTCGGCAGCGACATCGGCAGGATGATGTGCCAGAGCAGGCCGGGAATGCTGACACCATCCATGCGCGCCGCCTCGTCGATCTCGCGCGGCAGCGTTTCGAAATAGCCGAACAGCACCCAGGTGACGAGCGGCAGCCCGAGCGCCAGGTAGGTGATGATCAGCGCCGTATAGGTATCGAGAAGGCCGAGATTGGTCGCCACCAGATAGAGCGGCCCGACCAGCGCGATCTGCGGAAACATCGACACCGAAAGGATGACCATCAGGATGCCGAACCGGCCCTTGACGTTGAGGCGCGACAGCGCGAAGGCGGCCAGCGACCCGACGAAGAGGCACAGGAAAGTCGTCGCCAGCGAGACCACCAGCGAGTTCCAGACATAGCGGTGCAGCTGCTTCTCGACGAAGGTGTTGTAATAGTGCTCGAGCGTGAAAGGGTCTGGGATCAGCGATGGCGAGCCCGAGGTCAGCGCCTTGTCGAGCTGGAACGAGGTCGAGAATTGCCAGATGAACGGGCCGCCGGACCAGACCAGGATCAGCAGGGCGCCGAGATAGATAGCAATGGTCTGCAGGGGTGAGCGCCTGTCCTTCATTGCGCCCTCCTGATCAGCCTGATGAGATAGAGACAGAATACCAGTGCGATGATGCCTTCGGTGACGAACATGGCGGTCGAAACGGCCGAGCCGTAGCCGAATTGCAGCGTCGAGAAGAGCACCTTGTAGGACAGCGTCGACAGCGTCTCGGTGGAATCGGCCGGGCCGCCGCCGGTCAGCACATAGACGAGGTCAAAGACGCGAAAGGCGTCGAGGGCGCGGAACAGGCCGGCGATCAGCAATGTCGGCATGAGCAGCGGCAGGCGGATGTACCAGAAGGTGATCCAGCCTTTCGCGCCATCCATGCGTGCCGCCTCGATCAGTGAATTGGGCACCGTCTGCAGCCCGGTCAAAAGCAGTAGCGCCATGAAGGGTGTGGTCTTCCAGACATCGGCGATGATGATGGTCGTCATCGCCGTGTCGGGTGAGCCGTACCAGTTGACGTTCTGGTCGATCAGCCCAGCGTGCAAGAGGATGTAGTTGATGATGCCGTTCTGGCCGTCGAACAGCCAACTGAACATCTTGGAAGTGACGACGGTGGGCATCGCCCACGGAACCAGCATGGCGGCGCGAACCAGGCCGCGTCCTTTGAAGGCCTCGCACAGGATGAGCGCCATGCCGAGCCCGATGGCGGTCTCCAGGATCGTCGAGGCCGTGGTGAACCACATCGTGTGCCACCAGGCATTCCAAAATTGGGCGTCACCCCATAGCTGCACATAATTGGAAAAACCCGAGAACTCGTTCTCCTGGGTGATCAGCGAGGTGTTGGTGAGCGAGAGATAAAGCCCGTTGACGATCGGGTAGAAGGAAACCGACGCCAGCGACACGAAGGCCGGCGTCAGCAGGAGCAAAGCCCAGACGGCGCCCGGAAGCGCCTTGCCAAGCCGCGGCCGGCCAATGCCAGAAACAGTGGCCGCCGCGGTCATAGGCTCAGCCGACGATCTGGTTGATTTGCGCCGCCAGCGCGTCCATCTCGGCCTGGACATTGCCCGAGACCAACGCCTTGGAGATGCCGGACTGCAAGGCCAGCGTCACCTTCGCATATTCGGGTGTGATCGGCCGGGCGGTGGCGCCGGTGAACACCTTCTCGAGGCTCGCCATGAACGGCTGTTCGGTCTTGATCTTCTCGTCCTGGAACAGCGCCGGGCGCGTCGGCGCGAGGCCGAAGTTCAAGGCGATGCGGTGTTGGGTTTCGGTCGACGACAGCCAGGTGAGCAGCTCGATCGCGGCTTCGCGCTGCTTGGAGTTGGCGTTGACGCCAAGCTGATAGCCGCCGAGACAGGCCGATCTCTTGCCGCCGGGGAAGGCCGGCAATGGTGCTACGCCAACCTTGTCGACCACCTGGGAGGCCTTGGCGTCCTGAGCGATCGGATAGACGTAGGACCAGTTGCGCATGAACATCGCCTTGCCCGAGGTGAAGGGCTGGCGCGACGGCTCCTCGTCCCAGGACAGGACGTCCTGCGGGCTGATCTTGGTCCCGTTGATGGTGTCGTGCAGGAACTGGATCGCGTCGACCGCCGCCTTCTGGTTGATCAGCGACGACTTGCCGTCGGGTGCCAGGATCGCGCCGTTGTTGGAGGTGATGATCTCGACGGCGTCGCAGACTAGAACCTCGGCCTGCTTGCCTTGCCAGAGATAGCCGAAATCGACATCGCCGGCCTTCTGCGCGGCGGCGGCGATGGTCGCCATGTCGGCCCAGTTTTCCGGCACCTTGCCGCCATGCTTTTCCAGCACGTCCTTGCGGTAATAGAACATGCCCGAATCCATGAACCAGGGAAGGGCGGTCAGCTTGCCGTCATAGGTGCAGGCGTTGAGGGTTCCGGTGAAGTACGCGCTGCGCTTGTCTGCCGGAAAATACTCGTCGAGCGGCAGCGCCCAGCCGGCGGCGGCAAAGCCTGCGATCCAGATCACGTCCTGGCTGAAGACGTCGGGCGTTCCGGTGCGCCGGGCGAGCTGCTGGACAAGGCCCTGATAGACCTCCGTCGATGAGCTCGGCGGTGGCAGCTCGATGTTCTTGACCAGAACGCGGTCCTGCGATTCGTTGAAGGCTTTGATCAGGTCGCCGAAAGTTTCCTTGCCGAAGAAGGCGGCACTGGCGAAGCTGATTTCGGCGCGCGACTGCGCGCGCGCCCGGCGAACGCCCAGTCCAGTGCCCAGGCCAAGTGTCGCCGCGCCCAGCAGGCCGGCGCTTCCAATGAGAAACTGCCGGCGGTCGGCGATCGTCACATGCGCCGCAGGCTTCGAGCCGGAGACCGGCCCTTTTTTGATGTCAGTCATTTTCTCCTCCTTGCGCTGGCAGCCTCCCAGTCAGCATTTGCGCATGTGCCATAAAAATTTTACGCGCGTCAACATTTAAAATGCTGTAAAGCGGCTTTCGAATGTGATCCGTTGCTGGTGCGATGATTCAGCCAGGATATGCGGCGTTGGGAGGTGGAAGAAAGTGCGAGGCCAATCAGCAGCTAAGCTCGGCATCGGCGTAGTCGGGTGCGGCAACATCTCGATGACCTATTTGCGCAATGCGGCTCTGTTTGGTGAGGTGGAGCTGCGCGCCTGCGCCGATATATCGCCCGACGTAGCGGCCCTGCGCGCCAGCGAATACGGCATTCGGGCGGTCAGCGTCGACGCGCTTCTGGCCGATCCCGAGATCGACCTCGTCCTCAACCTGACCATTCCGGCGGCGCATTTCGACATTTCGTTTTCGGCGCTTTCGGCGGGAAAGCACGTCTTCACCGAAAAGCCGCTGGCGACCTCGGCTAGAGACGGCCGCCGCCTTGTCGCCGAGGCGGCGGAGCGCCGGCTGCTGCTCGGCTCGGCCCCCGATACTTTCCTCGGCGCCGCCGGACGGCAGGCGCGCCGCCTCATGGACGACGGCGCGATCGGCCGCGCTGTGACCGGCACCGCCTTCATGATGGGCCGCGGTATGGAGCACTGGCACCCCAATCCGCAATTCTACTATCAGCCCGGCGGCGGACCCGTCTTTGACATGGGGCCCTATTACCTGACGATGCTGGTCAATTTGCTCGGGCCGGTGGCCCGCGTGATGGCGATGGCAACGCGGGGCCAGGAAGAACGGCTGATCACCGCCGAGGGCCCCTACAGGAACACCAGCTTCAAGGTCGGCACGCCGACCAACATCCTGTCGCTGCTGGAGTTCCATTCCGGTGCCACTGTCACCTTCGGTGCCTCCTGGGACGTCTTCAGGCACTCCAACCATCCGATCGAGCTGCATGGGACCGAAGGCTCGCTCAGGCTACCCGATCCGGATACGTTCGGCGGCACCGTCTCGCTGTCGGAGCGTGGGGCCGACTGGGCCGATTTTTCCAGTGAGAGCGAGCTTTATGGCGCGCGCAATTGGCCCTATGCCGCGCCGGATCGCGCCAACTACCGCATGCTCGGCGTCGCCGACCTTTCGCGCGCGCTGATATCAGGAAGAAAGCCGCGGGCGTCCGGCGATCTTGCGCTGCACGTGCTGGAGATCATGGAGGCGATCCTCGCATCGGGAGAGAGCCGCGAGTCGGTCGCCGTCAACGCAACCGTCGATCAGCCGCCGCTCCTCCAGGAGGACGAGGCGGCCAGCCTGCTTGCCTGATATCGGAGGGGACTACGATGACGACATCGCTTTCGCCCTTGCTCGATCCGGAGTCCCGGCATGTGCTCGACCTCGGCCGCCAGGCGGCCGCCCGGCCGTTCGAGGCCGGCACGCCCGAAGAGGCGCGCCGCGCCTATGAGCAGGACCCTCCGGCACTCCAGGGCGAGCGCGAGCCGGTAGGCTCACTGACCGAGCGCACCATCACCGGGTCCGGCGGCCCGTTGACGCTCAGGATCTATCGCGGACAGGGCGCGGTCGGGGCCGCTGCCCCGGCGCTGCTCTATCTGCATGGTGGTGGCTGGGTGATCGGCAATCTCGAATCCCATGACGAGATCTGCCGGTGGTTTGCCAACATGGCGGCGTGCGTCGTCGTCTCTCCCGACTACCGGCTGGCGCCGGAACACAAGTTTCCGGCGGCCATCGAAGATTGCCGCGCCGCACTTTCCTTCATGCAGGACGGCGCGGGCGATCTCGGCATCGACGCAGGAAGAATCGCTGTCGCCGGCGACAGCGCCGGCGGCAATCTCGCCACCGTGCTTTGCCTGCTTGCGCGCGGCGACAAGAACTCGCCGACTGCGCAACTGCTGTTCTATCCGAACACGGACGCCTCGCAGGCAGCGGACAGCTACCGCCGCTTCGCCGAGGGCTATGGCCTGACATCGGCGACCATGGCCTGGTTCCGCGATCATTATATCAGGGATGCCAGGGATATCGACGACTGGCGGGTGTCGCCGCTAAAGGCCGCAAGCCTTGCCGGCATGGCGCCGGCCTTTGTCGCAATCGCCGGTCATGACATTCTCACCGACGAAGGCGAGGCTTATGCGAAGCGTCTGGAAGATGACGGCGTGCCGGTCGTGCTGCGGCGCTGGCCCGGCCAGATACACGGCTTCGTCTCGATGGGCCGCCACGGCCCGGCGGCGAGGCAAGCGGTCGGCGCAGCGGTTGCCGCATGGCGCGGCTTCGATGCTGCCTTTGGAACGCTCAGGCCGACTGACGCATGACCAGCGTCGCGTCGAGACTGACTTTGTGGGCAACTGCCGCGTCGTCTTCGTCCAGCAAGGCCAGCAGCGTCTCGACGCTGCGTCCCGCCATGGAAGCGAAATCCTGCGCCATGGTGGTGAGGGCAGGACAGGTATAGCGGCTCAGCGGATGATCGTCATGGGCCGCGACCCGCAAGTCGCAGTCGCCTCTGCGACCGACTTTACGGCCTTGCGAATAGGCGGCAGCCATCACGCCAAAGGCGAGACGGTCGTTGGCGCACAGGATGGTCTTTCCCGGCAGGCCACCATTGCCGAGCATCTTTTCCATCTGCTCGTAGCCGATCCGCTCGAAATCCCACGTATAATCTTCGGTGTTGCCGATGATGACGGGTTCATGGCCGAGCCGCTGCATGGTGGCGACATAGCTGTTCAGCCGTTCTGGCGAGTTGTGGTTGACATGCGGGATGTCGAAATAAACCGGGGCATCGCCGGAACGACAGAGATAATCGACGATCGTCGAGACGCTCTGGCTGTTGTTGTTGCCGACGAATGGCGTGTCGCCCTCCAGATAGGTATCGAAATAGACGATCGGAATCGCCTGCGTCAGCTTCTCCAGCGTGCGGTGGTCCGAACGCAGCCCAAGCGGCGCAATCAACGCGCCGGAAACTTTTAGCGAAAGAATGGTTCGCGCTGCTTCCACTTCGAGCTCGCGCGATCCGTGCGAGGAGATCACGATCGGCCAGTAGCCTTCGTCGCGCAGCCTGAGTTCAATACGGCTGACCATCTCGGAATAGAATGGATCGGCGACCGTCGGCACCACGATGCCGATGCTGCGGGTTCGCTTTCGGTTCAGGTTGCGCGCAAAAAGATTGGGCTGGTAGTCGGACGCGCGCAGCGCAACCTCGATCCGCTGCCGTGTCGCCGGCTTGACACTGGTCGGATCATCAAAATATTTCGACAGGGTTGGCCTGGAGACGCCGCAAGAGCGGGCGAAATCCTCCATCGTCTTGTGCGTCATCGACATCAAATCCCTCGCGCCGTTGCTTAGCGCTAGCCCGGCTCCTACATACGGCGCGCCAGCGTGCAACCGCAAGTCGAAACTTTACAGACAATTCCAGCAGTTTCCATGCGTAAATTTATTAATTGACGCGAAAAAGCACAAGCCGTATTCACTTCCAGTGGGCGAATTCGAAATTCGTATCACCCGGAAAGTGCTCGCGCGTTCATCCGAACGAGCGAGACCGGGGCGAAATGCCGGGAGGGATTCCGCGAGATGAAGAAGCTGGTCAGTGCCGGCGAGATCCTCGTCGAGATCATGGCCGAGCGGATCGGCCAGAGCTTTCTCGAGCCTGGTCCGCTGCTTGGGCCCTACCCGTCTGGAGCGCCCGCCATCTTCATCGGCCAGGCGGCGGCGCTCGGCCAGCCGGCCGGTCTCATCGGCGCCGTCGGCGACGACGATTTCGGCAGGCTGAACATCGAGCGGCTGCGGGCACTGGGCGCCGACGTGTCGGCGATCGCGGTTCACAAGGGCCAGGCGACGGGTACGGCCTTCGTCACCTACCGGGCCGACGCCAGCCGGCATTTCGTCTTCAACATCCGCAACAGCGCGTCCGGCCTGATCGAGACCGATCCGGCGGCAACAAAGCTGCTGGCCGGTGCCGATCACGTCCATGTCATGGGCTCGTCGCTGTTTTCCGACCGCGCCATCGAGGTGACCTTGTCGGCGATCGAGACGGTGAAGGCGAGCGGTGGAACCGTGTCCTTCGATCCGAACATTCGCCGGGAGATCATGCAGGCTTCCGGCATGCGCACAGCGCTCGACCATGTGCTGGCGCGAGCCGACATCTTCCTGCCGAGCGGCGAGGAGCTTTTCCTGTTTTCATCCGCGAAGGACGAGAAGCGCGCAGTCGAGGAACTGCTGGCCCGTGGCCTGTCCTGCATCGTCCTGAAGAAAGGCGCCGCAGGCGCCACCTATCATGATCGCCACGGCACGGTCACCTCACCCGGCTTTGCCGTCGACGAAGTCGATCCGACGGGTGCCGGCGACTGCTTCGGTGCTGCCTTCGTCTCGTTTTGGTTGCGCGGGGCAGCTCCCGCAGACGCATTGCGGATCGCCAATGCCTGCGGTGCGCTCGCCGTCACCCGCAAGGGCCCTATGGAGGGCATTTTCCCGCTTGAAGCGGTCGAGGCCTTTATTGCCACGGGGAAGAACACGCAATGAGTGCCGCGACGCAGAGGTTTGCAAACATTGCGGCTAGGCGCGCCGCAGGTGAGAGAAGTGGCATCACCTCGGTCTGCTCGGCGCATCCGCTGGTGATCGAGGCCACCTTGCGCCGTGGCGCGGCGCGGCGCGCGGACGTGCTGATCGAGGCCACCTGCAATCAGGTGAACCACGAGGGCGGCTACACCGGGATGACGCCGCCCGACTTCCGCCGCTTTGTCGAGGCGCGTGCGCAGAAAGTCGGCTTCTCCGTCGATCGCCTGATCCTCGGTGGCGATCATCTCGGGCCGAATCCGTGGAAGCACATGGCAGCAGCTACCGCGATGAACAAGGCGGGGGCGATGATCGATGCCTTTGCGAGCGCCGGCTTCACCAAGATGCATCTGGATACGAGCATGGCCTGCGCCGACGATCCAGCCGTGCTTGCCGATGAAACCATCGCCGCACGTGCGGCCGAACTTGCCGCAATCGCCGAGGCGGCAGTCGAGCGGGCAGGCGGCGGAAAGCTCGTCTATATCATCGGCACCGAAGTGCCGGTGCCGGGCGGTGCGCTGGAGGCGCTCGACCACCTGCATGTGACCGCGCCTGACGATGCCTTGCGCACCGTTGAGATTCATCATCGGGCGTTTTCCCGCGCCGGGCTCGAAGCCGCTTTTGCCCGAGCGATCGGCGTCGTCGTCCAGCCCGGCGTCGAGTTCGGCAACACCGAAATCGTGCCCTATGCGCCGGCCAAGGCGACCGAACTGGTGGCGGTGCTCGACCGCATGCCGCAATTCGTTTTCGAGGCGCATTCGACCGACTACCAGCCGGCCGAAGCGCTTAACGCTCTCGTTCGCGACGGCTTCGCCATCCTCAAGGTCGGCCCCTGGCTGACCTTCGCGCTTCGCGAAGCGCTGTACGGGCTCAGCCACATCGCCGATGTGCTCGCACCTGACCCTTCGCGCGAAAGCCTGCCTGCCGCGATGGAACGCATCATGCTGGCGTCGCCGGACAATTGGCAGAAGTATCATCCGGGCACGCCGGAAGAGCAGCGCGTCCAGCGGCATTTTTCGTTCAGCGACCGCATCCGCTATTACTGGCCGACGCCGGAGGCGCAGCGCGCCACTCAGAAGCTATTGGATGTGCTGGGCGAAAAGGACATCCCCCGGCCTCTGATCAGCCAATATCTGGGGCAGCTCGACGCCGAGGTTGCAGAAGGCCAGGTCAAGCCCCTCGCGCACGACCTTCTTATCGGCAGCGTCACCCGTGTTCTCGATATCTACGCGGACGCAACGGGACAGTAGGATCGCGTTGCCGGAAGGACGGCGCTCGCGCAATCCGCCTCATAAAATGCTTGATGTCGACGTCATTTCGAAAAAGGCGTCCCCTGCAATTTACAACTAACATGTTAGTGTGCTACGGCTGCTTGCAGATCGACATCTGGAGAGAATAGCAGTGGCTTCGCGCTTTGGTCTTTCGGTTGCCCTCACCACGCCTTTCGATGCGTCCGGGCAAATCGCCATCTCTCCCATGGTTGCGCAAGCCCGGGCTTGCCTTGGCGCCGGCTGCAGCAGCGCTACGCTCTTCGGCACCACCGGCGAAGGCGCTTCGCTGGGCACGGGAGAGCGGCGGATCGTCACCGAAGCCATGCTTGCCGCCGGCATTCCTGCGCATCAGCTCGTCGCCGGCGTACTGGTCGATGCGGCCGAAGACGCCGCCGAACAGGCGCGACACGCTTTGCAGGGCGGCGTCCGCAACATCCTGCTGGCGCCGCCGAGCTATTTCAAGAATGTCGGCGAGGACGGGCTGTTCGGATGGTTTTCCGCCGTCTTCGCCGCGCTCGGCCCGCTGGCTCGCGGCGTCCTCCTCTACAACATCCCCTCCGTCACCATGGTGCCGCTCCCGCTTGCCCTGATCGGTCGGCTGCGTGCCGCCTTCCCCGGCGTGATCGCTGGTGTCAAGGATTCGGGTGGAGACTGGAGCTACAGCGAGGCGCTGCTAAGCGCCCATGGCGACATTGTGATCCTGATCGGCGACGAGCGGCATTTGGCCAGAAGCGTGCGCCAGGGCGGGCAGGGCGCCATCTCAGGCATGGCCAATTTCGTCACCGGTGAGATCCGCGCCATGGCCGAGGATGGGCGCGACGATGTCCGCGTCGAGAGCTTCGTGCTCGAATTGCTCAAATATCCGGTCACCCCGGCGGTGAAGGTCATGGTGGCGCGCAAGACCGGCGACGAGCGCTGGCTGGCGGTCCGTCCGCCGCTGGAGCCGATCGCTGCGCAGGGGCGGCAACAGCTTGCCGCCGCTTATGACAGGCTGTTTGCGACAGAGCCGGCCTGACCGGCAAGGAAGAACCGCTGAAATGGACGACAGCAGCGAACCGGCCACCCTCAGGGAAAAAGCCTATGCCAGCTTCACGCGGCATTTGCTGGCTCGCGACCTCAGGCCGGGACAGTTTGTGTCGCAGCGCGAGCTGGTTGCCTTTACCGGGCTGCCGCTCGGCGCCATCCGCGAGATCGTGCCGCGTCTCGAGGCCGAGGGACTTTTGACCACCATCCCACAGCGCGGCATGCAGATCGCCCACATCGACATCAATCTGATCCGCGAGGCCTTCCAGTTTCGCCTGTTCATGGAGCGCGAAGCGGTGGCGCTGTTCACCGTCAACGCGGCCGACACCGAACTCGCCCGCCTGCGGCGCGAACATGAGGAGATGCTGGCTCAAGCGTTGTCGCAGCCGCCGACGCCGGAAATGGAAGCCAAGGCCCAGAACATCGATTGGGCGATGCACGACACCTTCATCGATGCGCTGGGCAACGAGATCATCGCCAAGGCGTATCTGGTCAATTCGGTGAAGATCCGCCTGATCCATCAAGAGCGTTTCCGTATCGATGGGCGCGTCGTGCCGGTGATGCACGAGCACCTGACAGTGATCGAAGCGCTCGAGAGCCGCGACCCGCAAAGGGCGGTAGAGGCGATCAGCCGGCATATCGACAATGCGCGCCGGTTGGCGCTCCAGATTTGAGGACATATGGTTCGCGGCTGCCGCGACGCAATCCACAACGACAGCAACCCAAGGGAGGAAGAAATGTCGTCCAATCCGTTCAAGCCAACAAGAAGGCAGGTCCTTGCAGGCACCACGGCGCTCGCCGCCGCGGGGCTGGCGGGCCTTCGCCCGAGCTTTTCCGCCAGCGTCGACTGGAAGCGCTTTGCCGGCACGACGCTCGATGTCAATCTCGTGAAAAGCCCGCGCAGCGACACCATCTTGAAATATATCGCCGAATTCGAGGAGCTGACCGGCATCAAGGTCAATGCCGAGGCGACGCCGGAACAACAGCAGCGGCAGAAGACGGTGATCGAGCTGAGCTCCGGCAAGCCGAGCTTCGATGTCGTGCATCTGAGCTATCACGTGCAGAAACGCCAGTTCGAAAAGGGCGGCTGGCTGGCCGATATCGCCGGCTACCTCGCCGACCCGACGCTTACCGATCCAGGGCTGGTCGAAGGCGATTTCGCCGAGGCCGGCATGCTGTTTGCCAAGGACAGCCAGGGCGTGCTGCGTTCGCTGCCCTTCTCAGTGGACTACTGGATCGTCTACTGGAACAAGGAGCTGTTCGAGGCCAAGGGCCTAAAATACCCCGAAACCTTCGACCAGTTG
Organism: Mesorhizobium sp.; assembly: GCF_004962925.1. Classification (GTDB taxonomy): domain Bacteria; phylum Pseudomonadota; class Alphaproteobacteria; order Rhizobiales; family Rhizobiaceae; genus Mesorhizobium. The sequence goes on along the minus strand of NZ_SUEO01000139.1, from coordinate 3,318 downwards.
GTGACCGCCGCCGAAGCGCTGACCGACCCCTCGACTAACACTTTCGGTTTCGTCGCCCGCGGCCTCAAGAATGCCAACACGCCGGTGTGGACGTCGCTGATGCTCGGCTACGACATGACGCCGCTCGACGACAAGGGAAAGCTGCGCACTGAAACGCCCGAGGCGATCGAGGCCGCTGCCCTCTACCAGAGACTGATGACCAAATCCGCCCCTCCGGGCGTCACCGGCTTCAATTGGGCTGAAGCGCAGTCCGCCTTCCTGCAAGGCAAGATCGGCATGTGGTTCGATGGCGTGGGTTTTGCTCCGCCGATGGAGAATCCCGAAAAGTCGCGCGTGGTCGGCAAGGTCGGCTATGGCGTCATGCCCAAGGGTCCCAAGGCACATGCCTCCGGGACGTTTGGCGACGGCCTCGGCGTGACCGCTTCCAGCGAAAAGAAGGAGGCCGCCTATCTGTTCTGTCAGTGGGCGGTTTCCCCGGCCATGGGCGCGCGCCTGCTTCAGGCCGGTGCCGGCGTGCCGTTCCGCAAGTCGGTGCTGGAAGACCCCAAGGTGCGCGAAGGCGTCACCATGCCGGCGAGCTGGCTCGATGCCGTGGTCGGCTCCGGCAATATCAGCCGGCTGGCGCTGCCGGTGATCATCCCGGTCACCGAGTTCCGCGACATCTATGGCGTGGCGTTGACCAACATGATTGCCGGTGCTGATCCTGCCGAAGAGTTGAAGAAGGCCACCGCGCAGTTCCAGCCGGTTCTCGACAGGAGCGAGCAGGGCTGATGTCTGCCATTGCCCCAGAACGCACCGGGGTGACGAGCGATCGCACCGGGGTGACGACGGATCGCACCGGGGTGACGACTGAACAGGCAATCGAAGGGAGCCAGACGATCCGGCTGGCTCCCAACTACTGGCCGTTCGTCGTTCCGGCGCTCGTCGTAGTCGGCGCCGTGATCGTCTTTCCCTGGGCTTTCACGCTGTGGATGAGCGTCAACCGCTGGACGCTTGGCCAGTCGCGGAGCTTTGCCGGGATGGAAAACTATCTCCGTCTGGCCAGCGACCCGCGATTCTGGGAATCCCTTGTCCATACGTTGACCTACACCTCACTGTCGGTGGCAGCGCCGATGTTCTTCGGCACTGTCGCCGCCCTGATCTTCGACGCCAGGTTTCCGCTGCGTGGCCTGCTGCGCGGCGTCTTCGTGATGCCGATGATGGCAACGCCCGTTGCCGTGGCACTGGTCTGGACCATGATGTTCCATCCCCAGCTCGGCGTGCTCAACTACTTGCTATCGCTGGTCGGCATCCCGGCGCAGGAATGGATCTTCAACGCCAGAACGGTCATCCCTTCGCTGGTTGCAGTCGAGACCTGGCAGTGGACGCCGCTGGTGATGCTGATCGTGCTGGGCGGGCTGGCTTCGGTGCCACGCGAGCCGTTCGAGAGCGCCGAGATCGATGGTGCCAATGCCTGGCAGCAGTTCCGCTACCTCACTCTGCCGATGATCGCGCCGTTTCTGATGATCGCGTTGATCATCCGCACCATCGATGCGCTGAAGAGCTTCGACATCATCTTTGCAATGACCCAGGGCGGGCCAGGCACGGCGTCGGAAACCATCAACATCTATCTCTACAACACCGCCTTCTCCTACTACGACATCGGCTATGGCTCGGCCATGGCCGTGGTGTTCTTCATCGTTATCGTGGCGCTGTCCTTCATCCTCCTGATGCTGCGCCAGCGCTCGCAGTGGATCGACGCGGAGGGCAAATAGATGAATTCACGTCTGCTCAACCAGATCGGGCTGTTCTTCGCGGCTCTGGTCATCGTCTCGCCGGCGATCCTGTTCTTCCTCTGGATGATCTCGCTTTCACTGAAATTCGAGATCGACAACGGCGCCTATCCGCCGATCCTGATTCCCGAACGTTTCGCCTGGTCGAACTATGTGAAGGTGTTCGAAGAGAACAACTTCCTCCTCTACCTCTGGAACTCGGTTCTGGTGACCGGCACGGCGACATTGCTGGCGCTGCTGATCGGCGTACCGGCCGGCTATGGCATAGCGCGGCTCAAGGCCGAAAAATCGGCGGTCGTCATCATGATCGCCCGCATGACGCCTGGGCTGTCCTATCTCATTCCGCTGTTTTTGCTGTTCCAGTGGATCGGGATTCTCGGTACGCTCTGGCCGCAGATCATCATCCACCTGGTGGTGACGGTGCCGATCGTGGTCTGGGTGATGATCGGCTATTTCGAGACCACGCCGATGGAGCTGGAAGAGGCAGCCAACATCGACGGCGCCAGCTCCTGGCAGGTGTTCCGGCTGGTCGCCCTGCCCATCGCCAAGCCGGGCATCGTTGTCGCCTTCATCCTGTCCGTCATCTTTTCGTGGAACAATTTCGTCTTCGGCGTGGTGCTCGCCAGCCGCGAGACGCGCACGCTGCCGGTCGCCGTCTACAACATGCTCTCCTATGAGCAGGTGAGTTGGGGGCCGCTCGCCGCCGCGGCGCTGGTGGTGACGCTGCCGGTGCTGGTCCTGACCATGTTCGCGCAAAAGCAGATCGTCGCGGGGCTGACCGCCGGCGCGGTCAAAGGCGGCTGAAGCCGCATTTAGCTCGACATCACTCTTTTCCCGGAGAAATCCAATGGCATCGGTAACAATCAACAACGTGCAGAAGGCTTTCGGAGCCACCAAGATCATTCACGACGTCAGCGTCGATATTGCCGACGGCGAGTTCGTCATCCTGGTCGGGCCGTCGGGATGCGGAAAGTCGACGCTGCTGCGCATGATTGCCGGACTTGAAACGATCTCGGGCGGGAAGATCGCGATCGGCGAACGTATGGTCAACAACCTGCGGGCGCGGGACCGGAACATCGCCATGGTGTTCCAGAACTATGCGCTTTATCCGCATATGACGGTGGCCGACAATATGGGCTTTGCCCTGAAGATCAAGAAAGCCGATCCGGCCGATACCGCCGGTCGCGTCAGGAATGCGGCCAATATCCTTGGGCTGGAAAAGCTGCTTGAGCGCTATCCGCGTCAGCTCTCCGGCGGTCAGCGCCAGCGCGTCGCCATGGGCCGCGCCATCGTGCGCGACCCGCAGGTCTTCCTGTTCGACGAGCCGCTGTCCAATCTCGACGCCAAGCTGCGCGTCCAGATGCGTGGCGAGATCAAGGCGCTGCACCAGCGGCTGGGCACCACCACCATCTACGTCACGCATGACCAGATCGAAGCGATGACCATGGCCGACAAGATCGTCGTGCTGCATGACGGCCTGGTCGAGCAGATCGGTGCGCCGCTGGACCTCTACGACCAGCCGGCCAATCTCTTCGTTGCCGGGTTT
>NZ_SUEO01000138.1:992-17830 GCF_004962925.1 Mesorhizobium sp. | reverse complement strand
GGCGTGACGCCCCGTGGAGTACATGCTTTCCATCATGCGCAACGAAGCATCTTCTCACTGAGCGATGATTCGCAACGCGTTCAAAGTCTCGGGAGTAATGGTGCCGGTAACTTTTAGATTGTAGTCGGACTGCATTTTCACCAAACCGGCCCTCATTTCTGGGCCCATTTTGCCGTCCAATTCGCCATTGTAGTACCCGAACGAAAGCATAGCGAACTGGACCTGGAGGACGATTTCTTTGAACTTGTTGGTGTTACCGGGGAGCACCGTGAGAGGCGCCGGAGCCGGCGCAGTTGGGGGCGCTTGATAGGTCGGTGCCGGCGCTCGATAAACGGGCGCCGAGTACAATGGAGCTGGCGTGCGATAAAACGTGCCTCCTGCCGATGATCGGTGGCTACTGTGGGAACTATGGCTGCGATGGCTGCTGTGTGACCTATGGCCTGCCAAGGTATATTTGTGATCAAGCTTGAAAACATCGAACAGTGACTTCAGCTCGCCACCCCCTTCGCTAGTGGGCGCAAGCGGCATTGCGACGCTCTCAATCGGCATAAAACCAGCAGCGAGCAAAGATGGGATCGTGAACAGCCGCTTTTTCATGCGACACCAAACCTCTCGTACCCGTGTTCCTTTGGGTGCCATTCGAAGAAGCCGCCGCACTCATTTCGAAGACTGCAGTCGGCACAATCCGCGACATAAGCTCGCTTCCAATCGGAAATCGTAGATGGGGCAAACGCCCGATAGTCGGTCGGAACTGTGCAAAGCGGAAAGTTGTAGAGGGTTGTGTGGATCCCGCGGCTTATGGCGAAATCCAGCGCCTTGCCCACAACATCAAAGCCTGCGGAACTGTCGAAAAACAGTGCGTCCCAGTTTTGTCGAGCGAAGCCGATGTTTTCGAGCTGCATGATGGCCCAGCTATCGACAAATGGCAGCGCCGTCGTCACAAATTTTGCCAAATCCAAGAGCCCACGAGCGTTTGGTTTCATAAGAACTGTGCGCAGTTCGATTTTTGCGCCAGCCTCGCATAGAAGGGACAGACTCCTCCTGACCTGATCATAGGCACCTGGCTTTGCAACTATGCGATCGTGGACATCGGTGTCGCTCGAGTAAACAGGAACTCCCCAGAGAATTCGGGTTAAATCCAGTCGACGAAGGAAGGCGAGGTCATCACGTTCAAAATGCTGAGCATTCGTTAGGACGTGAAAATCGATGTCAGGCCGCGTTGACATCGCCCTGGCAAGGAAATCGAACAATTCCGACTTAAAGAGTGTTGGCTCTCCTCCGGAGATGCCTATGGTCGAGTTTTTTGGCGAAACAAGCACAGCCGTTTCAAAGAACGGAAACATATCTATGTGCTGCTTCTTCGGGGGCTGTGAGCACATCACGCAGAGCTGGTCACACTGCTCCGTGACCAAAAGCGTGTTGTGCCGGGAATTCGCTCGAATAATGCGGTGCGCCGTTCCTCGCCAGGGCACGACAAACAGCACGTCCCCGTTTACCTCGCTCGGATCGACGCCGAACAAACGAAGTTTGCCGGTCGCTCCTGTGAACTCGGCGGCTTCCGCATCAGCACTCTCCAACGCTGCGTCGAGCGCACCAGTGTCATGGCTCTCCTCCGACATTCCTTCGAACGAGCGAAGTCGAACCACGTATGGTTCGGCCATCTTAGACTCGATCTTTAGCCGAAGTGGTATCATGCGTGCACTGGGATCATGTGATCCCCCCAGGATGGGATACGGGCCCACTTGGCTACCGATCGCCGGGCAGCTTCATCGCGCCGGCTGATTATCTCGACGACCTTGTCGAAGAGGGAAATATGGCGTTTGCAAAACCAAGTCTCAGATCGGGCCAAGTCAACCCGCCCGTCCCTCGAAAGGTCGTCGACGACATCCGTCCCGCAAAAAGGCTGATAAACGCAATGGATGCAGTCAGCGTCGAAATTGTTGATAGATGCACTGTTTAGCAAAAGCACTTTCGTTCGATCGACGCCGTCAGCTACCGTGCCGATCGACAGATCAATGCGCCCTATCCGTGACAGCATTCGAGCTTCATCGGTCGGGTAGAGCTGCCCGTCGTGATCCACGACGATATAGTCAGAGGCAAAGAAGTTAGGATTGCGTAGGTCGACATGATCGTCAGCTCCGGATCTGAGGAACCGTCGTAAACACTGGCCGAAATAGTACTCCTCAACGTATCGATCGGTTCTGTAATTTCGTTCAATTAGAAAGTCGATGAAGTCAGAGTGAAGCTGGTTCCATCTGGCGATCGAATTTGGTTCGCTCCTTCGACGGCGTGCGAAGCCTTGATGGTTTATTGGCCGGAGATAGATCGACTGGATTCCGTGGCGTTCGAAATTGTCGACGAGATCGTTGAAGTCTGGAGGCCGTTCAACATCGAGAGTTGGCAATGCTGAAACCTTGCCCGGGCCAAGACGACGCACGGCCTCGCTAAGGTTTCTGAAAAACGTGTCGGTGGTCAGATGATCATGTGTGCGCTGACGTGTGTGAGTGGCGGAGTCCCCGTCCAATGAAGTGCTGACACAGGTGTCCGCCTGGTCGAGAAAAGCCCATTCCCGTTCCCCCAACCGCTGCAGATTGGTACAAACAACAAACTGGCTGCTTGGAAACTTGCATCGGGTGAACGAGCGTACCTGCTCAAGCAGATCGACTCGAAGCAATGGCTCACCGCCCTGAAACTCGATTTTGATCTCCGGACCCTTCATCTTTCCGATGAAGGCGAGCACCGCATTTAATGTTTCACCGCTCCAGTCGAAACCGCGCGCGGACTCCGGAGCACGTGAAACTTGGCAATAGTCACACGCCAAATTGCAGCGGAGCGTGGGGACCAAGATAAGGTAGGAGAGGTCCTGCTGCTTCGACTGCCTTCGTGACCACCGATAGGCAAACGACAGCCAGTCCGGATCGCCCACTTGTTCAAAAGCATGACCGTTGTTGCGGAGGAATAATTGATCGGCGGGCGACAGACCATTCTTGGCAAGCCTTTCTAAAAACCGATGGCTGCCAACGAAGAACCCACCCGCGTCGTCGGTGAACAGCAATTGGCCGTCGGTGCGCTCTCGGAACTTGAGCGGCCAAACGGTCATTTTGTAGTCACCGCAGTGATCAGCGCTTGTCGAAGTGGCAGGGTTTCTACGTAGATCTTTTCTCGATAGACCGCATGCAGAACGCTCTTACGCACGTCATCCAAATCGAGATCTGGAAGGCGGGCTACCTCGACGCCGCTGGCCGAAACCGAGAAGCGAAGCGATGGATATTGAATTTGAACGCGAAGCAGGGCGCCTTCCACAAAACCTAAAAAGTTCTGCGGGATCTCGATTTCGACTTGCTCTAGATCGCGCGCTCCCACCCCGACAAAGCCCCCATCCGTTGGCACTATACTTCAATTATCGATCTGAACATTGACGCAAATTAACTTGGAAGAATCGCCTAAGCAGCAGCACGGATCTAGAGCACCGATGATGCTGGGTTAGCTAATGGCCGTGATAATCGCCTGTCTGGTGGCTCTCATGGCAACCTTTGCTATCCGTCCCGCCGCTGTGCGCATGGGCGCCGACTTGCAAAGGCCGTTAGGGTCAACTCCGCAAATGCGGCCGGAATCACGGGTTTTCATTTAGCCCTCCTTTAATAAGATGCAGCAAAGCATCATTGCAGCGGACACAAGCTGGGCCAAGAAGAAGCACAGGCACCGATCTACCCTGCGCGGGATTCAAGTGCGAAGGCATGGCGGACATGCTGTCCGCTTTCTGAGTCACTTGACTATTTGAGTATTCGAAAAATTTTATTGGGGATCGTGCTCTTATCCACTCTTGTCCCCAATCCGAACGCTCACGTTGCCGAGTTTAGCTCCAATCGCTGCCTTGCGCTAAATTCGTGGGATAGGGCCATCACTGCGCGAGTGCAGTTGAGTAGCGACGATCAGTCATCTTCCATTTCAAGAGTCCGGTACTCGCCGCTTTCGTTGTCGTAGACCTCGACCTCAACTGTTGATCCGTGCCGCCGAATACTTTCGACAGTTACGTCGCGATATTCGCCAGCACCACTGTCAAATATTTCGATGTCCCTGCCCGTCCTAACAAGATTTCCCTTGCCAATCTCAACAGTCTCGCCAGTCGTCGTATCCGTCCCATCCCAAGCATATGCATCGGACGTTCCCAAAATGAGTCCGATTGCGAGCGCAAAACATTTGATCATAGCAAGTGGCCCTAATGGCAGTGATACTCGCCAGTTTTGTGGTTCGTATGGCAACCGTTTGAGTCTGTCCCGCCACCATGGCTCAACGCCGGGACAACGCTATAGGCACCAAAAAGAACAGTAAGAACTAGAATCAAATATTTCATTTCACCCCCCCCAAGTACATGGTTATTCGGCGCTCAATCCTGGCAAGAGTCAAGAGAACACGGATAGGTCGTATTGAAAGGAAGGCAGCAGGACGAAAGAACCTGTTTCGGCGAGGGTGGACCAGTTAATCGCTCGGAGCTTCAGGTCAGACGCGTTGCATCGCCAATGCAACAGCCAGATAATCTTCGCCTTGCGCCGAGCTGATGAAGTGGAATGGGCTGTAAGTGCGTCCCTTTATATCGGCGTCGTTGACGGTCCGATTGAGTATCTGACGATAGCAGGAATAAAACTTCCGCTGCCTTTCAATAGGGCGGCATCGTTGACACGACGGACCGCCGGAGGCATTGCCGTCCCATGAAGGGGACTTGGGCAATATGAAGAGACTGATTTCGGCGGTGCTGGCCGCCATCTTTCTTGCGGCGACACCGGCATCGGCTGAACCGCATTTCGCGGACTATCCCACGAAAACTTATCTGAAGGGCAAATCCGTATTGCCGAAATTCACGGGTTCCGGCGCTCACTATAGGACGCGCATCCGGAACGAGATGAAGGCCGGGCCAAATTTCGGCGGTCATTTCACCCTGATCAAAATCGGCTGCGGCACGTCCTGCATCTTCGCGTTTCTGACCGACGCCAGGGACGGTAGGGTGGTCGATTTCCCGCTCGGCGGTGAGGAGAACTACCAGCTCCAGATGAAATACGGGATCGACAGCACCCTGCTGCAGGCGGACTGGAAGGACACGACCGTTGGCGACTACGACACCTGGATCCGCAGCTACTACGACATCGGATCGGGAAACCTGACGAAAGTCTCCGAGGAGACCTACAAGGTCGAGCGGTTTTCATTCTGCAGGCAGTGATCCCGATTAGCCACCGTTTGCGGGCTGGCCGAGATCGACTGCTTTCATCAGCTGGAAGCGGTCGTCATAGGATTGGTTCAGGCAGAGCAAATTGCCGCCACAGGAATTCCGTTGCTTGATCCAATCGCGCTGGTTTGCCAGCAGTGCCTTGCGAGCCTTCGCGTTGTCGTAGCTCCGCATGAAGAGATAGATCGCGTTCATCGCTCGGTCTTTCGCCCATAATCCGGCATCTCGGCATAGGGCTTTTTCCGTTAGCGTAACCGCCTTCCGGCAATCGAAACTCGGGCCTTCGATCCCTGTCGGCAAACCCTGGTCTCGCAGATGAGCCTCCGTCTCCAAACAGACCGTGAGCGCTCCCTTGGTGTTCAGCTCCGTCTTTGCTTCTTTGAGCATCGGCGTCCAGACTTCAATCCAGGTGTCGTTCCCCGCGACCTGCTGACCCGTCTTGATCGCTTCGATGTTCTCCCGCTCGACGATTCCTTTGTCGAATAGGAAGAATCCTTCGCAACGTGAGCGGAGCATGCCGTAAGACACAAATCGATCTGCGTAGATGTCAACCGTCGGTGCATCCCTTGGTGTGGTGACCTTCAAACCGTCTTGTTCGAAGATGTCGATTCCGAGTGCCCGCGCTCGATCCGGCGTCAGGAGCAGGAAATCGTTCGGCCCAGCAATCGTGAAGAATCGGATCGCTTCGATGCGCAGACCGAGGTGCGTCAGGTAAGATCCGATCTCGGCATTGGCCACTCCGGATTCCTTGTACTCGCCGTTCTCCTCCCGGTAGGCGGCATGGAAGCCGATCTTTGAAGAAGCCGACATATATCGCCGGGCACCCGCAACCCAGATCAGGCCGCAAGCGGAAAAACACTCGCTATCCGGTAAAACCATAGTCGCATAGTTGTGGAGCCGGATTTCCGCCCCGATCTGCAGAGACTCCTTAACAAGGCCGCCTGGGCTCTGAAGGATAACCGAAATCCGATCATGACCCTGGATCAGATCGTAGAAGCGGTCGCCATCGCCGCCGGCGATTTCGCCTTTGATGCTGATGAACCCGTCATTACCTGGAATATCGAGAAATTCGATCTCGGCTGCCTCTGCCGAGGTCACCGTTACCAGCAACGCGAAAGCGCAGAACAGAATCTGCCACATAGCCCCAAAGCCCATTTGCCCAAAGCACTCTGTAGCAAACTTCCCCCCTGATCAATGCAGCAATGGTCAGCCTTTCATAAAACTTTCATAAACCTGTTCTGCTACTCCTGTTGTTTTCGGGGACTTGGACAAGAGTAGAAATGGATCAACCTATTGCCGCCGATTCGTGGCAGGAAATACGCCTTCAGGTTCTAAAGCGTGACGACTACCGTTGTGTCTCGTGCTCGACCCCGGTGAAGTCGGCCCAAGCGGATGTCCATCACCTGTTACCCAGATCGATGGGTGGAACGGACGAACTCGCGAATCTGGTTACCCTCTGTGATGGCTGCCATGCAGTCCATCACCCAAACCTGGCGGGTGGTCTTGCGAGACGTGTTATTGAGCGATGGGCGGTCAGGCTTGCCCGTTGGTTGGATACTGAAGGCCAGGTTTCAGAAGGCGTCGGCAACTTCGGCCCGGCCCTCCGTCTGTTCGAGATGGATCGCTTCCGGCAAGGCCAGTTGCCGATTGTGCTGGCAGCTCTCTCTGGAAAATCGGTCCTGGTCGTCAGTCCCACTGGATCGGGCAAGACCCTTTGCTTCCAACTACCTGCTATGCTTCGCCGCGGTCTGACCATGGTTGTCAGTCCTCTGAAAACTCTGATGTCGGAACAGGTGTCTGATCTGTTGGCCAAGAAGATCCCGGCCACCTTTATCAATAGCGACCTGAGCGTCGACGAAAAGCAAACCCGGTTTTCGCTGCTGGGACGGGGCGCGATCAAATTGCTCTATCTGGCTCCCGAGCGCTTCTTTGTCAGGAGCGAGGACGAACGTGCTTCCCTGAAGCAGACGCGGCCATCGTTCATCGTCGTGGACGAGGCCCATTGTGTCGATCAATGGGGTAGGGACTTTCGGCGGGAATACGGGCGCCTCAAGGAGGTCCGCGAAAAGCTAGGTGCGCCACCTGTCTTGGCGTTCACCGCGACCGCTGGGCGAGAGATGCAGCAACGCATCCTCAAATCGCTCGGTATCGAAGACGCCGAGATCTTTGTGCGCGATGTCGACAGACCGAATATCGCGCTCCTCCGATGGCGACGCGCAGCCGATCAGCGAGCCGGGGAAATCGCATCTCTCTTGCGGATACCGCAGCTCCAAGGACAGAAGGCGATGGTGTTCGTGCCCTCGACGAAGGTTGGAGAGGAGTTGCAAGCGGAGCTACGCAATCTCGGGCTTGAAGTGCCGCTCTATCATTCCAGACTGGGAAACGCTTGGGAACGACAGGAACTCGTCAAGCGCTTCCTTGGGCAAAGCAGGCCGCCCGTCGACCAGATCATTTGCACTAACGCCTTTGGCATGGGCCTCGATGTGCCGAATGTCCGCCTCGTGATCCATTGGCAGCAGCCGGCCTCGGTTGAAGACCAGCTGCAGGAATTCGGTCGCGCCGGGAGGGATGGAAAGCCTTCCGTGGCGGTCATGTTCCACAATGGTTCGAGCGTCGGCCGCGATATCTCAAGGCTACGCTTCATGGCCGAGAAAACAGTGGAGGCAGCACAGATTTCCGCGCTCGACCGGGAGCATATGCTGGAGCAACGCTATCATCAGATTGATCAGGTCAGTGAGCTGATGAAGACCCGGTCCTGCATGCGCACCGCAATCTCGGAATATTTTCAGGGGCCGAAGACCACTCGACGTCCAAGCTTTTCGGTCTGGATTCTGGATTGGGCATTCGGCACTCGGACGAAGTCTCGACGTTTCCGCGCCTGTTGCGATCATTGCGATAAGGCGGAGATCAGACGCCACGGGATGGCGGGGTACGTTGCCCGGGTCATTGCTGGCTAGGTTTACAGAACCGATGCAGTCCTACACATTGCTGCGGGGCTAGGGAAATTATGCTGGCGCCCGGCCACCACCTCGGCTAGACGTCTATCCGCCTCAGTCGATCCTCGATCGGCACAAGGGCATCCGCTGCCCTGATCTGCACCTTCGAGACGGGCCGTTGCCCGACCCACGCTTTCGGCATCTTCACCAGCGCGATGTGCTCAGGGCCATTGAATATAATCTCGCCTCTGAGGCTGTCGAAGTCGATATCGAAAAACAGCAGGTGGTCGGCTCGGGTATCGACGCACCGGAACACCGGGCCTCTTCCGGTTCCCGTTGCTTTCACCTGCACGGAACGCCCGTCGGCAGCGCGGCCGTCGATACCGGTGCCGTTCGCTTCGATCAGCTTGATGCCGAAAAGTTCGGCTGCCACCGCCTCACCGATGTCGCCAACCAGATTGCCGTCAAGCGTGAATTTGAGGCCAGCGATCTTGTAATGTTCCCGCAGCCTGTTTCGCGCGGTAATCAGCTCGGCAACGACTGGCGGCAATGTCAATTCGCGTCTGTATGGCATTGTTAAACTCTTGCGGGCCGATCCCCGCCCCCCATCTTTGAGTGAATCGATGGCGTGCTTCTTCCAACTACTGCAATGCGGTTACCAATAGGCAATCTTCCTGAGGTGCTGACCGAACAAGGCTTGCGCCGCACATCGGTCATTCATGGCTGTTGTCGACGATCCCGGAAACATCATATGTCAGTCGCAAGCGACTGCACGAAGACTAAGGACGCTCGACTCGCACCCCCGACGGCCCTTATGGTGCTTGGGGCGCTAAAGATGATCGATCAGGAAGAAATCAAAGCGAAGGCGATCGAGTTCGATATTCATCATCCGAACGTCGAGCGAGACTATGTTTTCGGATGGCTACTCAAGTCCATTTTCGAGAACGATTATCTACGGTCCAGGCTCGTATTCAAAGGCGGCAACTGCCTACGCAAAGCCTTCTATCCGGACACCCGCTTTTCAGCCGACCTCGATTTTTCCGTCAGTGACGCCATCGACGCCGTGCAAATGGGCGAACAGATCAATAATGCCTGCCGGGAAGCTCAAACCGCCTGCGGTGTCGAATTCCTGATCGACCGCAACACTTTCGCGGCGGGGCCTGTGGTGGATAGCGCCCGGCGCTCATACAAGGGCCGCGTATATTTCACCGATTTCTTTGGCAACCAGGACGATTTGACGATCAGCGTCAAATTAAACGTGACCGACTTTGACCGCCTCCATCTCCCCGCGACCAAGCGTCAGCTTATCCACCCTTACTCAGATACGGCCGCCTGTAGCGCGGAACTGAACTGCATGGCGCTGGAGGAGGTCGTCGCCAACAAGCTGAAATGCCTGATACAGCGAAGGCACTCACACGACCTTTTCGACCTCGTGTATTCGACCTTCATTGACCGCTCTATCGAGCTGGATCGCGGCTTGGTCCTGCGCACCTTTCTGAATAAAACTGTTTTCGGCGCCAGCCCTGGCGCAGCCAAGGGCGTTTTGCTCGGCATCCCCCTGGGCTTCTTCGGCGGCGTCTGGGAGAGATATATCCGTTGCCCGAAATCGACCCGGTTCGGTTTCGACCGCGCCGTGGAAGGTTTCAAAGACAGCATTGAACGCTTGTTCGACGGCGTGAGCAGCGGCGGTTGGGGCGAGCAGCTCTATTTCGGCGGAGAGCATCGGCACATGATCCTAGAAGCAGGGGCCGAGCGCAGGCTGATGAAGCTCACCTATCACGGCGTTGAACGGATCATCGAACCGTACTCACTCGCCTACAAGCAAGCGGCGGGAAAATCCGCGCGCGAATATTTCTACGCTTATGATACGACAGGCGGACGAAGCAGAGGGCCGAGCATCAAGGCATTTCTCAACACGGACGTTGAGGCGCTGTCGCTCACCGACGACAAATTCGAGCCGCGCTATGAAATCGAGCTTTCTAAGGCTGGAGAAGAGGCAAGGAATGCCTATTTCGGCAAAGATTTCGGTGCGGGGCGTGCTGGACGCATTGCTCGCTCCGTCAGGACGCGTATCGGAAGGATGCCGAAGGTGAAGGTGTTCCGGGCCTATGAGCCCACTTACAAGGTTCAATGCCCGTACTGCCAAAAGACGTTCACGCGTAAAACGCAATCGCTTGACCTGAACGAGCACAAATCGCCAGATGGGTATCGATGCGGCGGGCGGCGAGGCTATCGAGTTTTCTGAGCCCCAGCTGCCCGGAATATTCGCAAAGCGCCGCATGCCGGCCGTAGCGGGCGACTTTGCCACTGCCCGTAAGCAGACACTACCGAAGGAAGGCTAGGCCGAAGGACGAGGTCGCGCCAAAAACTGCCGTTGAAGGAACCCCGACGCTAACCGAATCCGCTGGGAGGGCCTAAAGCCTTGGTGCAGTCGTGATCAGCTTGGAATAATGCTCGACATGCGGAGGACCTATGACTGAAAAAACAATGAACCAAGGTTTTCTTATCGATCGCGAAAGGCTGCCACCCGAGTTTCCCACGCATCTGCACAGCGCGGCGTTTTGGGAAACGCTCGGCCGCGCGATAGCGACATACGGATTTTTGGAAGAAACACTCGGAAAGGCAATTTTCGCTTTTACAGGCACGCGGGAAACCGCCGACGACGCGATAGAAGCTGAGTTTGGAAAATGGTTAGTGACATTACGGCGTGCACTCATCGATCCTCTCGGCGGGCTGATTGATGCCTATGATAGGGCTGTCCAGAATCACCCAGGAGCTACGATCTCGAACCTACCTGACCTTATTCACGATTTGCGCGCCGCCGCGACGCTGCGCAACGTACTTTGCCATGGATCCTGGCGAGCGCCGGATGAGGACGGTCGCGCCGTTCCTCTGTTCGTTGACCGAAAGGATCGCATCTTCGAGACGCCGATTGACGTGGCCTATCTTGAGCAAACGCAGCGGCACGTGGTCGAATTGATTTGTGCGGTGGTCAATTCGGTTACGCACATGGGTTGGCAGTTTCCCGGCTCCAAAGGGCCGGGATTAGAGGTACTCAAGTCCCGATCTAATACGCCATAGGCCTGAAAAATGGGTCCGCTCCATGCCGCTTAGGGAAGCAATTGAACGTCGTTATCCCCACGCGAGGGAGCGGATCGCTGCGCTGCGTGAGAGCATCATTGCTGCGTGTCAGCGCTATATTGATGCCGGGCTTGGTGATCGGGATGCCGAGCGACGGCTGTGTTCGACAGACAACTTGACATACTGGCAACAACTGGCCGAAGTTCTCGTTGCGCATCAGCTTGAGTTGGCAGGGCTGTGCTTTTTCCACCCCCCTGAAGGCCCAGACTTTTGCGTCGAGCATAAGGGACGGCGCATCTGGGTCGAGGTTATCACGCCAACGCCTGCTAATGTACCGGAAGGTTGGCTTGCCCCGCCGGGCGGCGATGTGAGAGATTTCCCCCACGAAGCCATTCTCCTTCGTTGGACCGCAGCCATCAAAGAGAAAGCAGAAAAGCTTCTGGGAAACGACCGCGGCTTGCGGGGCTATCTGGCGTCCGGCGTCGTGGCGGCGGATGACGCGTATGTCATCGCTATTAATTCCCGTCTACTGCGAGGATATGACGGCGCATTCGATTGTATCGATGGGATCAGCCAATTCCCGTTTGCCGTGGAAGCAACATTCGCTATCGGCCCGTTGCAGGTACTGTTTAATCGCGAGACGCTGGAAGCCAGCGCGCCTGAGCATCAGCGGCGAATGCTCATATCTAAACCCAGAGGTGAGGCGGTTCCAGTGGACACCTTCCTCGATCAACGGTTCACTCCAGTCAGCGCAATCTGGGCGATTGATGCTGACGAAGGAACGTTGCTAGGTAAAGTTCCACGGTCGGCGGTCGTCCACAACCCGTCGGCGATTAATCCTGTGCCGACCGGGTTACTGCCAGCTCAGGATGAATATGAGGCCCGCACCCTGGATGACGACAATTATCAACTTGAGCGGATCGACGGCCGATTGCCTCCTGTTGACGAAATGGCTGCGACAATCGAACGGTAGCGTGCACATCCGCCTCCCTGTTAGTTCGACGTGACCTCAACCGATATTATGTCGGCATCGGTTAGCGTAAGCACGTCGCTGTCCAAGCCGGATCGTTCGGCGCAGTCGAAAAAGAGCGAACACGCGGTTCGGTAGTGTTGGAGAATAAGATCGAGGACGTCGTGCTCGCCATCGTCCAGCACAATAGGCCGGGTGTATCGATAGAGGCCATTGGCCGCATCGACGGCGACGGCGTAACCCATGTGTTCGGCAAACCGGGCGCCGTATGGACGCTTGTGCATCAACAGGTTGCGTAGGTCAGTAACCTCGGCAAGCCAACCAGCGACTTCGACCTTGTTTGTGCTGGTGGCCTTTTTCCGCAAATAGCCTCGCCCTGTGAAAATATCGAGCAAGGCGTCCTTGCCGAAATCATCGGTTCTGAGGACATCAACCAGCCGCGCCAGTGAATCCTTTTTTTGCAGATCTTTTCCGAGCCGGAAGCCAATCAGCGTCGCCAAGTAGTCCCGTGCAGCACCCAGGTGCATGAAAAAGGCATGCACATGGGCATAGAGCATCTGGTCCAGCGTGGTGCCCGACCTTCGGCCGTCAAGAAGGCCAGATGCCATGTGGTTCGCGAGCTGTTCATTATAGAACTCGGCAATCTGCTCGATGCTCATGTCCATATTGCGCAGGCTGAGACTGATTGATTGCGCAAGCCTCTCAGTCTCGCCACGGGCATCAAGCAGGGCTGCGAGCTGCCGATGCGACGGCTTATCAAGGGTTTTGATTTCCGACGCGGTTCGCGCGCGGGCGAGGTTACCCGCGATCTGACTCCAGATGTCGGCAGGACCGATCATATGATTCTTGCGGCCCGGCACGATAGGGGACCACGACGAGTGATACTCGCCTTTAAGCCAGCCGGTGCGGTGGAAGGCGATCTCTTTGAGACCGCTCTGCTTTAACAAGGCCTGGACCTGTAGCACGGAGATGACACCCTTCGCACATGGCCCGACGTCAAAGACGGGGTCGATGAACCAAACGTCCTTGTCTTGCTGGATGGCACGAACGCCTCCGCTACAACACACGAGAAACCCGTCGCCGTCGGGTTGCCGGGGGGTGCGTCGCGTTACGCTGTTTGGAATAGGGATTTTTTCTTCTAACTTGTCGTTCATGTTCTTTGCAGCCGTGTGAACTGGTGACGATCCTATTTGGCTGGCCGCGTCCAGCCTTCAGCTAGCTTCTCCAAAACCTTGTCGCGCCAAGATTCGTACCAATACCAGTTGTTCGCGATCTTGGTCCCGAATCCCTTTCCGGGGTTTCGCGCGTCGAGTTGTTTCACTAGCAATGTGTGATCGTGCATGCTGAATCCTGGACATCCGGCGTTCTTGGCGGCGGCGACGATGTTCGACGGCAGGAATTTCGGCCGTTCGACCTCCTTCAGAAGCACCTTCTCAACCGCTTCAGCCTCTGGTGAGCCAGGTTTCACAAATTCGATCGCGAGGTCGGCATTTTGGACTTTACCCGCGACTTTGGGGACAAAGGCAACCCGATAGCGGAATTTCGGGTCTTTCTGCTCTTCCTCCGACAATCCGTTGTGGAACGCGTCGATAGCCGTCGCGATATGATCGGGGAGATCGGCGCCCATCAGGCTTGCGCGTTGGGCGCCGTCGAATGTCACCATCTGCAACGCAATGGGGAGCCGCTTTTCAAGCGCAAATTCCTTGCCGAAAAGCGCCTTGATTGCGTCGTTGAAATTAATGCAGCAGGCCTGGAGCTTGGCACTCAGTGCGTTATCGATGCGGCTTGTAAACCGGTGCTCTATTTCGTGCCTGATCTCGATGAGAAACTTGAGATTGTTCACCACGCCCTTGTCGAGAGGGCATTGCCCGTGGTTGAGACATTGCGTTAGCTCCCAGTACTTGTCGGCGCCGGATGGCGTTTTTTGCACGGCGCCATTCTTGCGGTATCGGTAGTCTATTCCTTTCAGCTTGTAGAAGGCATGCAGGAGGTAGGTCCAACCGATTACGCTGGTCACAATGAACAACTCAGCTCTGAAGAAAAGCCCGGCGCTATTGAAGGTGTGCACGGCGGCGATCATCGCCTCGCGGGCTTTGACAAGAAGTTCATCACTTTGCAGATGCAACCCCGTTTGCGGGTCAACATCGGGCCACGCTTCCAAGAAAGCATCTAGTTCGTCATCGGTGGCGAGCTTGACCGCCTTGTGTTTCTTTTCATCACGAATCTCGGAGATACGAGCGTGATTAATTGACCGCGTTGGACGCGAGAAGTACGCCTGAATGTCTTGAGGCACACGCTTCTTGACGAGCATAGCTTTGACGATCGCAACTTCCCATCGCTCAAGCTTATTCGCACGCCTTGGCATATGTCCCCCCGTTTTACGTCCCTTATATCACAGAAGAAGAGAGCGCATCCCGCCTTGCGGCCGGACCGGGCTATGCGAGGGTGGTTCGCTGCGCGCCCCCTCGCGTCCTTACCGAGGGTGGCGCTCGCCCAACTAGACTTGCCTGGTGCATACCAAGTTCATTTCGGGTCAGCAGGAGATGCTGCGCCCAACTGATGCGAATGTCCGCAATTGCTGCTTAGACGCCGGATGCCGTTATTCCACTTTCGGGCCCAAACTGACCTCAAGGCGGTCCACGCCAACCATGCCGGAGCGCCTCTCCATGTTCACGATCTGTGCTTCGAAAGTCGCATAAGATTGCAGCCTGGAACTCAATGGCAGGACGTTGGCGCTCAGTCAGCGCTAGCGCCTTTAGCTCCGACAACCGGCTGATACAAAATAAGCCCGCTTCTACCAGAGATGCCCAACCTCTTCACAGACGTCGTTGCCCTGATAAAGCCGAGCTCATCACGAGCGCCATTGTAGTCGTCATAGTGTTTGTTCGGTGGCAACATGTACATTGTGCGCCCAAAGGGTCGCTTGGGCACGGAATGAGGTCGCGGACCAGATTTCGCTACCCGACTACCCGATCGAGGAACAAAGGCCATTCAATGAATCGCCGGACCGTTGTCGTCGAAGGATCTCTCGCCTTTCGAGTGCGTCGCATCGCTGCCGCGCGACTCGGTGAAACCGGCGCGCAAATACTCACTATGCCGCAGCTGGCCGCCCGCTTGGCCGGCGGCTTTACGCAACCTGCCCGATCCGAGGACCTCGATCCAGCCATCCGGGCTGCACTCGAAGCCGGAGGGTTTGCCGAGTTAGAAAATATCCGGCAGCTTCCAGGTATGATCCGTGCCGTAGCAAGGACGCTCGGCAAGATCTGGCAGGTCGACCTTTCGTTGCCGACAAGCGACGATCGCAGCGCCCGACTGGCGGATATTGCCGAGATCGAGCAGCGCGTCCGCGCAAACCTAGCCAGAGGCGTGCTGACGCCGCGCGACCTTCGCGACGCCGCGCTGAAGCGGCTGGGCCATGCGGCGTCCGTGCTAGGGCCGGTGGAACTTGACCGCATCGTCAGTGTCGCCCCGGTCTGGCACCCTCTGCTTCAGGCCCTCAATGAGACGGTGCCCCTCTCCTGGCACAGTCCCGGCGCCACGGACGTCAGCTGGTTCCCGGGCGAGATCACTACTGACCAGCGCCCAACAGCTGTCGCCATGGAAATGGTGTCATGCGCCAATCCCGCTGCTGAAGTGGTGGAAGCGCTACGCTGGATGCGCGAGCTCATCGCATCCGGACGGGCGAGACCCGAAGAAATTGCGATTTGCGCCACCTCGACCGGGGAATGGGACGAGCACTTTCTCGTCCTGGCAGCGGACGCCGACCTACCGCTGCATTTCTCGCACGGTGTACTGGCCCTCGCGTCCCGCGAAGGCCAAGCTTGTGGCGCACTTGCCGACGTTCTGCTGAATGGCCTCAGTCAGGACCGCCTTCGCCGGCTCTTCAGTCACGCCGCAGGCCGGAGCCGCGCATTGCAAAACTTGCCGCTGAACTGGTCGCTTGAACTGCAACCTGGTGCTGCGCTCTTCGAACTCGATCAATGGCTTCGTGCGCTGGACGAAGCGAGCCATCTCCGAACCGACGGCATCGATCCGAGGCCGATCCTGACGCCAGTCCTCGAAATGCTGGCCAACGGCCCGGCCGCGGCCGAGCAGGCGGGCACTATGCTGCTGGGAACCTCCGCTCACGTGCTTTGGAGTGAGGCACTGCGGCGCGCGCCTGCCGAGGCGCTGGAATTCTCTCTGCAGGAGCTTCGCTTGCCCGACGGCCGCGATCCGGGCGGCTGTGCCGTGTGGTGCCCGGCGAGTCATCTCGCCGCGGCACCTCGCCGGTGGGTTCGTCTGCTCGGTATGACCACACGCTCATGGCCGCGCCGCGCTGCGGAAGATCCGCTGATCCCAAGCCATATTTTGCCCCGTGGCACACTCGATCCCGATCCTGTCACCGCGCAGGACCGGCGTGCGTTCCAGGTAATCACTGCCCAGGCATCTGGTGGCTGCATGCTGTCGAGAAGCCGCCGGAATGCCCAAGGCGGCCTCCTCGCGGCCAGTCCTCTCGTGCCGCAACAAGTCCGCGTTCAAGGGCTTAAGCGGGCGCGAATCCCGACGCACGCGTTCAGCGAGGCCGATCGGTTGCTCGCCCGACCGGACGAGGCCGCGAACTCGCCGGCGCTGGCGGCGGCTAGTGCGT